>CANQVR010000008.1 GCA_947627375.1 uncultured Bacilli bacterium | reverse complement strand
ACATAATATATATTATACTATAATTAGACTTATTTCCGTTAATTTATTTAAAACGAACTTCCAAATAAAAATTCGGAAAAATGCAATTTTTTCTAAAAAAGTGTTGATTTTCATTGGTATAACGTGTTATAATTAATTTTATGTGACTGCTTAGATGTGCGAGGTTGCTGATACACTAGGTTAAGTTGTTAAATAGTTATTGGGTTTTTGCACGGAGCAAGTCTATACTAGATATAGGCGAAGGGAGGACAAAATATGTCAAAGGAAAAAGTTCGTATTCGTTTAAAAGCATATGATCATAGAGTACTTGATAATGCAGCTACTAAAATAGTTGAAACTATTAAAAGATCAGGCGGAGAAATTTCTGGACCAGTTCCATTACCTACTGAAATTGAAAAGTTTACAATTTTAAGAGCTGTTCACAAGTATAAAGATTCACGTGAACAATTCGAAATGCGTACACACAAAAGATTAATCGATATTAAGAATCCAAGTAAGGAGACAATTGATGCATTATCAAAGTTAGACTTACCAAGTGGTGTTGATATCGAAATAAAAACAAAATAATTAAATGGAGGAAAAAAATATGAAAGGAATCTTAGGTAAAAAAATAGGAATGACTCAAGTATTTACTAAAGAAGGTAAATTAATTCCTGTTACTGTTATCGAAGTAGAACCTAATGTTGTTACTCAAATTAAGACAGTTGAAAAAGATGGTTATGATGCTATTCAACTTGCAACAGGAACTACTAATGAAAAACACAGTAATAAACCAAAAATGGGTCATACAAAAAAAGCAAATACTTCACCTAAGCGCTTCTTAAAAGAAATAAGAGGAGTAGATGTTAAGGAATACACTTTAGGACAAACAATAAGTGTAGATATCTTTAATCCTGGTGAAATTGTTGATGTTAGTGGTACTAGCAAAGGAAAAGGTTTTCAAGGAGTTATTAAACGTCATAATCAATCACGTGGTCCAATGGGACATGGTTCTCAATATCATCGTGGTGTAGGATCTCTTGGTACAATGAGACCAATGCACGTTTTAAAAGGTAAAAAATTACCAGGACAAATGGGTAATGTTACTAGAACAGTTCAAAATCTTGAGGTTGTCTCTATTGACTTGGAAAACAATGTTATTCTTATTAAAGGAAATGTTCCAGGTCCAAAGAAAGCGTTTGTTACTATTCGTACAGCTGTAAAACGTGGTAGAGAGACAGTTCCAGCTTCTGAATTAATTACTTATGAAGACGAAAAACCAGTAGAAGAAGTTAGTGAAGAGGTAGTAGAAGAGACTACAACAGATGATACAACTACTGTTGAAGAAACTGTTGAAGCACCAGCTGAAGAAGAAAAAACTGCTGATACAAAAGAGTCATCACAAGAATAAATTTTAAAAGTTAGTTAATTAAATGTGATGAAAGGAGGAAACAAGTATGAAAAAAATAGACGTTTTAAACCTTAAAGGTGAAAAAGTAAAAGATATAAACTTAAATGAGAAGATTTTTGGAATTACCCCAAATAAAAATGTTTTATATGATGCGATTATTTTAGCAAGAGCATCACTTAGACAAGGAACTCATAAAACTAAAAACCGCTCTGAAGTTAGAGGTGGCGGAAGAAAACCATGGAGACAAAAAGGAACAGGACATGCTCGTCAAGGTTCAATTCGTGCAGTTCAATGGGTAGGTGGAGGACGTTATGGAACTCCAGTACCACGCGATTATAGTAAAAAACAAAATAGAAAAGAAAGAAGACTTGCACTTCTTTCAGCATTAAGTGAAAGAGCACAAGAAAAAAATATTGTTGTGTTAGAAAATTTAACATTAAAAGAAAATAAGACAAGTGAAATTGTGAATATACTTAAAGATTTAAAACTTGATGATAAAAAAGTTTTAATCGTAGTTCCTGAAGAACAATTAAATGTAGCAATTGCTGCGAGAAATTTAGGAGGAGTTATAGTTATTACTCCTGATGAAGTTAATGTACTTGATATAGTCTCAACTGATGTTATTTTAACTGTAGAAAATGGTTTACAAAAACTAGAGGAGGTGCTTAGTTAATGGATACTAAATACTTAGAAATTATTAAAGCACCAGTAATTACTGAAAAATCACAACTTGCAAAGTCAGCTGGAGTTTATACTTTTAAAGTAGATGCAAGAGCGAACAAAACTGAAATTAAAAGTGCTATTGAAAAATTATTTAAAGTAAAAGTTAAAAGCATTAGAACATTAAATGTTAAGCCTAAAAAAAGAAGAGTTGGTCGTTATACTGGAATGACAAATAAATGGAAAAAAGCCCTTGTTGTTCTAGAAGAAGGACAAACTATTGATCTTGGTTAGAAGGAGGAGAAAAAATGGCAATTAGAAATTATAAACCTACTACCCCAGGTCGTAGAAAAATGAGTACTTTAGTAAATGAAGAAATTACTAAGACTACTCCTGAAAAGAGTCTTGTTGTTACTGTTCGTAAGAACGGTGGACGTAATAATCAAGGTAAGATAACTGTTCGTCATCAAGGTGGCGGAGTAAAAAGAAAATATCGTATCATTGATTTTAAGAGAAATAAACTTTCAGTACCTGGAAAAGTAGCAAGTATAGAATATGATCCAAATAGAACTGCTAATATTGCACTTATAAATTATGTTGATGGTGAAAAAAGATATATTCTTGCGCCAAAAGGTTTAAAAGTAGGAGATATGATTGAAGCTGGAGAAAAAGCTGATATCAAAATTGGTAATGCATTACCACTTATGTTAATTCCAGTTGGTACAATGGTACATAATATAGAACTTCGTCCTGGAAAAGGTGGAGAAATTGCTAGAAGTGCTGGTAGTTCTGCTCAAATATTAGGACGTGAAGGTAATTATGTTATGTTACGTTTATCAAGTGGAGAACAAAGAAAAGTTCTTGGAACATGTACAGCAACAATTGGTGAAGTAGGAAATGAAGATTCATCACTTGTTAAGATAGGAAAAGCAGGACGTCGTCGTCATATGGGAGTTCGCCCTACAGTTCGTGGTTCAGTTATGAACCCTAATGACCATCCACATGGTGGTGGTGAAGGACGTGCACCAATCGGACGTAGCGCACCAGTTACACCTTGGGGTAAACCTGCACTTGGATATAAGACACGTAAGAAAAAACAATCTGATAAGTTTATTGTACGTCGTCGCAATAGTAAATAGGAAAGGATGATTTTAAATGGCTAGAAGTTTAAAAAAAGGACCTTATGTATTTGATAGATTATTAAATAAGGTCAGAAAATTAAATAAATCTGGAAAAAAAGAAGTCATAAAAACATGGTCACGCCGTTCCACTATTTTCCCTGATTTTATTGGACATACATTTGCCGTTCATAATGGTAAAGAGTTTATTCCAGTTTATGTAACTGAAGATATGGTTGGACATAAATTAGGAGAGTTTGCGTTAACTCGTAAATTTGGTGGACATGGTTCTGACAAAAAGAAATAGAACTTTTTAGGAGGAATAGAAAATGGAAGCAAAAGCTAAAGCAAAATCACTTCGTATCTCTCCCATTCGTTGTCGTCTTACAATTGACTTAATTCGTGGTAAGAGTACAAGTGAAGCATTAACTATTTTAAATAATACTAATACTAAAGCAGCTAGACTTATTAAAAAAGTATTAGATTCTGCTATAGCAAATGCTGTTAATAACGAAAATGCAAATGCTGATGTATTATTTGTTAAAGAAGCAAGAGTAGATGCTGGTCCTGTTATGAAACGTCATATGTTTGATTCACGTTCTCATATCGGACATAAAGATCATAGAACTAGTCACATTATAATTGTTGTGGCTGAAAAAGCATAAAAAATGCTAGAAATTTATAGGAGGTTAACTTATGGGACAAAAGACAGATCCTAGAGGACTTAGACTTGGAATTAATAAAGACTGGAATGCAAAATGGTATGCAAAAGGTAAAGATTTTTCTAAGTATTTAGATAAAGATATTAAGATAAGAAAATATTTAGAAGAAAATCTTAAAAATGCTGGTATTGCTAAAGTTGAAATAGAAAGAAATTCCAAAAGATGTGAATTATTTATTCATACTTCTAAACCTGGCGTTATGATTGGACGTGGTGGAGAAGAAATAGAAAAACTAAAAAAACAATTGTCTAAAATTGCAGGAGATAAAGTTCAAATATCAATTGTTGATATTAAGAAAGTTGATTTAAATGCTCAACTTGTAGCTGATTCAATTGCCAATCAAATCACAAATAGAGCATCATTCCGTATGGCTCAAAAACGTGCTATTAGAAATGCAATGAAAGCTGGAGCTAAAGGAATAAAAACACTAGTGTCAGGTCGCCTTGGTGGTGCTGATATGGCTCGTAGTGAAGGATATAAAGAAGGAGTAATACCTCTACATACTTTAAGAGCGGATGTTGATTATGCAACTGCAGAAGCAGATACTACTTATGGAAAAATCGGTGTTAAAGTATGGATTTATAAGGGCGAAATACTACCTTCAAAAAAGACTAAGGGAGGTAATTAATATGTTAATACCGTCAAGAGTAAAACATAGACGTGTTCATAGATTATCTCATGAAGGTAAATCACGTGGAAACACTGAACTTCATTTTGGTGAATATGGAATTCAAGCTAAAGAAGGCGCTTGGGTTACTGCTAATCAAATTGAAGCTGCACGTATTGCGATGACACGTTATATGAAGCGTGGTGGAAAAGTGTGGATCAATATATTCCCACATATGCCACTTACTAAAAAACCAATCGGTACTCGTCAAGGTAAAGGTAAAGGTAATGTTGAAGGATGGGTTGCTGTAGTTAAAAAAGGAAAAATCATGTTTGAAATTTCTGGAGTTAGCGAAGAAGTAGCTCGTGAAGCTTTAAGACTTGCTGGACACAAGTTACCGATGACCACAAAATTTGTTAAAAAAGAAGATGGTGGTGATGTAAATGAAGGTTAAAGAAATAAGAGAATTATCTAATGAAGAGATTGAAGCAAAGTTAAAGGAAAGTAAAGAAGAGTTATTTAATTTACGTTTTCAACAAGCAACTGGTACCTTAGAAAAACCTTCAAGAATCAGAGATTTAAGACACACCGTAGCAAGAATGAAAACCGTTCTAAATGAACGTAAGAAGGATGCATAGGGAGGTTATCATGGAAAAGAAAATTAAAAAAGAATTAGTTGGAAAAGTAGTTAGTGCTACTAATAATAAAACGATAACAGTGTTAGTTGAAACTTATAAAACTCATCCGTTATATCATAAGAGAGTTAAAAGCTCTAAGAAATATTCAGTACATGATGAAACAAATAAAGCTAAAGTGGGAGATACAGTAAGAATTGTTTCAACAAGACCAATCTCTAAGACTAAACATTTTTATCTAAAAGAAATAGTAAAAGAAGCAGTAATTTTATAATAATGCTTTGATGAGAAGGAGGAATAATTATGTTACAACAAGAAAGTCGTATGAAAGTTGCTGACAATTCAGGAGCACGTGAACTTTTAGTTATTCGTGTACTTGGTGGAAGTAATAGAAAGACAGGAAACATTGGAGATGTTGTAGTTGGAACAGTTAAAAATGCTATTCCTAACTCACCACTTCCAAAAGGAAAAGTTGTAAAGGCAGTTATCGTTCGTAGTCGTCAAGGCGTTCGACGTGACGATGGAAGTTATATTAAGTTTGACGATAATGCTTGTGTTATTATTAAAGATGATAAGAGTCCTGTTGGAACTCGTATTTTCGGACCAGTAGCACGTGAATTACGTGATAAAGATTATATGAAGATAGTATCTTTAGCAAAAGAAGTACTATAAGGAGGAAAAATTTATGCTAAAAGTAGGAGATAAAGTAGTCGTTATTGCTGGTTCTGATAAAGGAAAAGAAGGAAAGATAATTAAAACATTAAAAAATGAAGATAAAGTAGTAGTTGAAGGTGTTCATATTGTTAAAAAACATCAAAAACCTACTGGACAAAATACTGGTGGAATCTTAGAGATAGAAGCACCAATTCATATATCTAATGTTATGATTGTTGATCCTAAAACTAAAAAGAGAACTAGAATAGGACACGACATTGATAAGAAATCTAACAAAAAAGTTAGAGTTACAAAAAAATCTAATGAAAAAATAGATTAATCGGAAGGAGGACAACTATGAACCGCCTAAAAGAAAAATACTTAAATGAAGTAGTTCCAAGTTTAATGAAAAAGCATAACTATAAAAGTGTTATGGAAGTACCTAAAATTGATAAAATTGTTATTAATATGGGAGTTGGAGATGCAACTAGTAATTCTAAATTATTAGATGCAGCAGTAGAAGATTTAACTAAAATCGCTGGCCAAAGACCAGTTGTAACAAAAGCAAAAAAATCAGTAGCAGGATTTAAAGTAAGAGAAGGACAATCTATCGGATGTAAAGTTACATTACGTGGAGAAAATATGTATAACTTTATGGATAAGTTAATTTCAATTGCTTTACCTCGTGTTCGTGACTTTAGAGGTGTTAACAAGAGATCTTTTGATGGAAGAGGAAATTATACAATGGGAATTAAAGAACAATTAATTTTCTCTGAAATTGATTATGATGATGTTGTTAAAGTTCGTGGTATGGATATTGTATTCGTAACTACAGCTAAAACAAACGAAGAAGCATTTGACTTATTAGATGGACTTGGAATTCCTTTTAGAAAGTAATTGGAGGGATAAAATGGCAAAGAAAAGTATGATTGCAAAGCAAGGACGTAAACAAAAATATAAAGTTCGTGAATATACTAGATGTTCACGTTGTGGAAGACCTCATGGTGTAATGAGAAAATTCGGAATTTGTCGTATTTGTTTTCGTGAACTTGCAAATAAAGGACAAATACCAGGTGTTAAAAAATCAAGTTGGTAGGCGTGAAAGGAGGAGCTATATATGGCAGTAGTAACAGATTCTGTTGCAGATATGTTAACACGTATTCGTAATGCTAATCAAATGCGTTATGAAGAAGTGAAAGTACCTGCTTCTAAAGTTAAAGAAGAAATCGCTAAGATTTTAAAAGAAGAAGGATTTATTAATGATTATAAGTTAGAAAAAAATAATGTTCAAGGAACTCTTGTATTATCATTAAAATATGCAGATAAAAAACAAAGAGTTATAACTGGATTAAGAAGAATTTCTAAACCAGGACTTCGTGTTTATGCTAAACATGATGAATTACCAAAGGTTCTTAATGGACTTGGAATCGCTATAATTTCTACCTCACGTGGAATTATGACTGACAAGAAGGCACGTAGTGAAAATATAGGTGGAGAAGTTTTAGCTTATATTTGGTAATATAAATAATATAAGGAGGAATACAAATGAGCCGTATAGGTAATCGTATCATCAAAGTTCCTGAGAATGTTACTATAACTTTAAATGATAATGTAGTAGAAGTTAAAGGGCCTAAAGGAACTTTAAAGCAAGCAATGCTTGATGGAATAAATATGAAAAATGAAAATAATGAAATTACCTTAGAAAGAAAAAACGAAGAATATAAAGCTAATCACGGTACAATGAATGCAATAATTACAAATATGATTAAAGGTGTTACTGATGGTTATGAAAAAGCACTTGAAATAGTAGGTGTTGGATATCGTTTTAATGTTCAAGGTAAGAAATTAGTTATCAATGCAGGATATTCTCATCCTGTTGAGATGGAAGTTATCGAAGGGCTTACTGTTGCAGCAGATGGTAATAATAAAATTACTATTTCAGGAATCGACAAAGTTAAAGTTGGTGAGTTTGCTGCAAATGTTAGAAAAGTAAGACCACCTGAACCTTATAAAGGTAAAGGAATTCGTTATGTCGATGAACATATTCGTCGTAAAGAAGGAAAGAAAGCTGCTTAATTAAGTAGAAAGGGAGGATAATATGATAAAAAAAGAATCTCGTAATGCTATGCGTATCGCAAGACATGAAAGAATTCGTAATAAAATTATGGGAACTGAAATGACACCAAGACTTAATGTGTTTAGATCTAATAAAGAGATTTATGCACAAATCATAAATGATGAAACTCAAGCTACTCTTTGTTCTGCTTCATCACTAGATAAAGATTTAAATATTAAAAACGGTGGAAATAAAGAAGCAGCACAACTTGTTGGTAAAAAAATTGCAGAAGTTGCAAAGAAAGCTAACATTAAAAAAGTAGTATTTGATAGAGGTGGATATCTTTATCATGGTCGCGTTCAAGCTTTAGCAGAAGCTGCACGTGAGAATGGATTAGAATTCTAATAGGAGGTTAATATGCAAAAGAGAAAAGATTTTTCAAAAGAAAAGACTTTAGAAGAATTAGTAATTGACGTTAAAAGTGTTGTTAAGGTTAACAAAGGTGGACGTCAAAGAAGATTTTCTGCAACAGTTGTTGTAGGAGATAGAAAAGGTCTTGTTGGAATTGGTACAGGAAAAGCTAATGAAGTACCAGATGCAATTAAAAAAGCAATTCAAGATGCTAATAAAAATATGATAAAAATACCTCTAATAGATGGAAGAACAGTTGCACATGAGGCAATCGGTACTAGTGGTGCTGCTCGTGTTATTATTAAACCAGCTGCTGCAGGTACTGGAGTTATTGCTGGAGGTAGTGTAAGAGCTGTTTTAGAATTAGCGGGAGTTCGTGATATTGTTTCTAAGTCCCTTGGAGCAAGAACTAAATTAAACATGGCTACAGCTGCTATGAATGCGCTAAAATCTATTAAAACACCAGAAGAAGTTGCAAAACTTCGTGGTAAATCAGTAGAGGAGATATTAGGATAATGAAGTTACATGAATTAGAAAAAAATATAGGAGCAACAAATAGAAAAAAACGTGTAGGTCGTGGACCTGGATCTGGTTTAGGAAAAACTAGTGGTCGTGGACAAAAGGGACAAAAAGCACGTAGTGGAGGAAGTATAAATCCAGTATTTGAAGGTGGACAATTACCTTTATACCGTAGACTTCCACAAAGAGGATTTTCAAATCATAGATTTAGAAAAGTTTATGCTGTTGTTAATTTAGATGATTTAAATAGTTTCGATGATGGAACTTTAGTTACACCTGCATTACTTTTAGAAAAAAGAATTGTTAGAAAACAACTTGCAGGTATCAAAGTATTAGGAGATGGAAAACTTGAAAAGAAATTAACTATTCAAGCACATAAATTTTCTAAGACTGCACTTGCTAAGATCGAGGAAGCAGGAAGTAAAGCTGAGGTGATCTAAGATGTTTAAGACCATGAAGCAATTATTTACTCCTACAAATAAAGATTTAAGAGTAAGAATATTATTTACTTTAGGGGTACTTACAATTTTCATTTTAGGAATATCAATTCGTGTTCCTGGAACTGATGATTTAACTAATAATTTAGGGTTTTTGGAACTCATCAATGCAATGGGTGGAGGAGCCTTAAAGAATTTTTCAATATTTGCTTTAGGGGTAATGCCTTATATTACGGCATCAATCATTATGCAATTATTGCAAATGGATATAGTTCCATATTTTTCTGAACTTGCGAAGCAAGGTCATGTTGGTCGTCAAAAGATAAATCAAATTACTAGATTTGTAGGTATTGCATTTTCATTCTTTGAAGGATATATCCTAGCGTTTGCTATTTTAGGTAAAACTGGAAATCCTTTAGAGTATTTATACATTTCAACAGTACTTACTGCTGGAACAGCATTTCTTTTATGGCTTGGAGATCAAATTACTCAAAAAGGTATTGGAAATGGTATCAGTTTAATTATTATGGCAGGAATTATTGCTAGTTTACCTCAAATGTTTATTACAGCATTTAGTGATTTAGTAGTAATTGGAACCGCTCAAGAAACAATATTTGGAATTTTAAAATTTGTATTGTTTGTAGCTGTATATTTCCTTATCATTATCGGAGTTATATTTGTTCAAGAATCAGAAAGAAGAATACCTATTCAATATGCTAATAAGTCAACTAATGCTTATGGTGCTAGTAAATCTTTTATGCCAATAAAGATAAATTCAGCAGGAGTAATTCCAGTAATTTTCGCATCAAGTCTGCTTTCAATACCAACACTTGTTGCTCAACTTGTAAATAAAGAAGGAGTAACATTGTTCGTCCAAAAATATTTAAATTATACAACACCAGTTGGATTCTTGATATATGTATTATTAATTTTCTTATTCTCATATTTTTATACATTTATTCAATTGAAACCTGATGAATTTGCTAAAAACTTACAAGAAAATGGTGGATATATACCAGGAATTAGACCAGGAGAAGAAACTGAAAAACATTTAAGTAGAATATTATCAAGACTTACAGTTCTAGGATCATTATTCTTAGTAGTACTTGCAGGTCTACCAATAATATTTACTAAAGTAACTAGTTTACCAACGACAGTTTCTATTGGTGGAACTGGATTGTTAATCGTAGTTGGTGTTGCACTTGAAACTTATAAACAACTTGAAGGAAGTCTTCTTGCAAGAAATTATAAAAGAGGATACAGTAGACGATGAAAAATATAATGTTAATTGCGCCTCCTGCGGCAGGTAAAGGAACTCAATCTGATTTGATTTCTAAAAAATATAAAATACCTCATATTTCGATTGGAGATATCTTTAGAGATATTTCAAAAGAAGATACTGAGATAGGAATATATATTAGAGAAATTTTATCTAGTGGAAAACTTGTTAAAGATGAAATTACTTATGAAGTAGTAAAAGAAAGACTTGCGAAAGAAGACTGTCAAAATGGTTTTGTAATCGATGGCTTTCCTAGAAATATAGAACAAGCTATTCATTATGATGAAATATTAAAATCAATTGGACAAGAAATTGGTTATGTAATATCATTAGATATTGATAGAGAAATATTAGAAAAAAGAATAATAGGAAGAAGGATATGTGAAGATTGTGGTGCAATCTTTAACATAAATGATTCAGAAAATGCTCCAACACAAGAGTCGGTTTGTGATAATTGTGGGGGAAGGCTTTATCAAAGAAGTGATGATAATATCGAAGCATTTAATACGCGTTATCAAACTTATCTTGATAAGACGGAACCTATTATAAAACACTATCAAGAAATTGGCGTTTTAAAACATGTTAATGGTATTGGTAGTATAGAGGAAGTTTTCCAAAGAATAGAAAACATAGTTGGAGATGAAAAGTAATGATTACGATAAAAAGTGATAGAGAGATTGAACTGTTAAGGAAAGCAGGGAAAATTGTATATGATACTCATCAATATTTAAAACCTTTTATTAAAGAAGGTATTACGACTCGCAAGTTAGATGATCTAGCAGAAAAATATATTATTAGTCGTGATGCAACTCCTTCATTTAAAGGTTATGATGGTTATCCTACTAGTATTTGTACTAGTATAAATGATGAGGTTGTACATGGTATTCCTAGTGATAGAGTTTTACAAGATGGAGATATTATTTCTATTGATATTGGAGCTTGTTTTAAAGGGTATCATGGAGACTCTGCTTGGACTTATACGGTAGGTAATGTAAGTCGTGAAAATGAAAAACTACTTAGTGATACAGAGAAATCTCTATTCATTGGGTTAGAGCAAGTAAAACCAGGAAATAGAATAGGAGACATTGGAGCGGCAATTCAAAAATACGCTGAAAGTTGTGGATTAGGTGTTGTACGTGAGCTTTGTGGACATGGAGTTGGTACTAGTGTTCATGAAGATCCTGATGTTCCTAATTATGGTACACCAAATACTGGTGTGAGACTTAAAAAAGGTATGGTAATTGCAGTGGAACCAATGTTAACTTTAGGTAGTCCAGAGATTTTACTTCTTGATGATGACTGGACAATAATAACCAAAGACGGTCGTCCTTCAGCGCACTTTGAACATACTGTAGTTGTGACCGACGATGGATACAAAATTTTAACAGGAGAGTGAAAAGATGGCTAAAGAAGACGTAATTGAAGTAGAAGGGAAAGTTCTTGAAATTATACCAGGTGGAAAGTTTGTAGTAGAACTTGAAAATGGTCATAAGATAGAAGCCCACGTTTCTGGTAAAATACGAATGCATTATATTCGCATCTTACCAGGTGATACCGTAACTGTAGAACTTTCACCTTATGATTTAACACGTGGGAGAATAACCTATCGTAAATAATAGGAGGGATAAATTATGAAAGTAAAAGCATCAGTAAAACCAATATGCGCAAAATGTAGAGTTGTTAGACGTAAAGGTCGTGTAATGATCATTTGCGAAAATCCAAAACATAAACAAAGACAAGGGTAATTTAAGGAGGTGTATTAAATGGCACGTATTAAAGGAGTAAATATTCCAGACGATAAACATATTGTTGTTTCATTAACTTATATTTATGGTATTGGAAGAAATTTAGCTAAGAAAGTAGTAGAAGATGCAGGAATCGAAGCTACTAAAATTACTAAGGAATTAACTCAAGATGAATTAGTTAAAATCCGTGATGAAGTTAATAAACATTTAACTGAAGGTGATCTTCGTCGTGAAGTAAGAATGAATATAAAAACAAAAATGGAAATTGGTTCTTATGAAGGAGATCGTCATAAAAAAGGTCTTCCAGTAAGAGGACAAAGAACAAATAGAAATGCTCGTACTCGTAAGGGTAAAGGTAAGACTGTTGCAAATAAGAAAAAAGTATAATATGAAAAAGGAGGTATAACCTATGGCTTATAAAACTAGAAAGAAAAAAGTTAAAAAGAATATTCCAGAAGGTACTGTTCATATTCATGCAACTTTTAACAATACTATCATTACAGTAACTGATAAAGATGGTAATGTTGTTACTTGGGCAGCACCTGGAGCTCTTGGCTTTAAGGGAAGTAAAAAATCTACTCCTTTTGCTGCTGGACAAGCTGCAGAAGAAGCAGGAAGAAAAGCATATGATATGAATATGCGTAAAGTAGAAGTATATGTTAAAGGATTAGGACCTGGAAGAGAAACAGCAATTCGTTCTCTTCAAACTGCAGGACTTGAAGTAACAGCAATTTATGATGTTACACCAATACCACATAATGGATGTCGTCCACCAAAACGCCCACGTGGTTAATAAATATAAAGGGAGGTTAGTTTCATGTTACAATTTGAAAAACCAATTTATAAAATTACTGATTCTGTAGAAAGTGATTTCTATGGAAAATTTGAACTTGAACCATTAGAGAGAGGATTCGGTACTACTTTAGGTAATGCTTTAAGAAGAGTTATGTTATCATCTCTTCCTGGAAGTGCTATTAGTAGTATAAAAATTGATGGAGTTCTTCATGAATTTCAAACTATCGAAGGAGTTTATGAAGATGTTGTCATGATTATCTTAAATTTAAAAGGTGTTGTGATTAAAAATCATTCTACTGAAGAGAAAATTTTACATCTTAATGTTTCTCATGAAGGAGAAGTTACTGCAGGTGAGATTGAACACGATGCAGATATTGAAATCATCAATCCTGATAAAGTTATTTGTACTTTAGCTAAGGGTGGAAGTTTAAATATGGAAATGACTGTGACTAATGGTCGTGGTTATGTTAAGAGTGAAGAAAATAAAAAACTTTACGGAATTAAGAAAGCTGGAGTTATCGCAATTGATTCACTTTATTCTCCAGTTGAAAATGTTGCATACAATGTAGAAAATGCTCGTGTTGGGCAAGATGAAAGTTATGATAAATTAATTCTTGATGTTCGTACTAATGGTTCTATGAAACCTGAAGAAGCTATAGCTTTAGCATCTCGTGTATTAATTGAACATTTTGAAGTTTTAACTGATTTATCATCTATTGCTGATTGTAGTGGTATGATGATCGAAAAGACTGAGGATCCAAAAGTTAAAGCACTTGAAACTTCTATTGAAGATTTAGATTTCTCAGTTAGAGCTTATAACTGTCTAAAAAGAGCTGGAATTCATACATTACAAGATTTAGTAAATAAGAGTGAAACCGATATGATGAAGATACGTAATTTAGGTAAAAAATCTTTAAAAGAAGTACTTACTAAGATTAAAGAATTGGGCTTAAGTTTACGTGAAGAAGATTAGTTAAGGAGGTAGACTATGGCATATAGAAAATTAGGTAGAGATAATAAACATAGAAGAAGTATGCTTGCGACTCTTTCTAAAGAAGTAATCATGAATGAAGAAATTACTACTACTGTAACTCGTGCTAAAGAAGTTCGTAAGATGGTAGATAAAATGATTACTTATGGAAAAAAGGGAGATTTAGGTTCTCGTCGTAGAGCACTTGCTTTTGTTCATAATGATAAAGCTGTCGTAGATAAAGTGTTTAATGATCTAGCAAGTCGTTATGAATCTAGAAATGGTGGTTATACTCAAATCTTAAAACTTGATGAACGTCAAGGAGATAATGCTTTAATGGTAGTTTTAAGACTTATTGAGGGACCTTCAAAAACATCTGCAAAAAAGGAAGAAAAAAATAAATAAAGTATACAGTTATAAAAATTGTATACTTTTTTTTTGGATAGTGTTACAATTATTTTAGTATTAATTTTTATGTAAAAGGAGATACTTATGAATAATAGTAAAAATATTAGCAAAAGATTAGGGATTGTCTATGATGTTTTATATTCTAAATTAAGTGATAGTAATGAAGATGTTTATGATTATTTACCTGTCGTAACACAATATTCTGATGCTGATGATGGTAAAACTGTGAAGTTATGGGAATTATATGATAAAGATTTTTATGGATATTTAAACGATGAGTTATCTAGTTATCCTGAAATTTCTTCTCAACTTTTGTATCTTACTGTAAATGATTCTGAAGAAGAGTATCATAATGCTGTAGAAAAAATGGGTGAGGAAAAACAACGACAACTTCTGAAATATATGGAAAATAATAAAATTTCTAGAGAAGATGTTACGAGAAAAATATTTGAAATGGCATATGGTGATGAGCTATTAAATCATTCAGCAGAGATGGAACTTTTTATAAGAGGTGAAGAAATAGATAAAGAGAAGATATTTTCTAATGTAATCGATATTATTGGACTTGATAATTATAAAAGTTTAGTACAAAATTATAATAATGTTATAATAAGTGCGATCAATAGTGGTAATTATCCTACAAATGATGAAATACTTTCAGGAAAACCCTTCGGATATAAAGCTTTTGTGAATACTTCTAAAAGTTTGTAATATGCTTGCATATTATTTTTCTTTTTATTTACAATATTAATAGAAAATATTATAATTAGAATAGGTGATAAGATATGAAATGTCCTAATTGTGGAAAAGAAATGTATAAAGATTTTTGTATGCATTGTGGATATATGGCTAATGGTAATTATATAAAAATGAATAATGAAAATACAACAACTGATTTTAAAACTATTTTGGGAAAAGATTATTATAAAATAGAAGAAGGTAAACTTTCTTTTTCTTCTTTACTTTTTGGACCTTTATATCTTTGTTATAGAACTTATTTATATTTAGGATTATTTTTAGGTTTAATTGATCTTTTAAGTTTTTATGGAGTAGCTTATATAAATAATCATTATCTTACTAGTCTTAATATGCCAATATACATTATTCTTATTATATATTTACTTTTAAATCGTGCATTTTGGTTAGTTGTTAATAATCGTATATATTTATTTTTATTAAAAAGAAAAATTGATGATATTAATAAAAATCATAATTTTGAAAGAGAATCTTATATTAATGGAGTTATAACTAAGAGTAGATCAAAATTATTTGTATCTGTTATAGTTTACGTTTTTGTAGGTATAATTTTATTTTGTTTATTGTTGAAATAGACTTTTTTTTGTTATAATAGTTAAAGAAGAGGGTGAGTGTATGAAGGCTTTAATAACAGGAGCATCAAGTGGTATTGGTCTTGCGATGGCGAGATATCTTTCTAGTGTTGGCTGTGATTTGATCTTAGTAGCACGAAATAAAGAAAAGTTAGAAAGTATTAAAGAAGAATTAGGTTCTAATGTGAAGATTATTGTTATGGATATCAGTACTGTTCAAAAGGTAAAGGAACTTTATGTATTAACTAGAAAAGACGATATTGATATCTTAATTAATAATGCAGGATTTGGGGCTTTTGGAGAGTTTAAAAATACGGATCTTACAAATGAACTTTTAATGATAGATACTAATATTAAGGCATTACATGTTTTAACAAAAGCTTTTTTACGAGATATGGAAAAAAAAGATTCTGGTTATATTTTAAATGTAGCATCAAGTGCAGGATTTCAACCAGGAGGGCCTTTAATGGCAACATATTACGCTAGTAAAGCATATGTTAGAAGTTTAACTCTTGGTATTTGGGGTGAATTGAAAAAAAGAAAAAGTAATGTCGTTATTTCTTGCTTATGTCCTGGTCCTGTTGATACTAACTTTAATAAAACTGCAGGAGTTAGTTTTTCAGTAAAACCTCTTTCAAGTGATTTTGTAGCTGAATATGCTTTAAAAGAAATGTTTAAAGGGAAAATGGTGATTATTCCTGGATTTAAGATGAAATGTGCCAAGTTCTTTTCTAGATTTGTCAGTGATAAATTTTTACTTAGAACTGTTTATAAAATTCAAAAGAAAAAAGTTAAATAATCTTTCCTTTTCGGAAAGCTTTTTTTTTGGTATAATATATAAAAGTTATTTAGGAGTTGATTTTATGGAAATACTTAGTATTAAGAATTTAACTTATAAAAATATTTTAAAAAATTTAAATATGAGTATTGAAGAAAACAAATTTATAACTGTATCAGGTCCCAATATGTGTGGTAAGACTACATTAATTAAAATATTAAGCTCTATATTTGCTAGTGAGTGTGTTTACTTAGAAGGAAAAAATATTAGTGATATTAATAAAAATAATTTCCATAAAAAAGTTTCTTATGTAATTCCAAGTATTGATGAAAATTTTATATTTCCAACAGTTGAAAAAGAATTATTTTTTATTTTAGATAACTTAGGACTTAAGCAATCAGTTAAGATGAGTAGATATAAAGAAATCTTAAAATTATTTGATTTAGATAATTATACTCAAAGTAATCCTAATAACTTAGATGAAAAAACTAAAGTTAAATTATTATTGGCAATGGCAGTGATCACTAAACCTAAAGTACTTCTTTTAGATGATATATGTTATATAATGAATAAAGTTGAAACTGATGAAATTTTAAAAAAACTTAAGGCTTTACAGAAAGTATATAAAATGACTATTGTAATGACTACTAGTAATTTACGTGATGCGATAAGTAGTGATTATCTTTATATATTGAATAAGGGAGAAATTGCTTTAGAAGGTGTTCCTCTTAAAGTATTAAAAAAAGATAATGAATTAAATAAACTAGGATTAAAAGTTCCATTTATGATAGAGTTATGTGTAAAACTTGAAGATTATGATATTGTTAATAAAGTAGTTTTAGATATGGATTTGTTGGTGAGTGCGTTATGGAAATAGTATTTGATGATGTTAGTTATAAAGACTTTAAGAATTTAAGTTTTACCTTAAAAAATAGAACTATAAATGGAATTAATTTAGATAATAGTCAGGATATATTTACTTTATTAAAAGGTAAAGAAAAGTTTCTTGGTAGTATTTATTTTGGAAATGTTTTATTATCCGATAATACTAAAGACGAATATAGAAATTTAATTTCTTTTGTACCTAAAAATTTTTCTAATCAAGTTTTTTTAGATACTGTTGAAGAGTATATAGCTTTTACTATTAAATATAGAAAGATAAAAGTTAAAAATCAAAGAAAAACCGTTATTTCTTTGTTAGAACATATCGGTCTTAATGAAAGTTATTTAGATAAAAATATAGAAGAACTTTCTTCTAGTGAACAAAAGTTAATTCAAGTAATAGTTAGTTTACTTTCTAGACCTAAGGTAGTAGTTTTAGAAGAAGTATTTTCTAATTTTGATTTAAAATTTGAAAAAAAATTAATGAGATTCTTTAATTATTTGATTGATAATGAAAATATAACGATTGTTCTTATAAGTAGAGATGCAGAGATGTTATATAAAAATAGTAAGCATGTAGTTTTAATTAAAAATGGCGAAGTGTTAAGTGAAGGTGAAAGTGTCGATGTTTATAAAAATGTAGAACTTTTATTAGATAATGATTTTGAAGTTCCTGAAATAGTTCTTTTTACTTATAAAGTTCAAAAACAAAAAAATATAAATTTAAGTTATCATAAAGATATTAGAGATTTAATAAAGGATGTGTATAAGAATGTTTAAACTTCATCCAATAGTAAATTTAATTGATATTATTATCTTTTTGTTGGTATTGATCTTTGCCCAAAATAATATTTTTATTTTTTCTTTAGTATTATTACTATTATTTTGTGCTTATAAACATGAAAGATTACTTTTGTTTTTATGTTTTACTCTAGCTATATTAGTTATTAACATTTTGTGTGGAAAACTTATTGTTCTAGGGCGATTTTTAACGTTTATTTCATATTTATGCACAATGTTTGTGGATTATAGTAAAATAGATTTTATTAGAGTTTATGATACTTTGTTTCCATCAGATAATTGTCGTATGACTAAAGTATTTTTAAAATGTTTATATTTTAAAGATTATTTTCGTAATAATTTTAATATTATGATAGATTCTACTAAAAAAATAGGTTATAAAAATGATTTTAAGTATTATCTTTTTTGTATTAGAAATACCTTTAATTTAACAATTAAATCTTTAGATCAGTTAATTAATACTTATGAAAAAAGATTTTATTTTAATGATTATCGTAATAAGTATAAAGTTGTAATTTCTTTTTTAGATATATTTATGTTTGTAGTTCATTTAATATGTTTAATAATAGTGTTGAAAATAGGGGTGTAGTTTATGAGATATTTAATTAAGTTGTCTTATGATGGGAGTGATTTTGTTGGTTATCAAGCTCAACCTGGTTTAAGAACTGTTCAAGGTGAATTGGAAACAGTACTTACTAGAATAAATGATAATCAAAAAGTGGTAGTGTGTTCGACAGGGAGAACTGATAAAAAAGTTCATGCTTTGTGTCAATATATCCATGCAGATATTGATGTAGTGATAACTGAAAAGAAATTAAAAAGAGCAATGAATACCTATTTACCTCAGGATATTCATGTTATTTCAGTAAAAAAAGTTAGTGATGATTTTCATGCTAGATATAATGTATATCAAAAAGAGTATAAATATACTTTAAATATGGGAGAGTTTAATCCTATAATGAGAAATTATATATTTCAATATAATCATGATCTTAATATAGAAAAGATGAAAGAAGCTATTAATTATTTTGTTGGAGAACATGATTTTAGAGCGTTTGTTACGGAAAATAAAGACAAGAAAAATTGTGTTAGAAATATTACGAAAGCTAGTATAACTTTAAAAAATAAAAATGTTATTTTTACCTTTAAAGGTAATGGTTTTCTTCGTTATCAAGTAAGAAATATGGTAGGTATTTTAATAAAAGTAGGAGAAGAAAAGATTGATCCTATTGAAGTTTTTAAAATACTTAAAAGTCGTGATAGAAGTAAAAATGGGGTTACTGCACCACCAGAAGGACTATATTTAGTTAAAGTAATATATAAAAAATAGTGTAATATTATATAAATGAAGTAAAAGATATTGATTTTTATAGGATTTTTTAGTATAATTATAAGCGGTACATTTAATTCCCCACATAAATTAGGCCGTGGGAAAGCTTAATTTAGGAAAGGATGAGAAAAATGAAAAGTTATATGCAAAAACGTGAAACAGTAGAACGTAAATGGTATGTAATTGATGCAACTGATATTCCTTTAGGACGTTTAGCAAGTCGTGCTGCTCATGTTTTAAGAGGAAAACATAAAGTTACATACACACCACATATTGATTGTGGAGATAATGTAATTATTATCAATGCTGAAAAGGTTAAACTTACGGGAAACAAAGAAGAAAAGAAGATTTATTACAATCATTCAATGTATCCGGGCGGACTTCGTGAGAGAACTGCAAAAGTTATGAGAGAAAGATATCCTGAAGAAATGGTTGAAAGAGCTGTTAAAGGAATGCTTCCTCATAATCGTTTAGGAAGACAAATGTATAAAAAATTATTTGTATATGCAGGAAGTAGTCATCCACATATGGCACAAAAGCCTGAAGTAATGGAGGTTAAATAATGGCAAAAGGGAATACTTATTATGGTACAGGACGTAGAAAAACAAGTGTTGCTCGTGTAACACTTACTCCTGGAAAAGGTAAAATTACTATTAATGGTCATGATGTAGAAGAATATTTTTCTAATAAAATATTAATTCTAGATTTATGTCAACCACTTGATGTTACTAAAACTCGTGATATGTTTGATATAGAAATCAAAGTAAAAGGTGGAGGTTTATCTGGTCAAGCTGGTGCTAGTCGTTTAGGTATCACAAGAGCGCTTTTAGATTATGATAAAACAACATCACCTGATTCTGAAAATAGTTTCCGTAAACCTTTAAAAGCAAATGGTTTCATTACTAGAGATGCTCGTAAGAAAGAGCGTAAGAAACCAGGACTAAAAAAAGCACGACGTGCTCCACAATTTAGTAAGAGATAATATAATACTGTTGTTAAAAGCTTGGTTAATAGCCAAGTTTTTTTGTGAAAAAAAATAACGTATAATACGTTATCCTAAAGCTACATCTAAGATCATCATTATTGAAAATCCTATTAATGTAAAGAAAGCCATCAAGTCTTTCTTTTTATTTGTTTGACTTTCTGGAATTAATTCTTGAACTACTACATAGATCATGGCACCAGCGGCAAAAGAAAGTAAAAATGGAAGTAATAGTCTTATTTTTAATACTAATAAAGCTCCTATTACTCCTGAGATAGGTTCAACAATTCCGCTTAATTGTCCATAGTAAAAAGCTTTTTTACGGGAAAGACCTTCTCTTCTTAAAGGGACACTTACTGCAGTTCCTTCAGGGAAATTTTGAAGTCCAATTCCTAAAGCAAGAAGCCAGGCACTACCAATAGTTGCTCCAGCAAGACCATAGGCAACTGAACCAAAAGCAACCCCAACGGCAAGGCCTTCAGGAATATTATGAAGACTTATTGAAAATACTAACATTAAACATCTTTTAAAACTGCCGTTGTGTTTATAATGTTTCTTTTTACTATATAATGTAAATAATTTATCACCAATAAAAAGAAGTATTCCACCACTTAAAAAACCCAATGTGACAATTATCCATGCAGTCATTTTAAGTTTTTCTGCCATATCAATTGCAGGAGATAGAAGTGACCAAAAAGAAGCAGCAATCATTACTCCAGCAGCAAAACCTAACATTGCATCCATGACATTTTTATTTATTTTTTTGAAGAAAAAAACTAGACTAGCACCTATTGCTGTGATACTCCATGTAAAAATTGTTGCGATAAGTGCTTGTAATACAAAATCTAAGTGCGTAAAGTAATTAAGCATAATATCACCTAATAATAAACTATGAATTTTGTTTTTTTATGTATAGGCAAAAGTATAATTAAAGAAAAATATCATATAATTGACATATACCCCTATGGGGTATATAATATATATGGAGTTGATAATATGGAAAAACATTGTATGAAAGAAAAACCTAGAGATTTAAAAGACAAGAAAAGACTTATAAGACGTCTTAATATTATTGAGGGTCAAATTAGAGGTATTGTGAAAATGATTGAAGAGGATAGATATTGTGATGATGTATTAACGCAAATTTCTGCTTGCAATAAATCTTTAACAAGTATTGGTCGTGAAATTTTAAAGATTCATATGCAAACTTGTGTTGTCGATAATATTAAGGATGGTAAAGTAGAAATAGTAGATGAAGTTATGGATATTATAAGGAGGTTTAATTAATAATGAAAAAAATTATTCTTAGTATTGGTGGGATGAGTTGTAGTGCTTGTTCATCAAGACTTGAAAAACACTTAAATAGTAAAGAAAAAATAAAGAGTGCCAGTGTGAATTTACCTCTTGCTCAAGCTTTAATAGAATATGATGATAGTTTAACCATCGATGATTTAGCTTCGTTTATTAGTGAAGTAGGGTTTGAAAGTTTAGGAGAATACAAAATAGAAGAAGATTATGAAGAACTAGATAAAAAAAATAAAAGAAATTTATTTATTTTTGGAATTCTTACAATAATAGTTTTATATATTTCTATGGCTCATATGATTGGACTTCCAAGTATTATCTTTCTTTCTATGGATAAATATCCTGTTAATTATACTGTTTCATTATTTTTACTTTCTATACCATTTTTAATATTTGGTTTTGATATATTTAAAAGTGGAATTAAAAATGTTATATATAAAAGTCCTAATATGGATACTTTAGTAACTTTAGGTGTGTTCTCTAGTTTTTTATATAGTTTATATAATATGATCATGGTCTTTAGTGGACATTATATGAACGTAGAAAACTTATATTTTGAATCTTGTATCGTAGTAATTTTCTTTATTAAATTAGGGAGATTTATTGATGGGAGAAGTAGAAAAAAAACAACTGATGCTATTAAAGAGCTAGTTCAAATTACACCTAAGAAAGCTCTTATTAAAAAAGGCGAAGAGGAAAAAGAAGTAACTATAGATGAAGTTGAAAAGGGAGATATTTTAATTGCTAAACCTGGAATGAAAATTGCAGTTGATGGAGTGATTGTCGAAGGAGAAGCACATTTTGATGAAGCTTTTATTACAGGAGAGGCTATTCCTCTTAAAAAAGGTGTATCTCAAAAAGTAGTTGCAGGAAGTATTAATGTAGATGGTTATATTTTATATCAAGCAGAAAAAATTGGTAAAGATTCTACAATTTCGGAGATTGTTAAATTAGTTGTGGAAGCAAGTAATACTAAAGCACCTATTGCAAGAATTGCTGATGTTGTAAGTGGCTTCTTTGTTCCAATGATTATTGTAATTGCGATTTTAACTTTTGTTGGTTATTTAATGTTAGGTTTTTCATTTAATGAGGCAGTTAATACTTTTGTAACTGTACTTGTTGTAGCGTGTCCATGTGCTTTAGGGCTTGCAACACCTCTAGCAATAGTGGTAAGTGAGGGAGTATGTGCTAGAAATGGTATTTTAATTAAAGAAAGTAAAACTTTAGAAAATGTTGGTAAAGTAGATACAATAGTATTTGATAAAACTGGAACGCTTACTTATGGTAATTTAAAAATTGCAAAGATATTTAATTATAGTAATTATAATGATAAAAAGTTATTACAAATTGTATCTAGTATAGAAAGTAAGTCTATTCATCCTATCGCTTTAGCATTTTTAAAAGATAATACGAAACTTTTGGAAGTTAGAGATTTTAAAAATATTACTGGAATTGGAGTAGAAGGTACTATTGCTACTAAAAAATATTCTATTGGTAATAGTAAATTATTAAAAAAATTGAATATTTCTAATGAATTTGGAGAAGATGAAAAAGAATTAGCTAAACTTGGTAATAGTATTATATATGTTATTGAAGATAATAATGTCATTGGGCTTATTGGTGTTAGTGATGTTGTAAGGGATAGTAGTAAAAAGACTATAGAAAAGTTAAAGGATCTTGGTATAGATGTAATTATGGCAACAGGTGATAATAAAGATACGGCATCTATTATTGCTTCTATTGTAGGTATTGATAACATCAAAGCAGATATATTACCTCGTGAAAAGACAAAGATTGTTAAAGATCTGATTAAAGAAGGTAAATTTGTAATGATGGTAGGAGATGGTATTAATGATGCGCCTTCACTTGCTAGTAGTTCTATTGGTGTAAGTGTTAATGGAGGTACTGATATTGCTGCTAATTCTGCTGATGTTATTTTAATGAATGATAAGATAGATAAAGTAGTTGATTTAATATGTATAAGTAAAAGAACTTTAAAAATAATAAAAGAAAATTTATTTTGGGCATTCTTTTATAATATTTGTATGATACCTATTGCGATTGGATTTTTCAAATCGTTTGGTATTAGTATGAATCCAATGTTTGCTGGTATAGCTATGACAATTAGTAGTTTAACTGTTGTTTTTAATTCTTTGAGACTTAGTAGAAATAAATAAATACATTGTTATTTCATTTAATAATTATGATCAAGCTAAATCTATTTCTTATAGAGAAGATGTAATAGAACTTTTAGATAAAAATAGATTTGTTCAGAATGATATGTTATTTGTTCCTTTTAGTAGTGAAGAAGGAGATCTAGATTATCCAGTTAATGAACAAGATGCTCAAACTTGGGAAGCTATGTCATCAAAAACAAATGTAGTAAATATTAATTGTGATGAAAAACTGATAAATTAAATATAAGATTTCTTGTTAATTAGTCTTGTATATTGCATACACTTTATTAGGTGAGTAGTATGCTACGACAATACAAGACTTTTATTTTGTGTATGTTATTATTGGCAGTTTTTTCATTACAGTTTATAGAAGCTAAAACTGTTGATTTGAAGGGTAAAATAATAACAATTGATGTTGGTCATGGAGGTATAAGATAAACCCGGAAGTAAGAGAAATACCTAAAAATGTAATAAATATAAAAGATTGAGATATTTTTAATAAAGTATCTTTTTATGTACAATAATATTTATTCAAGAAAAAAATGTCATAAACTGTAATTTTGTCTTTTTTATAAGACAGAATTGACTTTTGGTTTTAAATCGTGTATAATTAATACAGGAGGAATCACTATGGTGATAAGAGAAAATTATTTAAAGAAAATTAGACCTTTTTATAATCAAGATTTAATTAAAGTAATTACTGGAATAAGAAGATGTGGAAAATCTGTTATTTTAAGACAAATAATAAATGAAATAATAAAATCTGGAGTTAAAGATGAAAATATAATTTATGTTAATTTTGAACTATCAGATTATTTCGACATAAAAGATGCTAAAGAATTAGATGAGTATATTAAAGAAAAAATTGTTAATAAAAAAAAGTATTATTTGTTTTTTGATGAAATTCAATATGTTAATGAATGGGAAAAAGTAATAAATTCATACAAAGCAAAATATGAAGATAAAATATCTATCTTTATAACAGGATCTAATAGTGATTTATTATCAGGAGAACTTGCAACGTTATTATCTGGTAGATATGTAAGTTTTAAAATAAAACCTTTTTCTTTTAAAGAAGTATGTGAATTTAAAAATTATGAATTAGATAAATATAAATTAGAAGAACAATTTAATGATTATGTTAAATGGGGAGGAATGCCTCAAAGATTTAATCTAAATAATGAAGATGAAATAAGGACTTATTTAACAGATGTATACGATTCTATAGTTGTTAAAGATATAATAAATAGATTTAATATAACAGATTTAGAATTATTTAATAGAATAGCAGAATATATAGTGACTACACCATCACAAACATTTTCTGCTGAAAGTCTAGTTAAATATTTTGAAACAACTGATGGCAGAGGTGTTGGTAAAACAACATTATACAATTATCTAGAATATATGTGTAAAGCTCATTTAATTAATAAAGTAGATAGATATGATGTTAGAGGAAAAAGGATACTGAATGGTAAATATAAATATTATTTAACAGATTTAGGATTAGGACAAATACTAAGTGTATCCAAAAGAGAACAAATGGGAGCATATTTAGAAAACGTAGTTTATAATGAATTAGCGTATAGAGGGTATGATGTTAAAGTTGGTAATCTTGATAATTGTGAAATAGATTTTATTGCGCTAAAAGACGGAAAAAAAGAATATTATCAAATTTGTTATTATCTAACAGATGATTCAGTTATAAAAAGAGAATTTGGTGCTTTTGATAATATTGGTGATAATTACCCAAAATATGTAATTTCTATGGATAAGTTTGATATGTCTCAAAATGGAATAATTCATATAAATATAATTGATTGGTTATTGAAGGATGAATATAAATAAAAAATATAATAAAAATATATAAATTATAGAAAAAGTAGGTGTAATAATGAAAGATAATATTAAAGAGTTAACATTATTGTTAATGTATTTAACTTCATGGGAAGAAAAAGGATTAAGTTATAATGAAGAAAAGAAGCTGCCAGAAGAAATTAATATAAGATCTTGTTGGAAAGGATATGATTTTGGTGTATTAAATGAATTGACTGATAATGGTTATTTATATCCTGGTAAACATAAAAGCAAATCTGTGACGTTAACAAAAGAAGGAGAAATATTAGCAAAGCAATTAATAGAAAAATATATAAAGTAGTATAAGGAGTAGTTTATGGGAGATTATAAAAATTATGATAAAAAATCAGAGAGTAATATAAAAGAAATTATGGATGCATATGATGATGGAATATACTTTGATATGTCTATTTAATGTAAAATAGAAAAAGAGGAGTGGTAGAATATGAAGTATGAAAAATATTTAATAAAAAAAGGAAAAAATGATTTGTTGTCATCATTAAAAGCTTTAGACAAAAAGTTACTTAATGAAAAGTTAAAAGAATTTGGTGTTGATGATATATATGAGTTAAAAAATTATATTTTGGAAGATTTTGAATGTTGTTTAGATGAATGTAAAGATGATAAATTTACTCAAATGTATTTCGAAAGGTTAATAAATAATGAAAATTCTGAATGGATGTCTGCTTATGAGCAAGATATAGAGTCACTTTTAGTTTTTGTTTATAATACTGGTAATTATTATTCTTATTATATTCCAACTGAAATAAAACAAATAATCAATAAATTATTAGGTAATATGACTCCAGAAGAAAAATTCAATTTAGAAAATGCTGCTAATACACCAATAATTAAAGATTTAAAAGGACTTCTTGAAACTTTAACAGTTAAGGATTTAAAAAATATAGGAAATCTATTGTATGTTAATAGATTAAGTAATAAACCTAAAAAAGAAATTGTTAAAGTTATTTATAATGCTCTTACCAATAAAGAAAATTTAGTAGATTTAATTGAAAGATTTATAGATAAAGAATTTAATTTGTTAAATGATTTAATGAAAAATAAAGGTACTATTCAAGATAATAATATTAGTGTAGAAGTATATCATTTTTTATATATAACTGGTTTAGTATTTATATTTAGAAGAGATAACAAGTTTTATATTTCTATGACGGATGATGTTTATAAGACTATTAAAAAGATAGATTTAAAACGTATCTCAAAAATAATAGATGAAAATACTAAAGTATATAATTTAGTTAAGTCGATGGTTGAATTATATGGGATTGTTCCATATAGTTGTTTAGATTACTATTATAGTCTATATTATGGAAACGGTAATGAGTTGGATATTCCTAATAATGCATTATTGTTTTGTGACAGAGTTGATAATCTAGTTACACTTCATGTAGAACATGATATGTATTTTGTTCATAAAATTTTATATCATCGTAATTTAGAACAAGTATTTGATGACATTGTAGAAAGACAAAAAAAGATAAAAAGAAAACCAATTGAATTAGAAGAATTACTTAAATATTCAAATTATAATTATTATGAAGATACCAAAGCTAAAAATAAATTTAAAAGATATTTAAGAAAAAACAATATTCCATCAGATATTATTGAGATTATCATAAAAATAATTTCTGATATGTATAGATTAGGAAATGCTTATATAGGTGTTTCAATAGAAATGCTTCAAGATTATGGAGTAGAAATAACAGAAAAAAATTCACAAGAGATATTAAATTATTTAATAGAAATATATAATAATTCTAGAATATGGATAAATAATGGATGGACACCTATAGAAATGAGAGAAAATATAAATAAAATATAAAAATATTAATTTTATATCAGATGTTAATATTAAAAATAATAAGTATAAGATATTAAGGGACTGAACGAAAATGAATAAATTTCTATTCAGTTTTTTTTGCAATTAAATAAAATAGTAAAAAATTATATATATTTATGTAGATAAATGTTAAAATGTCATCGTCTTTGCCAATAAAAACAAAAATTAATAGAGTTAGATATTTATTGGAATTATAAAAAAGGAAGAAAAAATTTATAATGATGCATCTTTAGTTCTTGCTGGTGAATTAAACAATAATTTTTGCTACTTTTTTGCCACTTTTGAGTATAAGTTTGTTATATTAAGTCTTGTATTATTGCATACACTTTAATAGGTGATTAGTGTGTTGCGACAATACAAGACTTTTATTTTGATTATGTTACTACTGTCGGTTTTTACATTACAGTTTATAGAGGCTAAAACTGTTAATTTAAAAGGTAAAGTGATTACAATTGACGTTGGTCATGGAGGTCGAGATTCTGGTACTTGGTATGGTAAAGTGTATGAAAAAGATATTAATTTGGAAATCTCTAAAGTATTAAAAAAAACTTTAGAAAATGCTGGTGCTGTAGTTTATATGACAAGAGATAAAGATGATGATTTATCTAGTAAATGGGATGCTCGTAAAAAACGTGGTGATTTATATCGAAGAATTTTATTTATTCAAGAGAAAAAAAGTGATTTATATTTATCGATTCATATAAATTGGTTTAATAATACTTGGCATAGAGGACCTGAAGTACTATATCATTCTATTAATCCTAATAATAAAGTGTTAGGAGAAAACTTAATGGAACAATTTAAAAAAGATTTTCAAACAAAAAGAACTCTAACTACTACGGATTTATATTTATACCGTAATACTAGAGTTCCAGGAGTTTTAATAGAATGTGGATTTTTATCTAATGCGGATGAAAGACGTTTGCTTCAAGATAAATCTTATCAACAAAAACTTGCTACATCTATTAAAAAGGGTGTAATGAATTATTTTCTAGAAATAGGTTAATTATTTATATTTTCTAACTTCACAAGTAGGAAAATAATATCTTAAAATTTGAGTGTACTTGCAACCATTTAATGCAAGTTCATTCGCACCAAATTGACTAAGACCTAGACAATTACCTTTACCCTTAGTAATAAATCTAATGTAATCTTTATTGATGATTATGGTTATATCACATGAGTTTAAATTTAGTCTTTGACACAAATCTTCTGCTGTGAAAGTTTTATCTCCTACTTTGATAGTTTTAATTCTATTAGTATTAGTAATTTCTATGATATTAATATTTTTAATATCTTTATTTTTTACATTTAATTTTTTTTCTAAAGTTTTATAATCAAAATCTTTAATATTTAAATAAAATGGAGAAGCCATATCCCAAAGGCTATTTACTTTCATTAAGTAAGGATAATTTTCATTAGTATCAGTATAACCATTACTAGTCATATGAATAAATGGTAAGATGTAGTTTCCTTTATAAGAAATAAATTCTTTTTCAGTTTTAATAATTATATCTAAGAATCTATTATATATCTTATTATACTCAGTAATCCATATTAATTTATAATATGTTATTGGTCTATATAAAACAAATTCATTTGTTGCAGGAATACTTTTATTTTCAGTTATATATCTATAAGCGTAAGTTCTATATAATACACATAAAGCCTTTAAAGTTTCTTCTTCTAAATGTTCTAAAGAATTAGAAGCAAGGACACCAAGTAAATATTCTTTTAAAGTAATTTCTATAGATACACCATTATCTAATTTCACAGTTACTAAAGTTTCATTATCTAAATAATTGTTATCTTGATCTAATAATTCTATTTCTTTATCTATATCATTTATATTTAAAGTTTTAACTATTATATCATCAATTACGATATTAACTTTAGTGCCTTTAAATTTGATATTATTATTTTCAATAAAGTTTTTACATCTTTTGTTTAAATTAGATTCTCCTTCTTCTTCATCTAGTTCTTTAGAAAATTCATATGACATTGTTAAAAATAGGAATAGTACTTCTTCATTATTATCTTTTTTTATTTCATATCTATAAAACATATTTTATCACCTAGTTTTATTATGAAAAAAAATATATTTTCTATACAAAAACAAGTATTTTATTTTTATAATTTGTGTTATAATGTAAAGTAGGTGAGAAATACATGGATAATAAACAGTTTAAAAATTTAGAAGAGCAAATTGAAATTTTGAAATTTAAAGGATTAACTATAGACGATGAAGACTATGCTAAAAGAGTTTTACTTCGTGAAAATTATTTCTTTTTAAATGGTTATCGTCATATATTTATTAATAGTGATACTAAAAGATATATAGATGGAGTTACTTTTGAAGAACTTTATAGTTTGTTTTTATTTGATAGATCACTACGAAATATTTTGTTTAAAAATTTACTTATTGTTGAAAATAATTTAAAGTCTATTACTTCTTATCAGTTATCAAAAAAATATGGTTATCGTGAAAAAGATTATTTAAAAGAGAAGAATTTTACTGGTAATCCTGAAAAAAGAAAACAAGTAAATGATTTAATTAATAAGATGAAACGACAAGTTCGCGCTAATGGAGGACAACATTCAGCAACGATGCATTATATTAATAATTATGGTTATATTCCTTTATGGATTATGGTGAAAGTTTTATCTTTTGGAATTGTGAGTGAGATGTTTTCAATTTTGAAAGAGGAAGATAAAAATGAAATTGCTAAAGTATATCATGTGAGTGCTGATAAGATGATTATGTATTTACCTATTTTAGCTAATTATCGTAATTTGTGTGCTCATGAAGATATTTTATTTGAAAATAGAACTCAGAAGTCTATTGATGATACTATTTATCATCGATTACTAAATATAAAACAAATTGATTCAGAATATGTTTGTGGTAAAAATGATTTATTTGCTTTGCTTATTATTATGAGGCAAATTTTACAAACTGAGGAATTTCAAAATATGATGCTCGAGATAGAGAAAACTATAGAACATTTAGCATATAATTTAAATAGTATAAATATTGATAAAGTATTAGAAAAGATGGGCTTTCCACATAATTGGATGGATCTTGCTCATATAGAAGGGAATGATGAAATATATGAATAAAAATATTAAGTTATGTATTTTAATAATCGCATCATTTATATTAGGAGGAGCATTGACTTATACTATATTAAGATTTTCACCTGAAGGAAATATTACCCAAACTATTACTAAAAATGGTCAAGTAATAACTGAAAAAAATAGTTTAGCAGCTTCAGTTGAAAAAGTAAAAGATGCAGTTGTTATGATGCAGGCTTATAAAGGTGGAGAACTTGCTTCTACTGGGACTGGATTTGTATATAAAATAGAAGATAAGTATGCTTATGTTTTAACAAATCAACATGTTGTAAATGGTGGAGATGAAGTAAAAGTAGTACTTTCAAATGATGAAGTAAAAGATGGTAAAATAATGGGACATGATGAGTATTTAGATCTTGCTGTTATAAGAATTGAAAAAGGAAATAATATGACTTATGTTTCCTTAAAAGAAAGCGCTAGTACTAAAGAAGGAGATACAATATTTACAATAGGAACTCCACTTGGATCTAGTTATAGAGGTAGTGTTACAGCAGGGGTTTTATCAGGAAAAGATAGACTTGTTACTGTAAGTGTTAATGGTATGAGTAGTGGAGATTGGGTTATGAAAGTATTACAAATGGATGCTGCAGTTAATCCTGGAAATAGTGGCGGACCTTTATTTAATGTAAATGGTGATGTAATTGGTATTATTTCTATGAAACTGGTTCAAGAAGAAATCGAAGGTATGGGTTTTGCAATTTCTTCTGAAATAGTTATGAATCATTTGGATACTTTGGAAAAAGGTAAAGAAATAGAATGGCCTGTTATGGGAATAACAATGGCTAATGCTAGTGATCAAGCTGCTATGTATCGTTATGGTAATACAACTAAAAGTTCTGATGGTGTTATTATCGCATCAGTAGAGGATGGTAGTGGTGCTGAAAAAGCAGGTATCAAAAAAGGTGATGTCATTATTAAGATAAATGGAGAAGAAACTAGAAATGCTGCTTATTTGAGATATGAACTTTATAAATATAAACCAGGTGATACTATAGATGTCACTTATACTAGAGATGGTAAAGAGAATACTACTAAAGTAAAATTAGAAAAAGAAGATTAATAATATAAATTTTGAAAAAGTTAAAAAACTATGAAATTTGTTTTTTCAAGAGGAAAATGACCAGGAATTTAATAAATTCGCCTAGGGGAATTTGTTAAATTCCTTTTCTTTTTACCTCGAATTTTAAAAATTGGTCGTTTGCACTACTTTTTCTTTTGTGTTAAAACAGGTGTGATCTCTAAAGCAAAGGAGGTGTTATATGATTAAATTAAGAGATTATCCTATGGATTTGTTATATGAACATAAACTTGTTAAAACTAATAAAGTAGAATTAATCGATCCTAAAGAAGTAAAGATAAATGACAATAAAAAAATACCTATTGTCTCTAACTCGATGTTTAAAACGATGTTCTTTAATGAAAGTAGAATAAAGTATTCTTCTAAATTAATATCTTATTTTGTAAATGAAAGTTTTGAAGAATTATGTAGTAATTTAAAACTAGTAAAAGATGAATTAGATAAGAATGTCTATAGTGATAAAGAACAAAGAGTAGATTATGTAGGAAAGTTTAATGATACATATTTAAATATAGAAGTAAATAACTGTAGTGATGAAGAAGTAATGAAAAGAAATATCTTATATGCTTTTAGACTAATGAATAAAGAAAATAAAGTAGGAGTAAGTGATAAAGAAGCGACAAAACTACAGACAATCCAGATTAATATAAATAACTTTTCATTTGTAGGAGTAGAAAAGATAGTAGATGTTTATACACTAAGAAATGAAGAAGATATAGCATTATCAAATAGCCCAATAATCATTCAAATATACTTGCCAAACCTAAAAGAAAAATATATAATGAAAGGAGAGAATAGTCTGAGTAAGTTTGAGAGATTACTCCTAATATATGCAGAAAGTGACATCGATACTTGCAAGAGACTGTCGTTGGGAGATGAGATAATGGAAGAGTTTATAGAAGACGCTAAGGATGCAAGTAGAGATGAAGAGATGTTATGTGCATATGATAAAGAATGGGAGACAAGACTATGGGGAAAAGAAGAAGGTGCTGATGAGAAACTGCAAGAAATAGTCAAAAATATGTTAAAGAAGAATATGGACATTTCTTTGATAAGTGAAATTACTAAACTCTCCAAAGAAGAAATATTAGAGATTAAAAATAATTAATTTGTGAGAGTGTAAAAAACTTTGTGTAAAGTTACCATCTATGGTAATAAAGATATTAGAGACTAGAGAATCAGTCTCTTTT
>CANQVR010000007.1 GCA_947627375.1 uncultured Bacilli bacterium | reverse complement strand
TTGAAAATTTGACAAAAAAATAACCATTTTACAATGGCTTGCGTAATTTATATATTTTAAAAGTGTTAAATTCCCGGGTTTATTAACTTTACATTCCATGAAATCACCTAATTAATTATATTAATTATAAAAATTTATATTAATAAATATAATATTGTTTTATATAAAAAATTTCTTAGATTCGATTTTATTATTTTTCATTTAAAATTTGTGTTATAATATATAATATAGGGTGATAAGATATGATAAGAACAAATAAAATTATCTTAACAATTAGTTCAATAAGTATTTTTATATTACTATTTACTTTTTCTTTATATTTTCTTAAAGATAGTTATGCAATAACAGTTGATGATAGTGGAGTTCCTACTAATACATTTAATTCTAATTTTAGTGGTACAGAAACTATCAACTATGTTCAAAAGGCATTAGGAAATAGTTATGAAAAAAGAAAATATATAGGAAATTTTAATGTTCCTCTTAACTATAGAACTAATGATAATTCAACTCCATTATATGTCTTAACTAAAAATTCAAAATTTGCACGCACTACAGAACAATTTCAAATAATACCTGGAGATAATCCAATGTCCGTTACAGATAATGGCATAAAATATATTTTAAGTCATGGTTATAATAACTTAAATATAAACAATATATTTTCTAAAGGAACTCATGGTACAGTAGATAATAATATTCAACAATATTTAACTCAAATTACATTATGGTTATATTTATATGAAAACAAAACACAATTTACTGCTGACTATTGCAAAAACATTAACGTTCATTTAAGTACTGAAGATAATACACCTGAAGCTTTTAAAGAAATGAATGGTTGTGATTTTTATAACTCATATAAAGATACATCTTACGTAGTAGAAACTACTACTGCTGAAGAAATGAAAAATATAATAAAAGATGCTGCTGGAAAAAATGGTTATGAATATTTTAATTATGTTTTAGAACTTTTAGAAGGTGCCACAAAGGCAACTACTTCTACTCAAACAGTAGGATTATCATTATCATCAAGTGAATCATCAAATTATACTATTACTCCTGATGGTAAAATTCTTTATACTGAGGTTATATCTCCAAGTGCTACAAATCCTGAATCTCCAATATTATCATATTCAGTTAATATAGATGATCCAAATAATTATGGTGCATATATTGCAGATCCAACAGGTAATAAAATAGATGCTAACAACGTAAACAGTGGTGGTTTTAAAGTCTATATTCCCTTAAAAGATGATATGGATTTAACATCAGTAAAAATCACAGTAACTGCTAATTTCTTAAAATTAGATGCTAATAGTTATCGTGTTACAAATTCTACCTCAGAAGATTCTACCTTCAATAGTGAATCAAAACAACAACAATTTTCCGATGTCCTTTTAGGTTATATTCCAACACAACAAGTATCAAAAAATCTAAACTTAAAAAATCTTGTAAAAATTAGTAAAATAGATGCTACTAACAAAAAAGAACTACCTGGAGCAAGTCTAGTAATTAAAAATAAAACTACTAATGAAGAAGTTGCAAGTTGGACTTCTACTACTACTCCAAAATATATATATTTAGAAAGCGGAGACTATACATTATGTGAGTCTACTGCACCAGATAATTATTCATTAAATGAAGAATGTATAGACTTTAAAGTAGATGGTACTACAACTCCTACTATAACAATGAAGAATAGTCCTTTATCTAATGTTGGAGTTCCAAATACAAATGCTTTTCTTAATAGTTTACCATTTATAAGTGGAGGACTTGCTTTACTAATTGGATGTGGAGTTATTGGTATTACAATTTATAAAAAAAGAAAAGAATAAACATCAATTTAGTTTGATGTTTTTTTGTATAAAAAATTATTTTTATCTAATACTATTTATGGAGGATAAATTATGAAAGATAAAAATAATACAAACATATTAGATGAATTAAATAAAGGTGCAACTATGGGAATGGATGCAATTAAATTTGTCTTAGAAAAAGTAAAAGATAATGACTTTGAAAGTTTATTAAAAAAACAATACGAAAAATATAATGAAATATCAGAAGATATCAATGAACTATATCAAAATTATAGTGATAAAGATCCACATGAAACAAATACAATGACTAAAGCTATGACATGGTATGGAATAGAAATGAAAACAATAACTGATAGTTCAACATCTAAACTGGCAGAACTTTTAGTTCAAGGAACTAATATGGGAATAATCGAAGGAAGAAGAATTTTAAACAACAAAGAAATGGATAAAGATATAGAAAAGATTGCTAAAAAATATGTAGCCATGCAAGAGAATAGTTTAGAAGAATTAAAAAAATATTTATAAAAAAATTACTACTTGAAAAAGTAGTATTTATTTTTTTAAAACAAGAGCTTTATTAGGAGCTAACTTTGTATCATTATCATCCATACTATATAAAATTTTATTAGGTTTTAAAAAATCCAAATCCAAAGTATTTTTAGATAAATTCACACCTACAAATAAACTATCTTTTTTATCGAGAGATTCTCTAGCAAAAACACAAGTACTATTATTAAATAATATAGGAACAAATCTAGCATCTTTAAGATAAGCCTCTTCTCTTCTGATATTACCTATTGTTTTATAAAACTCTATTAAATCAGTATCTTCCCTTCCCCAAGGATAAGTTTTTCTATTAAAGGGATCTTTAAATCCATAAACTCCTGCTTCATCTCCATAATATAAACAAGGATTACCAGGTAAAAAATATTGCATAGTAGAAAGTAATTTCAATTGAGATTTACCATACTCGTAAGTAGAAGGATCTAAATAATCATTACTCGCTTGCCAAAAACGATCTTTATTATCACATGGACCTTTAGCAAGTCTTGTTAATGCTCTTTCAATATCATGACTAGAAATAATATTCATAAGTGCATCTAAATTTTCTTTGGGATAATTCTCAACTATTCTCAAAATTTTATCAAGTAAAACTTCTGAATTTTTAGTCTCAAAAAATTCAAATAAAGCATCTTTAAAAACATAATTCATCGCACTATCTAGAGTGTTTTTAGTAAAATAATTTTTTCTTTCACCATAAGCTTCTTTTACTGAAACATCTTCCCAAACTTCTCCAATAGTTGTTGCCTTACTTTCTTTAACAGCACGTGAAATTCTATAAAATCTTTCATTATTAATTTCATCAACAACATCAAATCTAAACCCTGAAGCACCATTATCTATCCAACTCTTTACAACTTTCTCTATATATTTTAAACTAGCATCACAATTTTGATTTAATTTAGGTAATGTTTCAAATCCCCACCACGAATCATATTTATCAGGATATAAATAAAAATTATACCATTCACGATAAATACTATCATAAGAGTTATAGGCTCCAACAGAATCATATCTATTATTTTTATTAAAGTATATACTATCAGATCCAGTATGATTAAAAACACCATCTAAAATTATTTTAATATCTCTTCTATTAGCTTCACTACATAACTTTTTAAAATCATCTATCCCTCCAAGTAGAGGATCAATCTTTAAATAATTCGCAGTATCATATCTATGATTAGAGTGTGCTTCAAAGATAGGGTTTAAATAAATTATATTAACACCCAAAGATTTAATATAATCAAGTTTTTGGGTAATACCTTTTAAATCACCACCAAAATAATCATTATTTAAAATCTTACCATCAACAGGCATATAATCAGGATTCTCATACCAATCACTATGAATTTTTCGATCATTAAAATTACAATTTTTAATCTCATTAGATTTACAAAATCTATCAGGAAAAATCTGATAAAAAATTGCCCCTTTCATAAAATCAGGAACGGAAATATCCTTAGTATAAGAAGTAAGTTGAAAACACTCATTATCTTCTTTTCCAAAAACACCATAAGAAGCTTGTCCACGTCTTAATTCTTTATATTCTCCATTTATAAACATCTTAAAATAATAGTAATATACCTCTTCTTTTAATGGCGTAAAGTTACATGAATAAAAATTTTTACTATTATTAAACTTAGAAAGTTTTAAATCTACTTCTTCTCTTTCTTCCCAGTGATCTATAGGAAAGATAACTAATTTAGCATCTTTTACATCACTTAATTTATCAATATGAATACAAAAAGAAACCTCAGTTCCAACTTTAACTGCCCCATAAGGTTTCTTATATTCTTCATCCAAACTATTATACATATCCTTATCCATATTAACCAAACTCCTTACCTTAAAATCATAATACTATAGCAAATAAAATAAGTCAATAAAAAAGTAGTCTTTCGACTACTCTTGATAATTTAAACTACCATTTTCTCCACTCAATTTATTATTACCATTAACAGTAAAGTAAAAAGTTTCTTTATTAACTGTCACTACTATTTTATATTGACTAGAATTAGAATCAGTTTGGATAACATAACTACCATCTTGATCTATATCTTTCTCATCATTATTATAATGACAAACACCATTTCTACTTAAAGTAAGTTTCTCTTTACTATTAGAATACATACCATAATAAAGCATATATTCTCCTGCCTTAATACCATCTACTACTTCTTCTTTTGTCTCTTGACTTTTCTCTTCTGATTTTACTTCTTGTTCCTCTTCCTTAGCAGTTTTATTTTTAATATCATTAACTACTTTATCAGTTAAAATATCATCAGACATCTTTATATTATTAGTAGCTTTAACAATAGTATTCTTAAGTTTATTAGAAGACATATTAGTACTTAAACTATATTTAGATATATTTACTTTAACCTCAATAAAAGTTTGATCAAATTCACTACTATTTTCAAATTTATATTTTCTAGCATTACTATCAGAATAATTTACTATATCATTAAGTGATGTATAAATATATCCTTTATCACTATCTTTTTCATATAAATACCAACCATAACTATCTTCTTCTATATTATATAAAAACATAATCTTATCTACATCAAAATGTTTAGAAGTATTAATCATTCCAGATTCTATGTTATGAATAGTCATTAAATTTTTATATTTTTTATTTTCACTATCTTGATATTCTTTTTTAAATCCATTAGATATAGTTATCATAACAGGAGCACCATTTTCTTTAACATCAAGAAAATACATTTTAGGATTATTCTCTTTATAAATTTGACTGGAAGCCTTATCCTTATCTTTATCTATAAGTCCACTTTTTAAATAATTATAATATACTTCTTGCCAAGGATACGAAAAATCTACATCCTTTTCATTTTCTAAATATAAATATACACCTAATCCAATTAATCCTCCAAGTAATAATATTATTAAAATAATAAGAGAAATAGGAATGTGTCTTTTATTATTTTTATCTTTATCTTTTTTATTTCTACCTCTTTTTCTTTTTGATTTTTTTCTTTTTTTAGTCTTCTTAGTTTTCTTATCTTTACGTTTAGTTTCTTCATCTTCTTGTTCATTTTCGTTTTGTTCATCATCTTGTTGTTCATCTTCTAATTCTTCTTCTCTTTCTCTTTCCAATTCTTCTTGAAGTTTTCTTTGATCTTCTTTAGTAAATTTTTGATTAGACATTGTATTAAATTCACTATTTTTCATTCAATTCACCTCTTCAATATTATGTGCATATTATACCACTTATAAAAGATTTTTTCAATATTAACACCAAAAACAAAGAATAAAGTTTTCTACAATTTTTGCATATTATAATTTTACTTTCAAAAAAAATGCCAATTAAATTTTGACATTTTTTATATTAAATTATTATTCACTTCTAAGTGATTCCACAGGATTCTTTTTACTTGCCAGTTTAGCAGGAATGAAGCCAGCAACTATTGTTAAGAACACACTAATTAAAACTAAAATAATTGCCGCAATCGGATTCAAAGTTGCGATATTAGAAATATCAGAATAGTTTTTAATAATTAAATTAATTGGAATATTAATCATTAAAGTAATAATAATACCAAATATTCCTGCAAAAAGTCCTTCGATAAATGTCTCTGCATTAAATACTCTAGATATATCTTTTTTACTCGCACCAATTGCACGAAGTATACCAATTTCTTTTATTCTTTCTAAAACTGAAATATAAGTAATTATCGCAATCATAATACTAGATACAATTAGTGATATACTGACAAAACCAATTAATCCAATCGTAATAACATCTATTATAGAAGTTACTCCTGACATAATAATACCAACATAATCAGTATAAGTAACGGCATCTTTTTCTCTGCCCTCTTTTTTAGCTTTATTATTATAATCACTTATTAAATCTTCTATTTTCTCTTTAGAATTAAAACTTTTTGGATAAATTTCTATTGCTGAAGGTTTACTAGTTTCTGCAACACCTAATCTTTGCAAATTCATATCATAACTATTTTGTAAATCATTAAAAGGTTGTCCTGTAAATATATCTATATTAGGATTTTCTTTTTGTCTGTTTGCAACTTCACTTTTATTATTTAACTCCATAACATGATCAATTAAATCTTTTCTATACCCAACAATATTAGTCATCGCAGTAGTTGCTTCTTCATTAGGTTTTAAAATTCCTACGACTTTTAATTCTATACCATTATCAATTAACTTTTGTAAAGAATCAGGATTAGATGTTTTATCAGTCCAAACTCCATACTTTTCTTCATACATATCAGAATTAACTATAACTTTAAAAGTTAAATTAAGTAAATCTTCATAAGAGAAGCCGACATTTTTACTTTTAAATTCTTTACCTTCAATCATATCTTTTCTAAAATTAACAATATCTTTTTGATCTTTCAAACCTAAAACATACATTACATAATCTACTAATTGATTATCATCATCTACAATAAGTACAACTTCATTATATGCACTAGGCATTTTACCTGCGAGAACTTGATACTGGCTTTTAAGCATTCTTTCATTATCCATAAGTTCAGTAAATATGTTTTGACTATTCATACTAGATGATGTAGCACCAGGCATACTTGCCATAGAACTCATATCAGTACCACTAGCTTGACCCATCATCGTATACATTAATGTATTAGGATTAACTTTAACATTATCACTTTCTTTATTAGTGTAAACTTGAAGATCAAAACCATAACGATATTTTATATCATTAACATAATCTTTAATATCATCATTATTATCTAAATAACTTTTTAATTTCTCTAAATTGTTTGTAATCTTACTAGATGATGTAGCACTTAAAATATCTTCCATTATATTTTTAGAACAAACTGTATTCTTATCACACTTTTTATTTTCTACTTTTCTACTGCTAGAAAAACTATTTAAATCTATAGTTTGTGATTCTATTGTTAAAGGATAACTAGATAAAGTTTCTTCTTCAGTTCTGTCGATAAATTCTTGAACTCCTGTTGATACTGAAAGTATAACCGCAATACCAATGATACCGATACTACCTGCAAAAGCAGTAAGAATAGTTCTTCCTTTTTTAGTCATTAAATTATTCATAGAAAGTCCAAAAGCAGTTCTAAAAGACATAGAATTTTTCTTTTTACGACGTTTCTTTTCTTCAACTTTTTCGTCTACTCCTTGAAAAGGATTAGAGTCACCTGTAATTTCTCCATCTTTTAAATTTATAATTCTAGTAGAATACTCATGTGCAAGTTCAGGATTATGCGTAACCATTACAACAAGTCTATCTTCAGAAACTTTTTTCAAAATCTTCATAATTTGAATAGAAGTATCAGAATCAAGAGCACCAGTTGGTTCATCCGCTAAGATTATTTCTGGATCATTTATCAAAGCACGAGCAATTGCAACTCTTTGCATTTGTCCACCAGAAAGTTGATTAGGTCTTTTATAAATATGGTCTCCAAGGCCAACATCTTTTAAAACTTTTTTAGCGCGTCTTCTTCTTTCTTTTTTAGATACACCTGATAATGTAAGCGCAAGTTCGACATTAGAAAGTACACTTTGATGTCCAATTAAATTATAACTTTGAAAGATAAAACCAACTTTATGATTACGATAAATATCCCAATCACGATCTTTATATTCTTTAGTAGAAACTCCATTAATTAATAAATCACCTTTAGTATAATTATCAAGACCGCCTACTATATTTAAAAGTGTTGTCTTACCACTTCCACTTTGCCCAAGAATAGAAACAAATTCATTTTTACGAAAACTAATACTAACTTTATTTAAAGCTTTTTGTTTAAAACTTTCAGTTTCATAAACTTTAGTGATTTTTCTTAACTCTAACATAACAAACTTCCTTTCTATTAAATTTAAACTAATATAATTATACTCCCAAACAAATAATTATTCTACAAAAGAAAATGAAAAAATAAATTTACTTATTCTAAATTATTAATGAAGATGCAGAAACATCTTAGAAATTATATAAAAAGTAAACAATAATATCACACATAAAGCTGAAAACAAAGTACATCTTGTCTTAACATCTTTGGAATTGATTTTATCAATGTTAATTTTTATTATACTTATAATAAAACAAATTATAAAAATTACTGGAAGTAAAATTGTATACACTGCACTAAAAATCGGATAATTTAATACATAATCATAAGTACAAGAACTATCCAACCCCCAATAACCAAACTTACATTCATTATGAATTTCAATATTTTTTATTACACAAAAAATTACCAAACTTATAACAAATAATACTATATATAAATAAAATATTTTTTTATATTTATTCATAACACAATACCACACTTTCAAATAAATATTTACTTAACACCATTATAAATTTTTATAAATATTGCTAGATAAAAAAGCGAAAAACAAAAACCCGCAATTACATCAGTTGTATAATGTACACCTACATATATTCTACTTAACATTATTAAAACTACTAACAATGCAAGTAAAAAACACACAAGATTTCTAATCCATTTAGTTTTAATTTTTTTATAAGCAAAATAAATTAATAGTCCATAAAAAGCTGTTGCAAGCATTGCATGTCCTGATGGAAAACTATATCCTTTTTCATTTATTAATCTAAGTATATTAGGTCTTTCTCTAACAAAAATTCCTTTTAATAAAATATTAATTAAAGGTACAATTAAAACATTAAGAACAATATAAAATCTTTCTTTATTATTCTTAAATACAAATATACAAATTATCAAAGTAATTATAATTATTGGATTTCTATTTGCAAAAATAGTAATAAACTTAAAAAAGTTATTTAAAAATGGATTTCTAATACTCACTAAAAAATTATAAACATTTCGATCAATATTAAATATATCTCTTTGTAAAATAGCCATCGCTATAAATATAAAAATTAAAAATGCAAAAGATGATATAACCATATACCAATCACTTTTTATTATCTTTTTCATACTAAACTCCTTTATTATTCTATTATAATATAATTTATATTTTTTACAAAATATGATATATTATTTTTGGTGATTTAGATGAAAGTTTTTCATGAATTCGAATCTTTTTATAATAAAGATTCAATCGTCTTAATACTTGGTAGTATTCCATCAGTTAAATCAAGAGAAGAAAAATTTTACTATGCTCATCCTCAAAATAGATTTTGGAAAACTATTTCAAGTATATACAATGAAAGAATTCCACAAACAATTGTGGAAAAAAAGGAATTTTTAACCAAACATAAAATAGCTTTATGGGATGTTATAAAAAGTTGTGAAATAAAATCATCAAGTGATGCAACTATCAAAAATGTTACTCCAAATAATATAAATTCAATTTTAAAAAAATCTAATATAAAATATATTTTTACAACAGGGAGAAAAGCTCATAACTTATACAATAAATATTGTAAAAATAAAACAGGTATAGAAGCGATATATCTGCCTTCTACATCACCTGCTAATTGTAAAAAAGGAATAGAAGAAGAACTTATTAAATCCTACAGTATCATAAAAGATCTTACTTCCTAACTTTTATAATATCATCTTTTTCTAAATGTCCTATTAACATGGTCGAAGTTGGATCATGTTTTTTTATATTGTCTAATACTTTTTTCTCATCATAATTAGCATAACAATATTTGCAAAAATGATGACAACTATTATAAACACCTATATCGGCCATTTCAACACATTCACAATCTCTTTCTCTCCATTTTTTATAAACTTTACCTGTCATTTTAAATGCTAAGTTTCGAGAAATACAATCTCTTTTAATAAAACCATATTCACATAAATTATTTTCTTCACAACATGTTTGAACACTCATTCCATATTTTGATGCCGTTTTAGAAAAATAAGTTCCTATTGCTTTATAATCCTCATCATTAAATTCTATTAAATTTAATATATCTTTATTATTCTCAACATTTTTATACATATCAACAAAAGATACAATTATATTTTTAACATATCCATCTAACATACTACATAATTTAGAAAAAGCTTTTTTATGATATTCTATTGTATATTTATTATTCTTTAAAATTGGATCATATCTAATAAATAGATTATCACTTCCAACTATTTTAGATATTTTTTTAACAGCAGTAATTATTTCTTTTTTAGATTTAACATTAGGTTCAATATCATTTCCATATGGTGTAATGGTAACATGAAATAAAATTGGTTTCTTAATATCTTTTAAATATGGAAGAATTGGTATAGGATTTTTTGTACAAAACATAATTAAATCTACATCATTAAAATAAATACGACTAACATTGTTTCTAACAAAAGGATTTCTGACATCAAAAAAACCTTCTTTAATTCTCTTAATAAACCAAGGAGTATAAAAAGCAACAATATCACATCTTCCACTTACATTTAAAATCACAACTTACCTCCAAAAAAATGATTTAGCATCACTAAACCATTCTATTTTAATAACCCATTTCTTTTTCTAATTTACTAACGTCCTTTTTATATTTACGTGTTGTATCTACAAGTAGCAAAGTATTTTCTACTCTACTTACAACTCCATATCTACTTTTTATATCAACATAGAAATATCCATAATTTTTACCATGATCTATATTATCAACATAATTAGTTTCAACTTTAGAATCAAATAATTTTTCTCCATTAAAGAAAGCTGTCTTTGCAATTTTCTCATTTTTAAAAACATAAAATTCTATTTGCAAATCATCTTTTACAGCAGCAGTAACTGATTTTAACATTTTTTGTTGTTCTTCACTTTGTTCCTTGGTAATATCTTTTGTATAAAAACCAAGATCTTTTGCTATAGAAGTAAATTCTTTAGCAGTTTTCACTTCCTTTTCTTTACTAAAACAACCAGTAGTAGTAAAACACAATAAAGTAATAACAATTACAAAAATATATTTTTTCATTTCAACACCTACTTTGTTTTATTTTTCTTTTTTTCTTCTTTAAGTTGTCTTTTAACTTTTTTAATATTTTTTCTAGCTTCTTTTTCTTCTTTTTTTATTTTCTTCTTTAAACTTTCTTCTGCAATTTTATCTACTTCGTCAACTAATTTATCTTTATCAAATATTACTAGTATTAGAGTAATAAATAAAACTACTAACATAAGCATTAAAATTAACATAAAATAATTAAAACTATGATGTTTTTTAACTGTAGAATCTAAATAATAATTAGTAAAATATTTCTCAAAATTATTGTTAGATAAACCTTTTTTCTTTTCATTAGAAAAGAATGTATCGGCATTTTTTAAAGCTTTATTTTTTATATCAGAAGTAATTTTTCTCTTATATCCATAAATACGAATTTTTTTAGGAACTTTATCAGTAGAAGTTTCAGAATATTCAATCATACTTTTAAATTTTTTTACATCATCTTTATTAATTGCAGTTAAATAAGTATACCATTTCCCATTATTAAGTTTCTCTATTACAAAGTGAAGTTGTTTTTTACCATTATCAATCTCAGCAACTTTTTTAGACATTTCAGAAACGTCTAAATAAACATATTTGTCAACACTTTCAGTATCAGAAAAATTAACAACTTTATCACTACTTTGATAAATTCTAAAAGAACAAAAAGCAAGTATAACAATTACAATTATATGAATAATACATACAATCATTTTTATCAAAGGACGATAACTATTATTTTTATTATTTTTCATAATAAAGGACTCCTTTAAATATACTACAACTATTTTAACCTTTTATAGTGATTTTTTCAAGAAAAAAAGATAGAAGATTCTATCTTAAATAAACATATATTCTGCCTTTTGATATAATTGACGATAATCCTTATTATCAGAATATTTTTCTACAAGACACACTTTTCCTTGCTCTAGACTTTGTTTAACATCTATAATTCTTTGGTTTCTAGATCCTTTAAATTTCAAATCCAAACTAAATTCTTCTAACAAGAATTTACCATCTACTAAGACATCAACATCATCTAGAATTTTACGCATATTTTCATTGCTTATAATTTCTTCATACGTAAATCCGGTATAACACCAAACATTCATACCAAGTTGATGTGCATATTTTGCTATTTCACAAGATGCTTCAACTTGAAATAAAGGATCTCCTCCTGATAAGGTAATACCATCTTGTCCTTCAAGCGTGGCAAGATATTCTTTTATTTCTTCAACATCTACTGAAAACCCTGCATTAAAATCATGAGTTCCAGGATTATGACAACTAGGACAATTATGACTACAACCTTGTGTCCATACTACTGTCCTGATTCCCTCTCCATCAACTACACTGTCCGGCTGAATGTCACTTGCAAGTCTAATTTGCACTTGCTTCTGCTTTAGTTAAAATGTCTTGTGTTCCATGTTTAACACGATCTCTTTCTTCAGCTCTTTTTCCATTGTTAAATCTCTCAGTTGTTCCTACTAAATATCCTGTAATTCTTCTTATTCTTTCAAAACCTATTCCTTCCCCTACTTTTCTTTCTTCATTAGACATATTAATCTCTCCTTTTCTTCTATTTTTATCTTCCGCAACAATTATTTAATTTTGCGTTTTTTACTCTTTCAATTGGAACCCCTTCTCCTTCACGTCTGCCACATCCAGGACAAACATCACCAATCACACCAGTATATCCACAAACTGGATCTCTATCAACCGGATGATTAACAGCACCATATCCTATTTTGCAATCATGCATGATACGAATAACTTTTTCGAAGGCTTCAACGTTATTAGCAACGTCTCCATCTAGCTCGATATATGAAATATGACCTCCATTAGTTAGTTCGTGATATGGTCCTTCTTTTCTTAATTTTTCTTTTATGGAAATATTATAATAAACTGGTACATGGAATGAATTAGTATAATATTCTCTATCAGTTACTCCTTTAATTTTTCCATAAATAGATTTATCAATTCCAGTAAATCTACCTGACAATCCTTCTGCAGGTGTAGCAATTAATGAAAAATTAAGTTTATATTGTTTAGCATAACCATCAATTTTATCTCTCATATGTTTTACAATTTCAAATCCTAATTTTTCTGCTTCCTTACTTTCTCCATGATGTTTTCCTATTAAAGCTTTAAGAGTTTCAGCAAGTCCAATAAAACCTATTGTAAGTGTTCCATTCTTAAGTACTGGTTTTAATCTTGAATTATCCTTAAGTCCTTTAGAATCAATCCATACACCTTGACCAAGTAAGAAGGGAAAGTTATAAACTTTCTTACTACATTGAATTTCAAATCTCTCTAAAAGCTGATCTTTAACAAGCTCTAATTTTTCATCTAACTCTTTATAAAAACCTTTCATATCGGTTTTACCTAAAGTTATCTTACCATGCTTAATTCCAATACGTGGAAGATTTATAGAAGTAAATGATAAATTACCACGTCCTGAAACAATTTCTTTATCAGGATTAGCAACATTACCAAGAACTCTAGTTCTACATCCCATATAAGCACATTCAGTTTTATAATTATTAGGATCATAATATTGGAAATTAAATGGTGAATCTAAAAATGAGAAATTTGGAAATAATCTTTTAGCGCTAACTTTACAACTTAATTTAAATAAATCATAGTTAGGATCTTGAGGATTATAATTAATTCCTTCTTTTACTTTGAATATTGAAATTGGAAATATTGGAGTTTCTCCTTTTCCAAGTCCAGCATCTGTTGCAAGTAAATAATTTCTAATAACCATTCTTCCTTCTGTTGTTGTATTAGTTCCAAAATTAATAGATGAAAAAGGAACTTGAGCACCTGCTCTAGAATGCATTGTATTTAAATTATGAATAAAAGCTTCCATAGATTGATAAGTTATCCTATCAGTTTTAGCAATCGCTTTTTCATAGGCTTTTTTGAATATTCTTTCTACTTGATCACTTTTCTCATAATAATTTTCAAAAATACTAATATCAAAATCCATTGTTTTTAATTTATCAATATCTTTAACTAAATGATCAAATTTTATAAGTTCAACAAATCCAGCTAAATCAAAGAAGTCATATAAAATTTGTTTAAATTGTTTTTTAAATGTTTTAACTACACCTGGAGCCATATCATAATCAAATGCTGGAATAGATTGTCCACCATGTTGATCATTTTGATTAGACTGAATAGCAATAGCTGCAAGAGCAGTATAAGACATAATATCATTAGGACAACGTAAATGTCCATGTCCTGTTGAAAAACCATCTTTAAATAACTCAGTTAAATCTATTTGACAACAAGTAGTTGTACCCATAGGTAGAAAATCCATATCATGAATATGAATATCTCCAGCATCATGGGCTTCAGAAAATCTTTTATTCATTAAATAGCTTTTAGCAAATTCTTTTGAAATAGTACTACCATATTGTAACATAGTACCCATGGCTGTATTTCCATCAATATTACCATTTTCTCTTTTAGAATCTTCTTCTTTAGCTTCTTTTAATGATAAAAGTTCAATTGCTTTAGCAAGTTTATGTTGTCTTGAAAAGAATACTTTTCTAGATTCATTTCTTCTTTCTCTATAAGAAGAATATGAATTCAAAACATCAACGTATTCCATTTTTCTTAAAGAGTCTTCAATTAAATCTTGAATATCTTCAATTTTAATAAATTTTTCATCATTATAATCTTTTTCAATTTTGTCTAACACTTTTTTGAAAACTTTATTAGCATCTTCATCAGTGTATTCTTCATTAGCCGTAGCATCGAACCCTTTTTTTATAGCAATAGCTATTTTAGTTCCTAGAAAGTCTACTTTTTTCCCATCTCTTTTAACAACTTTTAAACTAGGAATTTCTTTTACCTTTGTGACCATATTTTTTTCCTCCCCAATCTTTACCTCATAAATTTATTCTAGATTGAAATAATGAAAATTGCAATAGCAAAATAGACATTTTTCAAACTTTTTTTTACCTCTTTTTCAAAAATCCTTATTGATAAAGGTTTTCGATAAGAAATTTTATTTTTAATTTACGTCAATTAAACTTAAAGACACTTTCTTTTTTTTGGTATCTATTTTTTCTACATAACAATCTATAATATCTCCGACTGAAAATAGTTCACTAGGATGTTTAATATATTGTTTTGTAAGGCGTGAAATATGCGCTAGCCCATCGTTTTTTAATCCAATATCTATAAAGATTCCAAAGTCTACAACGTTTCTAACAGTTCCTTGTAATTTTTCTCCAACTTTCAAATCTTCTATATGTAAAATATCACTTCTAAGTATTGGTTTAGGCATAAAATCACGTGGATCTCTTTCAGGAGAAATTAAAGAATCGATAATGTCTTTTAAAGTATATTCATCAATATTTAATTTTTTACTATATTCTTTTACATCTATATTTAACTTCTCTTTTACTGATTTTTTTCCTATGTCATAAGGGTCTATATCGAGCATTTTTAAAAGCTCTAAAGTTTGATTATAACTCTCCGGATGTATAGGAGTTTTATCTAAAGGATTTTCTCCATCAAGTATCCTCATAAAACCAATAGACTGTTCATAAATTTTAGGTGTCATACCAGAAATTTCTTTAATACTATTCCTATCTACAAATTTACCTTTTTCTTCTCTTACTTTTAATATTTCTCCAATAACTTTCTTAGTAAGTCCTGAAACATATTTAAGTAAACTAGCGCTAGCAGTATTTATATTAACACCAACAGAGTTCACAACTTTAGTAACTACGAAATTTAATGATTCATCTAAATTCTTCTGTTTTACATCATGTTGATAAAGTCCTACCCCAATACTTTTTGGATCAATTTTCACAAGTTCACTTAATGAATCCTGTAATCTACGTCCGATACTTATGGCACTTCTTTTTTCAACCGTTAAATCAGGAAATTCTTCAATTGCAAGTTTACTAGCAGAATAAACGGACGCTCCTGCTTCGCTGACGATAATATATTCCACATATTTTTTAGCGTCTTTTATAGTATCCGCAATAAAAGCTTCGCTCTCGCGTGATGCAGTACCATTACCTATTGCAATAATATCTATTTTATATTTATCAATAAGTTCTAAAACTTTCTTACGAGATCCTTCTATATCACATCTAGGTTCAGTCGGATATATAACTGCTATTTCTAACGGCTTTCCTGTTTTATCTAAAACTGCCAACTTACAACCCGTACGAAAAGCTGGATCAAGTCCTAAAACAACTTTTTCTTTCATAGGTGGAGTTAAGAGTAGCTTCTCAACATTTTCTGAAAAATTCTTAATTGATACTTCTTCTGCTTTTTCTTTAAGTTCACTTCTAATTTCTCTTTCGACACTAGGAATGATAAGTCTTTTCAAAGCATCGACAATCGCATCACGTACTAAGTCACATACAAAAGAATTTTTATTTTTAATAACTTTACTTTCTAAATAAGAAATTACTTTTTCTTGATTATAATCAATAGAAATAGTAAGAACTTTCTCTTTTTCACCACGGTTCATAGCCATAATTCTATGTGGTTTGATATATTTAATAGCTTCACTAAAATCATAATACATCTCGTATATTCCATCTTCATCGGCTGCATTTTTCTTCTTTTTACTTACCATTACACCATGAGCATACATATTATTTCTGATATATTTACGAAAGTTAGCATTATCACTAATCCATTCACTAATAATATAACCTGCTCCCTCTTTAGCCTCTTCGACATTTTTTACTTTATCATTTAAAAATTTTCTACATAAACTTTCAAAATCTCCTTGAAGAGGAAAACTCATAATCATTTTAGCAAGAGGTTCAAGTCCTGCATTGATAGCCGCAGTAGCTTTTGTTTTTTTCTTTTCTTTAAAAGGACGATACAAATCTTCTACTTCCACAAGTTTATTACAAGACAAAATAGAATTTTTTAACTCTTCGGTCAAAAGTCCCTTTTCATCGATAAGTCGAATAACATCTTCTTTTCTTTTTAACAAATTTTCTTCATAAGCATAAACTTGTTCAATACTTCTGATTACTTCTTCATCCAAAGCACCAGTTACTTCTTTTCTATATCTAGCAATAAAAGGTACAGTATTCCCTTCCGCAAGTAGAGAAAGAACAACTTTAACTTGCTTTTCTTTTATATTTAAATCTTTACTTATTTCTTTTATAATACTATCTTTCACTTCTAATACCTCCATAAATTATTCTAACAAATAAAATTATCTAAAAAAAGGATTGACTTTTTTTCCATATTGGAGTATTTATCTCCTTGTATTTGTAGTATAACAAACAAACTTATGTTCGTCAATAGGTTTTAAAAAAAAGATTATCAATTGACAATCTTTTTTAAACTGTTGTATCTTTCAACATAAAATCGATAATACTATCTAAATTAGAAGACTTATTAGCAAGTAATTCTTTTTTGATAAGTTCGAAGTTACCAACAATTAAATCAAGTAATTTTTTAACACTTGGTAATAAATGTTGTTTTTCCTCTAAACTATTAACAATAAGCTCTAAATTATTTAGTTTCGAATATTTACCATAATATGTACTTTTAATATAAGTATCATATAAATGCTTAAATGAAACTAAATCAATATTATCAAAACGATTATCAGTAAGTATCTTAGCTGTTGTATAAATATAATTACCATTAATAGACTTATCTAAAATAGTTTCTCCCTTTTTATTTTTTATATTAGGTAGAAATGATTTATTTTTTCTTAATCTATCAATTATTTTCGCTACATGTAAATAATTCATGGAAACTAAAATATGTGCAAATGTATTTCCATCTTTATTTTGATGATTAACATTCCATTCTTTATTGTTCATATGTCTTAAAACAATATCATATTGTCTTGCTTTTAGTAAACGACATAACACATCATTTCCAGCTTCATCTACTGTATTAACACTCACTTTTTTTTCTTGTAAAATCTTATCTACAAGTTCAAAATATCCTTCTTTCATTACTTGAAAGATCAGGGATGGTTCCTCTTCACAAGCCTTTATGGCCATTTCTTCATTATAAAACATAATTAACACCTCTAATTTCTTGTGATGGCTTAATATTCTACCACAAAAACCTTATTTTGTCAAGAAAAGCAACACTTTCCTCACCCTATTATATGTTAAATATAATAGTTTTGTTACAAGTATTTATACTATTATTTTGAACTATTTATCATATTCTAATCTAATTACAAGACAACAAAAAACGAGGATTTTCTCCTCGCGTATAAAACTTTAACTATTTATTTTTACTATTTTTAGGAACTTCTATTATTTCTTCTCCACCCATATATGACTGTAATACTGTTGGTATTTTTATACTTCCATCTTCTTGTAAATTATTTTCTAAAAAGGCAATTAACATTCTAGGTGGTGCGATTACTGTATTATTAAGTGTATGAGCAAAATATTTATTTCCATTATCATTAATTCTAATACCGAGACGTCTTGCTTGAGCATCAGTTAAATTAGAACAACTTCCAACTTCAAAATATTTCTTTTGTCTTGGACTCCATGCCTCAACATCGACACTTTTATATTTTAAATCAGCAAGATCTCCACTACAACATTCAAGTGTTCTAACTGGAATATCAAGTGTTCTAAATAATTCAACAGTATATTTCCACATTTTTTCATACCAATCCTCAGACTCATCAGGATGACATACAACAACCATTTCTTGTTTTTCAAATTGATGTATTCTATAAACTCCACGTTCTTCTATTCCGTGTGCCCCAACTTCTTTTCTAAAACATGGTGAATATGATGTCATCGTATAAGGTAAGTTATCTACATCTAAAATCTTATCTTTAAACTTGGCAATCATAGAATGTTCACTAGTGCCAATTAAATATAAATCTTCTCCTTCTATTTTATACATCATATTTTCTTTTTCTTCAAAACTCATAACACCATCAACTGCATTACTTCTAATCATATAAGGTGGAATACAATAAGTAAAACCTTTCTTTATCATAAAGTCTCTAGCGTATGTTAAAAGTGCAGAATGAAGTCTAGCAATATCTCCTGTTAAATAATAAAATCCATTACCTGATACTACTCTTGCAGAATCTAAATCTATTCCATTTAATTTTTCCATAATATCAACATGATATGGAACTTCAAAAAGAGGAACAACTGCTTCTCCAAAACGTTCAAGTTCCACATTTTCACTATCATCTTTACCAATTGGCACATCACTTGCAATGATATTTGGAATACTCATCATAATCTCTTTAATCTTTTTATTTAATTTATCTTCCTCTTCTTCTAGGCTAACTAACTTTTCATTAATAACTTTTACTTCCTCTTTCAACGCTTCAGCATCACTTTTCTTACCTTCACGAAACATCAATCCAATATCTGCACTCTTTTTATTTCTTTCGCTTCTAAGATTATCTCCTTCAAGTTTTACTGTACGAACTTTTTCATCAAGTTCTTTAACTTCATCAACCAATGGTACCTTTTCATCTTGAAATTTCTTTTTAATATTTTCCTTAACTAAATCACTATTTTCTCTTATCAATTTTATATCTATCATTTTTACTACCTCCTAAAATAGTTTATTTTCTACATTTTTATATAAAATCTTTTCAACTTCTTCTTTATTATAATATTTTTCTAACTTTTTTTCGAGAGTATTTTTTACATTTTTATAATCAAATATATTTCTTTCTTCTTTAGGTTCATTTAAAAACTCTGTAAAATTCATATCATCAGTTGCAACCGAGACTTTATCTATCCCTAAAATAGCTACTGCATGTCTAATATGTTCAACATATTTATCCATAAGTATTTCTTTATCAATCTCATTTTGATCTACAAAAGGTCCAAAAGAAACTAAAGACATTATCCCATCCACTTCTTTTACAGCTCTTATTTGATCATCATCTAAGTTTCTCGGTACAGGACATAATTCATAACAATTAGAATGACTTACAATAACTTTAACATCTTTTCCTTTTTCTCTTTCTTCTTTAATTAACTCAATAGTATCCCAAAAAGTATTTTTATTCATATGTGATAAATCAATCGAAATACCTAAATCAATAGCACATTTTATAAAACTACGTCCTAAATCAGTAAGTCCCTTTTCACTTCTATTACCCGATCCATATTTATTAGGATTATTCCAAACAAGTAAAATATTTCTAAGGCCAAGATTATAAAGTTCTTTTAACTCATTTTCATCCTTAATATAATCACATCCTTCAATACTAAAAAGTACTTCTTGTAAACCAATCTTTTCTTTATATAAAGAAACTGCCTTTTTAAACATATCTACAACAGATATTTCTCCAGTAAAATAAAATTGACTTAATTCATCCCTCATTTCTTTTTCACTCATAAAATAAAGATTAGCAATTACTCCTTTAACATTATCTTCATTAAAATAATTTTTTATTTTTTCAATATAAGAAAAATCCTTCTTTAAATATTGTAAATATAATATTGATAATAAATCATAATGTGTATCTATCATAATATCTTTCCTTTCCCAAAAAAAAAGGATAATACCAAGGAGTGCATATGCACGGTACCATCCTTTATTAACTTAATTAGATAACGGTATAACCGGAAGTATAAACTTCATCTATAGAGTAGATAAATAAGTTTTTATTATCGTTTCCACCAACCACGAATTCTCTTTGAATAAAAGGTCTTATTATTATCTCTAATTATCGATTTGTTTATAGTATATGCAATTTTTTTAAAATTATCAATACTTTTATATAATATCGGTAATTTTATTTATACAATTATTTTAATCTAATTTATCGTTGTTCCACCCCATTCAACTACTATAAATCCTTTTCTCTTTGGTGAATCTAATTTTTGCTCTTTTACTTTTTTTGGTTTGTCTAATGGCTTGTATGTCATCATAACTCTAATTAAAGTATCTGGTTCTTTTGATAATTCTAGTGGCATACTTTGATTTTGTTCATCTATAGTTGCAAAACGTATGTAATTATATTTATTCTTTTCTAATTTAGGTAACCAATATACAATAAACTCTTCTCTTTCTTTATAGTTTAGTCCAAGTATAGATAGTTTTTCTTCTAGAAAATCTATTGTGTCTTCTCCTTTAATAACAAAACCCTCTTCTCTTTCTTGAAAATTATAATTAGATTTATTTTCATAATATAGAGCATATAATTTTTGATTTGTCTTTAAATCTATTAAGTCACCATTAGGATACGCAATAACATTCCAACTATCTTCATATTTTGGATATGATGTAGTTATGCTTTTAGGATATCCTAATTTAATAGTTAATTTTTCTTCTTGTTTTGGATATAAATATATTATAGGTTTCCACTGTTTACTTTCTTCTTGAGGATAAATGTTATCTCCAAAATCACATAATGCATTTTTTGTATTAGAAGTCCATCTAACAAGTCCATTTTTGTTACAATGATCTCTATAGAAAAAACCTCCTATATAATAGACTATCGCTAAAATTATTATTACTATAAAAATTATAATTCTTATAATATATTTCTTTTTCATATTATACTTCACTTCCTATAATAAAATTTTATCATAGAAAAAGAAAAAAGCAAATTATTTTGCTTCGATAATAAGTTTAATAGCTGTCCTTTCTTCACCTTCGATAGCTATATCAGTAAATGCCGGAATACATATTAAATTTTTTCCAGATGGTGCGACAAATCCTCTACAAATAATAACAGCCTTTATAGCTTGATTAAGCGCTCCAGCACCTATTGCTTGGATTTCTACCGTTCCTTTTTCTCTAAATACATTCGCAAGAGCTCCTGCGACACTGTTTGGGTTAGATTTACTACTAACTTTTAATGTTTCCATATATATGAATTCCTCTCTTTCTATACACTTAACTATATGAAGTTTTTAAAAGAAAAGAACTATTTTTATATTTTCTTTTTCAAAATTATAAATGTATTCAAAATTGCAATTAAGGTAACACCAACATCTGCAAAGACAGCAGCCCAAACACTAGTGATACCAAAAACTCCTAGAAATAATACTACAAATTTCACTATTAAAGCAAAGAAAATATTGTAAATAACTACTCTTTTTGTAAGATAAGATATCTTAATAGTATCAATTATCTTATTTAAATTATCTTTTAATAATACTATATCACTTGCTTCAATGGCAGCATCACTACCAATACCACCCATCGAAATACCAATATCAGACATTTTTATAACTGGTGCATCATTTACTCCATCTCCGACGAATGCTGTAAAACTATTCTTCTTTATTTCTTTAACCTTATTCAATTTATCCATAGGTAGTAAATTACCATAATACTGCTCTATCCCCACTTTAGCACAAACATCACTAACTATTTCTTCATTATCTCCTGACAACATTAAAATATTATCTATTCCCACACTCTTGGCATTTTTTACAAAACTATATGATTCTTTTTTTATCTCATCTTCGATGACAATATATCCTAAATATTTATTTTCAATTGCTGCATAAACAATCGTTCCAATACGAGAAACATCTGGTACGACTACGCCATAACTTTCCAAAAATTCTCTTTTACCAACCAATACTTCCTTTTTATCGATCAAAGCTTTTACTCCTTTACCAGGAAAATCTTCAAATTCATCTATTCTTCTTTCATCGATTATCTTTCCATATTTATCTTTTATCGCACGACCGATTGGATGAATAGAAAAATGTTCTGTCAAAGCTACCAATTCCAAAAATCTATCTTCACTCAAAGTTAGACTTTCAATGTGACTAACAACAGCTTTACCATACGTTACAGTACCAGTCTTATCAAGGACAACCGTACGAATATTGGTAAGCATATCAAGTTCATTAGTACCTTTAACAATTACACCTTCTCTACTCGCACGACCAATTCCTAAGAAAAAGCCAAGAGGTACAGAAATAACTAAAGCACAAGGACAAGAAATAACTAAAAACACTAAAGATCTATAAAGATAAGTATTGAAATCATAACCTAAAATAGTTGGTATAACTGTAATCAAAAAAGCACTTAAAACGACAATAGGCGTATAGATTTTACAAAACTTGGTGATAAATTTTTCAGTTTTAGTTTTTTTCTCATTAGAGTTTTCTATTAATGAAATTATTTTAGAAGCAGTACTATCTTCAAATTTTTTAGAAACCCTCACTTCTAGTAAACCATTATTATTAATCGAACCAGAAAGTACTAAATCATCTATACTAACATATTTAGGCATACTCTCCCCAGTTAAAGAAGAAGTATCCAAATAACTTTCACCTTTGACAACAACTCCATCCAGTGGTATTTTTTCACCCGGTTTAATTACTATAATATCACCAACATTAACTTTATCAGCCGCAATCTTTTCTACTTTTCTCACTCTTTTAATATTAGCGTAATCACTTCTTAAATCCATTGTTTTAATAATCGCATCACGACTTCTATCGACTGCAAGATCAGATAAGTATTCACCTATTTGAAAAAGTAAAATAACCATAACTCCTTCTTGATACTTTCCAATAAAGAAAGCTCCTAACGTTGCGAGTATCATAAGTAAATTTTCATCAAAAAAATCTTTCTTTAATATATGTAAAAAACATTCTTTATACATTTCAAAGCAAACAAGTAAATAACTAACTAATAAAATTATAAAATAAATATCTTTATATTCTTGGAAAAAGAAAGATAATATAAAAAGTAATGTACTAATAACAATTCTTAATAATAAAGAATTAATCTTCATAAGATACCTCCTTTTCTTTAATATGTATACTTCCATATTCAAGTATTACTTTAACATGTTCATCACTTATACTATATAAAACATTTTGCCCAATTTTTTTAGTCTTTACTAAATTTAAATTTCTAAGCAATCTAAGTTGATGAGAAATAGCTGATTGACTTACATTTAATTCTTTAGCAATTTCTGTTACAGTATGTTCTTTTTTTAATAAAACTTTAAGTATTTTAAGTCTAGTAATATCTCCAAACACTTTATAAAATTCAGATAACTCTTTTAAAAAATCTTCTTCCATAACATAACTCCTATCTTATATGAATGATTGTTCATATATTCATATTGTATCCAAAAAAAAGAAAAATATCAACAGATTATCTAAAAAAAATTAACCAAATTACTGTAAATGATACTACTAAAGACAGTCCGATAATATTTAAAATTAGACCTGCTATTGCTTTACCTCTAGAATCACTTGTTAAAGAGACACTAGAAAAAACTAAACCGACAATAGAACACGTATAACCAATAACAGGTATTATCCATGAAACTAAAGAACAAATACCTAATACTAAACCTACTATTGCATAATTACTATACTTTAATGTCATATTTCCACTCCTCTTTTTTATTTATATGAATTATATAATATTGTAACACTTGTCATAATTAAAAAAAAGAAAAACTGATAAAATATCAGTTTAAATATTTAATACTTCAACATTTGTAGAAGGAGCTGTCGCTTCTACATTTTGTACAGGGATTCCTGTTTGTGGAGCAGTTGGTTGCACTGGAGTAGAAGCAATACTAGGTGCCTCAGGTGCAGTCGGTGGTGTAGGTACAGGATTAACTGTAGCTTCAGGAACAACAGTTGGCTGAGGTGCTTCTACAGTAGCTGCTGGTTGTGCTGGATTTACAACATTTAAAGTTTGTGTATTTTCAAGTGGATCTGCTCCTCCATAAATTTGTGGTGCTGCTGGTTCAGCAGGAGTAACTCCTGTTACGGAATCAGCAGGATTTGCTCCTCCATAAATTGGTTTAGGTTCTTCAACTACAGGGTTAACTTCAGGAGTTGCAGGAACCTCAGGTGTAACTGGATTAACTGGAGCCGCAGCTGGTGTAGGAGCTGGTTCTACAGGAACATCGACAGCTGGAGTTACAGGAGGTGTAACATCTACTGGTGTTGATACTTCTGGTTGTACTGGTTCAACTGGTACTGGCCCTACAGCCTCACTTGGCATATTAACATTTCCACCAACTGGATTAACTGGTGGTTCTGGATTCATAACCGTATCTAAATTATTAACCGCATTAATAGAATTGTTTTCCATAGCAGGTGCCCCAGCTTCAGGAATAGGCGCTGGTGTTGGTACAGCAGCAGGTACTGGAGCCTCTCCCATAACAGGAGGTAAATCTCCCATTGGTGCTGGACCTTGTGGAGTAGTCATTTCTGCAACAGGTGCTGCTGGTTCAGCAGTTGCAACCATTCCATTATTCATAGATTTATCTTGTTTAGCTTTTGGTGTTTTATCTTTTTTCTTTGACGTTGCTAAGAATATAATCAAAGCAATAACTAAAAGTAGAACACCACCACTAATCAACATACCTGGTATAGATAAAAACCAATTTAAATCAAAATTCATAATATCGTTCTCCCTTTATTTTATTCTAATCTATTAATATAATAACAAATATTTTATGTAATTGCAAATATTAATTTTTATTGACAATTTTAGACAATGTAAAATGTGTCCACCATCCTTTTTGCACAGGAAGTTTTTCAAAAATTAAAACCTCTTTAGTAGTAGGATGAATAAATTCTATCCTATAGGCAAAAAGAGCAATTTGACTCCTATCTTGCACTCCATATCTTTGATCTCCACACAAAGGATAGCCATGAGACGCAAACTGAACTCTAATTTGATGATGACGACCAGTTTCCAAATTTACTTTTACTAAAGAATTTTTATCATTACTATCCAAAACTTCATAAGAAAGTTTAGCAAACTTTCCATGTTCTTGATCACTAATAATAGAATTACCATTTTCTTCTTTTAAAAGATAATCACACCAAGTATCAGTTTTTTTCTCTATAACTTTAGAAGTAATTGCTAAATAGGTTTTCTTAAAAGTATGATTTCTAACTTGTTCTGAAAGTCTACTTGCTGCTTTACTAGTTTTAGCAAAGACCATTAATCCTCCTACCGGTCTATCAAGTCTATGCACAAGTCCTATATAAACATTTCCTGGTTTATGATATTTTTCTTTTATATATTCTTTAACCATAGTAAGCATATCTTTATCGTGAGTATTATCACCTTGACTCAAAACATTACAAGGTTTTACTACAACAAGCAGATGATTATCTTCATATAAAATATCTAATTTATTCATCACTTTCCCATCTCCCATAAATACCACATGGAAGGATTAACTTATTACTTTTTATAGGAATACCAACTTCCCCACAAGTAACAATACCTTTATATTTTTTATTAACAGTAAGCAAAAGCATATTTTTAAGTACTATTGGAGAAAGTCCCGTAGTATAAGAATTAATCAAAAAGAATAATGGCCTATCACTTAATATTTCTAAACATAAATTTATAAGTGGAAATAAATCATCTTCTATATTCCAAACTTCTTTTTTAGCACCTCTACCAAAACTAGGAGGATCCATAACAATTGCATCGTATTTATTACCACGTCTTATTTCGCGTTTAACAAATTTCAAAACATCATCGACTAAATAACGAACACTCATATCTTCTAAACAATTACTTTTCACATTTTCTTTGCACCAATCGACCATTCCACGAGATGAATCAACATGCACGACTGATGCTCCTGCAAAAAGACAAGCAACTGTTGCCGCACCAGTATATCCAAAAAGATTAAGTACTTTAATTTCTCTTTTAGAGTTTTTTATTTTATCAATCATAAAATTCCAATTACTAGCTTGCTCAGGAAAAAGTCCTGTATGTTTAAAGCCCATTTGCTTTATGTTAAAAACTAAATCATGATATGAAACACGCCAGTTTGAAGGAACATCTTTTAAATTTTCCCAATGTCCTCCACCTTTATTACTACGTATATATCTAGCATCGATCATACCTTTATATTTTTCACTCAAATTACCATTATCCCAAATAATTTGTGGATCAGGTCTTAAAAGATAAATATCCTTCCATCTTTCTAGTTTTTCTCCACAAGACGCATCGATTATCTCATAATCATAAAAATCATCTACACATTTCAAATAAATCACCTCGCTTTAAAATAATTATAACAAAACATAACTTTACTTATTATCTATTACAGTTTTAAGATCTTTTATAAGTTTAGCAATAGTCTCTCTTCTATTACTCCTTGAGTCTTCATAAATAGCATTATGTGGTGTATTACACATTACAAGAATTATCAAACGTCTTTTAAAATCCATTACAAACATAGGACCAGTAAAACCTGAATATGTAATTGACTCATCACTAAAGTTTTCTAATACTTTACTTATTTCTTTTCTACATCTACAACTCATATGATTATAGTTATTATCTCCATCATGCTTAAGCATCAATTTAATAGTATCTTCTTTTAATAATTCACAATCGAGAAAAGTCTTTAAAAAAGTAAGGATATCTTTACCCGTCGCAAAAAGTCCGGCATGGCCTGTATATATTCCAAGCTCACGTGCACGTCGTGCTTTCTTATCATGAACTATACCAGGTTTTATATCTTCTTTACCAAACTCAAAATTACATGGTGCACATTCATTTTCAGTTGGTGAAAATTTAGTATTTTTAAGCCCAAGTTTATTTATAATTTTATCTAAGACAAGAACATTAAAAGGTTTATTATAAATCTTTTCTAAAAGAGTAGATAAAATTATATAATGTACATCAACATATTTATGTTTTTTATTAATGACATAAGAAGAATATAAAATTTTCATAAAATCACTTGCGTCTTTAGCAATACCTAAATATCCATCAGTATAAACTTCTTGTGAATGCCCTAGTAAATCATAAATAGTTACATCTTTTAAATTAATAAAATTAGAATCAATTGAATATACAGTTTGTTTTAAATCAATCAATCCTTCTTCATAAGCCATATAAACAAGTGTTGCCGTAAACATCTTAGTAATAGATGCAATATCATATAAAGTATTACTACTTGCTTTCACAACTTGCGGTTTTAAAGAAGAATTACCAACAACATATTCATACTCTTTGTCATTATCAAATACTTCAACAACATATCCTAAAGAATCTATATCTTTATAATTTTCAAGTAAAAATTTTTCTATTTCCATAATTCACCTTCTTAAAATAATCATATCATTACCCTCATCTTTATTCCAACTAAGATAATTATACTATATTTCAATAAATAATAATATCCATTTTCCAGTAATTTTACACTGATGATAATACCAATAATTTTCTTTTTTTGTTAAAACAAATAATTTAAATACATTCTAAATATTACTACATAAATTAATTATCTACAAAAAATCAACCTATTTTCAGGTTGACTTTTATGTATAATAAATTAATTATAATTCTATTTTCTAATATACATTTGATGACAAAATCATTAATATTAAACTAATATATATAAAAGTAAATAAGGCAAGTCCTATAATTCCTAATATCATTCCTGCTTTTCCTATTTTACTTCCTGTTTTATGAACTGATTTAACTCCAAATACAATTGCAAGTATTCCACTTGGTAAACTAATATACCAAAACAAAGCAGTTAATATTGAAAGTATACCTAAAACTAGTGAATCAATATCCAATACAAAGAATTTTTTTTCTTTCATTATTTTGCCTCCTTTATTTTTAATTCATTAATCAAACTTAAATCATTTAAATTATTTACTTTAATCATATCTCTTGATACTGTATATAAATTATTATTAATATATAAACCTCTTAACAAATTAGATTCGCTTGATAAGGTTGTATAGTTGCTTCTTTCATGTGTTATTACACCTTTTAAATTAAATCCATTTGTTAAATTAATATTATAAACATAGTAACCTTCACCAATTATATTTCCTTTATAATCCTTATAATCATTTATAGCAGATTCATACGAATCAGAATAATTAACTTCAAAATTTTCATTATAATTGTTAACAGGTATTGCAATTAAATTCTTTTCTTTAGAAAATAGTAATGCTTTTGGATTAGTAAGAATTGCTGAGGTAGCTTTACTATCTCCTATTACTGTATGAGAAATTTCTTTAGGATTATTAACATCGCTAACATCAAATAAAGCCATTTTCATTCCAGATACAACAGTAGATCCAGCAGTAACTTTACCATATATATCTTGATGATATATCGTATAAGTATCCATACCAATTCCAATTAAATGAGTTTCATCGTAAGGATGTAAATACATACTATATCCTGGTATTTTTAACTCTCCTAATATTTTTGGATTTTTCTCATCACTTAAATCAATAACAAATAATGGATCTGTATTTTGGAATGTTACTAGATAAGCTTTATCACCCATAAATCTTGATGAATACATTTCTTCATCTTTTGCAACATAATCAGTTGTTCCTATTGTTTTTAATCTTTCATCAAATATCGCAATTCTTGAACCGTTTTCATCGTGTAAAGCAACTCTTAAATGTCCTTTATTTTCATCTACTGAATATTGATTAATAGTTGTTCCTTCTACATTAGTTTTAGTATTATAAGTAACTTCTCCATTTTTGAAAATATCAAATTTATAAATTTCTGTATTATCCCCACTATAATCATCAGAGTTTGTATTTTCAAACAGTCCCAAAACTCCTTTATATCCAAAAAGTGAACTAATTGATGGTACATAATTATAATCATATTTTTGATCTAATAAATATATAGCATTTTCTGATACATAAGCATTAGAAATATCCATAAGATATGAGTCAATATTTACATTACTTTTTGGATCATCTAAATCTATTGTTGATATTAAAGTTTGATTATTAGTTTTGACATCTTCCAAATATTTAATATTATTTAGACTTATTTCTTTTTGATTATTATCTTCTCTATAATAAGTAACAATTTTATTATTTTCTTCCCTTAACATACCAGTAGATATTACATATAATCTATTATCTATACATCTAGAAGTATAATATTTTTCATACAAAGTATAACTTTTTAATAAGTTAGGTTTACTTTTATTGGTAATATCATATATGCCTACAATAGTATTGCTTTTATCATCATAGTAAGAATTTTGACTACTAACATCACTAGAAATAACTACCAACTTATTCTTGTAAAGTATTAAATCTTCAGGATAAATACCACTTGACAATTTTATTTTAGATTCAATTTTAATATTTTTTGGATCTATTGTGTTAGTTATGACTACATCATTTTCAGAAAGAGAATAAATATAATTTCCATCTGTTTTAGTAATATCTGCTTCATCTACATTTTCAACCTGAATATTGGTTTTAGAATAGTCATCAGAAGAATCAGCACTCCAATTAGATTGCCAACTATCAGTCCTTGTCAGATAGCCATCACCGCCATATCTATTAATAGGAATATGAAAAGGTAAAGTTACAATACGTAAAAATAAATTTTTCAAATCACTATTGTCTTGTTTTCTTTTATAAATACTCAATAATTGTTTATCTGACTTAATAGTTTTTATTTCCGAATTGTTTTCTTTAAAAAATAAAACTCCTCCTGTTCCTAACATTACTAATACTATTACAATTATAATAAATATTTTTTTATTTACTTTCATATGGCACCTCTATTCTATTCACTATTATAACATATTTATATAAAAATAACACTCATTCGCTAGAAACACAAATATAGTAGGTAGGCATTCAACTTTTGTAATAAAATTTAATAATTTTAATTTATTCCTTTCTCAACGTCTTTTCTAAAAATATTTTATTTTCAAAAGTTCCCCTTTTTGCTCCTTTTTCTTTTGCAATAGCAATAATTTCTTCTAATGTTGCATTTTCTAATTTAGCTAAATATTTCATTATTTCTAACATATCGGCTAATTCTTCTATTCTATCTTTTCCAGTTGCACTTAAAACTTCTTGATATTCCTCATTTAATTTTTTTTCTAATTCAATTTTATATTCATCATCTGTTAGAACTCTAGTAATTGGTTCATCTCCATTTGATTTAATTATTTCAGGTATTTTATCTCTTACTAATTTGTTATATATTTGTTCCATAATTTATCTCCTTTACTTTTTAAAATGGAAGGAGGTGAAGTTATGAAAAAAGCAAAGAAATATCTTTGTACTATCATAATACTCCTTATTATTGTGATTTTAATCATATTAATAAAATAGTACCAACTGTATAAGTCGGTACTAACCTAAAATTTGGGAATAGTACCTAACTCGTCAAAATTAGGTATTCCTTTTTTATTTTATGCAAGTCTCCTTAACAAATACATAATAACATAAAAACGGCTTTTTTTGCAAGTCGTTTTCTATTTTTACTCGAATTTTCCGAGGTTCCTATCAATCTGGTGCCTGCGGCCGGACTTGAACCGGCACGGTACAAGTACCATTGGATTTTGAGTCCAACGTGTCTACCAATTCCACCACGCAGGCAAGACATACATAAATTATATAATAAAATATGTATTCTTGTAAAGCATTAAGCCTCTTCTTCTATATATTTTGATCTATACAAATCAGTATCTTCATTTTCCTCTTCTTCTTTTTCTAGAAAATCCCTCATATCAGGAAGATCATCTATTGTCGAAAGACCAAAATAGTCCAAGAAATCATTAGTAGTCTCATATAATATAGGACGTCCTAACAGATCACTTCTGCCCGCTTCTTTAATAAATCCTTTGGCCACAAGTTTCCTAATCATCTGAGAACTAGCAACTCCTCTTAAAGTATCTACCTGCATACGTGTTACTGGCTCATTATAAGCAATAATTGCTAAAGTTTCTAAAGCTGCTTGACTTAAAACATTACTATCACTTCTTTCAAGCAATTTTTGATAATATTCTTTATGTTCTTTTTTAGTAGTAAGTTTAAATCTATTACCTAAAAAATCAATTCTAATACCACGACTATCATCTTCATAATTTTTCTTCAAAAGTTTAACTAATTCTTTTGCTTCTTCTTCATTTATTTCTAAAATTCCCATAATTTGTTCTAAAGAAAGACCATCTTCTCCCACAACAAATAATAAACCTTCTAATACCGCTATTTTATTTTCCATTTGGCACCTCACAAACTATATCTTCAAATGTATCTTTTTGTTTAATAAGTAATTCATTGTTTTTAGCCATTTCTAAAATAGCTAAAAATGTCGCCACAATATATTCTTTTGTAACAACAGGAAACAACTTAAAGAAAGAAACTTTCTTTTCTTTTTTTAATATTTTCTTTATATCTCTTCTTCTAGAAGAAACTGATATTTCCTTAACTGTGACTTTAGTTTTTAATGGTTTAGCTGCTTCCTTTCTTTGTAAAAACTTTAAGAAAGCATTAGTTAAATCTTCTATATTTAAACCACTTTCTAAATAATTACGATTTTCAATATAATCATTTACATTTTCAGGCATCTTAGTATAAATATCACGTCTATCATCTTCTTTAGCTTTTAATGTCTTAGTGATTTCTTTATAAGCTTCATATTCAAGTAAACGACTAACAAGTTGTTCTCTAGGATCCTCTTCTTCTATCTCAAGTTCTTCTTCATTGCGTGGAAGTAACATTTTAGATTTTATTTCCAAAAGTTCACTAGCCATTACCAAGTATTCACTTGCAATTTCTAAATTAAGTTTTTCTTGACTTTCAATATAAGCTAAATACTGTTTAGTTATTTCCTCTATTTGAATATCAAAAATATCCATTTTACTTTCTTTAATTAAATGTAAAAGTAAATCAAGAGGTCCTTCAAACTCATCTATTTTAAATTTTATATCCATATTATCACCAACTATAATCATTATACCATAAAATTACTTATATGTGGTATAATGAATTTATGGAGAAATAATATGAAAAGATTTGTTAAGCGTGATGAAGAATTTATTTGTGAAAATTGTGGACGTCTTGTAAGTACTTTAAATTATACAACTAGAGATCATTGTCCATATTGTTTGTATTCAAAACATGTAGATATTAATCCAGGAGACAGAATGAATAATTGTCTCGGTTTACTCGAACCTATAAGTATAGAAAAATATAAAGATACTTACAAAATTGTTTATAAGTGCCAGAAATGTGGAGAAATACATAAAAATATAATTGCTAAAGATGATGAAATGGATATGATAATAAAAATTTCTACTAATAATTCTTAGAAAAATTACTTATCTCTACTTAGTTTTATTTTCTACTATATAAAGTTTTGACTGAATTTTATTAGAAGTTCCCATTTTTATGAAAAATAAAAATAATAAGAGAAAATTCCCAAAATTAAAGGGATT
>CANQVR010000006.1 GCA_947627375.1 uncultured Bacilli bacterium | reverse complement strand
AGGAAAGATGCCAAAGAGGCAGTGACAGAAGAATTTTTAACCCAAGCCGAGATAGATGCAATAGAAGATAGGTATGCATATAACGTAGGAAGAGATGCTGGAATGAATCAAGGAATTAAACAAAACAAAACTGATATAGTAAAGAAAATGCTAAAAAAGAATTATGATACTAACACTATAAGCGACATTACTGGTATGGGGAAAAAAGAAATAAAAAACATCATGTATATGTTGTAAAAAATGCTTATTTATAATGAGCATTTTTTATATAGCTCTTTATATAATGATATAAAAGTGTTATAATTTTAAATAGATAAGGAACGTGAATTTTATGGAAGAATTATTTAAGAAATTAAAAATAAAACCTAAAGATATATCTTTATATGAAAAAGCTTTTTCTCATTCATCTTATGTTAATGAACATAAAGCAAAACAAGATTATGAACGATTAGAATTTTTAGGAGATGCTGTACTTGATTTAGTTATATCCGATTATTTATATAATAAAAATTATTCTACTGAAGGAGAAATGACTAAAATACGTGCCAGTTATGTATGTACTGATGCCAATGCTGAATACGCTAATGATTTAGGACTTTCCCAATATATTAAAGTAGGTAATGGAGAAAAAAAAGGAAAAGAAATAGAAAAACATATCATTGCGGATACTTTTGAATCTCTAATTGGAGCAATATATATAGATCTAGGTTATGCAACAGCAAGAAGAGTCATTTTAGCAATAGTTCCTAAATATATCGAAGATGAAAATGTTTTCTTTTTTAAAGATTATAAATCTATCTTACAAGAATATGTTCAAACAAGTAAAAAAAGTTTAGAGTATAATCTTATCAAAGAAACAGGACCTTCCCATAATAAAACGTTTACTATTTCAGTAGTAATTGACGATATAGTCTATGGAACAGGCATCTCATCAAGTAAAAAAAGTGCCGAACAACAAGCAGCTCGTATTGCCTTGGAAAAACTTGCTAAAAAGTGAGATTTTTGATATAATTAACTAGTTTCTGCACGCAAAAAAATTAAAAGAAAGGAGATAAATAATGAGTAAAATTAAAATTTTTAGTTTAGGTGGACTAAACGAAAATGGAAAAAATATGTATGTAGTCAATGTCGATGAAAATATATTTGTTTTTGATGCCGGGTTAAAATTTGATAATGATAAGAATTTAGGAATAGATTATATTCTTCCTAGTTTTGATTATTTAATAAAAAATCAAAAAAAGATTAGAGGAATATTTCTAACTCATGGTCATGAAAGTAATATGGGTGGTGCTAAAGAAATAATTGAAGCAATTCCTAAAGTTCCAGTTTATGCCACAAAACTAACGATGGAAATATTAAAAAGTGATTTAGAAGAAAATGGAATTAAGAAAGCTAATTTAAAACAGATTAGACCACACCAAAAAATAGAATTTAAAAATCTTTCTGTATTTCCAGTTAGTATAACTCATTCGATACCTGATGCTGTATGTTTTGTTTTATATACTGAAGATGGTGCGATAGTTTATACTGGAGACTTTGTTTTTGATCCGACGATGACTGGACCATATAAAACTGATATTGGAAAACTTGCATACGTTGGGAAACAAGGAGTCTTATGCCTACTTGCGGAGTCCATCTATGCTGCCCGTGAAGGACATACTTCACCTCATAATAGAGTGGCAAGTTTTATAAGAGAAGTTTTAGTAAAACATGAAAATAGAATTATCGCGACAATTTTCCCTGCACATTTTTATAGAATACAGGAAATTTTTAACGAAGTATCTAAAACACATCGTAAAATGGTTATTATGGGAAAATTACTACAACAAACTATAAATAAAGCTATCGATGAAAAATATCTAACTGTCGATAAAAGTAAAATAGGAGATTTATCTAATTTAAATGATAAAGATGTAGTTGTCTTAATCTCTGATGAAAAAGAAAAACCACTTGTCAATTTGGAAAAGATAGTTAGAGGTTATGATAAATATATTAAATTAAAAGATACTGATACTGTCTTTATTACTGAACCAGCATACGAAGGTGTCGAAAAGAAAATGACGATGCTTATGGATGAAATTGCTATGCTTGGAGCTGATGCAGTAAGTTTATCTAATAAAAAACATCTACTTCATCATGCTTCACGTGAAGATTTAATGTTGATGATTAATTTAATGAATCCAAAGTATTATTTTCCAGTCAAAGGAGAGTACAAAGATCAATGTGCCAATGCCAGTGTTGCTGAAGAAGTAGGTATAAAACCTGAAAATATCATTTTAAAACAAAATGGAGATGTCGCTTTATTTGTAAATGGTATGTTAAAAGAGACTACAGAACATATTGAGACTGATGAAATATTAATAGATGGTAAAAACCAAAAAGATGTCGGTTATTTAGTCTTAAAAGATAGAGAAATGTTAGGAGAAAATGGAATAGTTATAGTTAGTTGTACTTTAGATAAGAAAACTAAAAAAATAATAGGTGGACCTGAAATATTAACACGTGGTTTTATCTATGTTAAAGAAAATCAAGATTTACTCGAAGAAACTAAAGCTATATCTTTAGAGATCATCGAAGATAGTATTGTTCCAAATTCCAAGAGAGTAGATTATACTAAAATTAAAAATGATGTTAGAGAACGTCTTGGTAAATTCTTCTATCAAAAAGCAGAATCAAAACCGATGATTATTACTGTAATTCAAGAAGTATAAGGATCTAATTTTAGATTCTTTTTTCTATTAAAATTACATTACGAAAAAATGTTCTATAAAATTAGGAAAAATACTTCCTTTTTTTTTCTTTCTATTTTATAATAGAAAAGAAGGGAAGTGGGAACATGGACTTAGAAAAATATTTAGATAAAGATATCTTATTTATGACTCCAAATGCCGAGAAACTTAATATTTTAGATGATTTTATATCTCAAGATAAACTTTATAATATTAAATTTATGACTAAAAATGAGTTTTTAAATAATTATTTTTTCACTTATGATGAAAAAACTATAGATTATTTAATGTCTAAATATTCATACCACTTTTCTATTGCGACAATTTATCTTGAAAACTTATACTTTATAGATTTAAATAAAAATTATCATCATCCTAAATTAAAAAAATTAAAAGAACTAAAACAGGAATTAATAGCTAATAATCTTTTAGAAGAAAATAAATATTTTAAGGAATATTTAAAAAATAAAACTATTATTATTAAGAATTATCCTGAATTAGAACTTTATCTTAAAAATATTTTAGAGCAATATAATCCTATTTATTTAGAAAATAAAACTCGAGATATTAACTTTAAAGTAAAACATTTCAATACTTTAGAAGATGAAATAGTAAGTACTGCGATAGAGATAATTAAATTAATAAAAAAGGGTATTCCTCTAAATAAGATCTTTCTATCTAATATAGATGATGAGTATATTTTTTCTTTAAAAAGGATATTTGCGTATTTTAATATTCCTCTAAATATCAAAGAAAAAAATAGTATTTATGGGACTAAAATAGTCGAAGATTTTTTAAACACAGGGAAAATAAATTTAAAATTAAACTCTAGTGTCAATAAAAAATTAGTAGATGTAGTTAATTCTTTAGTAGCGATAAAAGATTCTAAAAATTATAAAACAATATTGAAAGAAAAACTTAAAAAGACTTATATAGAAAATAAAACATATCTAGATGCAGTTAATATAGTCGATATTGAAAAAAGAAGTATCAAAGATGATGAGTATGTTTTTGTCTTGGGCTTTAATGATAAAATATTTCCTAAATTTTATAAAGATGAAGACTTTATTACTGATAATATAAAAGATGAAGTAGAACTTTATAAGACAAAAGAAAAAAATAAAATAAAAAAAGAAAGTATTATGAGAATACTTACAAATATTAAAAACTTAACTATATCTTATAAAGATAGAAGTAATTTTAATGAGTATTATAAAGCAAGTTTAATAGATGAAGAAAATATCGAAGTCGAAGATGTTTTAATAGATTGTTTTAACTATTCTGATCTTTATAATAAACTAAAACTTTCTGAAGATTTAGATTTATATCGTAAATATAAAACTATAAGTAAAAGATTTAATCTTTTATATAATCATTATCCTAATATACCTTACAATACTTATAGTAATGAATTTACTAAAATAAAAAAAGAATTATTACTTGACTATATAAAGAAACCACTAACGTTTTCTTATACTAGTATGAATAGTTATAATTTATGTGCTTTTAAATATTATATTAAATATATCTTAAAATTAGATCCTTTCCAAGAAAGTTTTATGACTTTAATTGGAAGTCTTTATCATTATTTACTTTCTATCATGAATGATGAATATTTTAATTTTGAGAAAGCATGGGATGATTATTTAAAAGAAAAAGAATTATCTATAAAAGAAAAATTCTTTCTTAAAGAACTTAAAAGTCATTTTAAAACTTTAATGGAAAATATTTTAAAGCAAGAAGAATATATAGGTTTTAAGAAAGCTTATTATGAAAAAGAATTATCTATTCCGATAGAAAAAGATATTTTAATTAATTTTACAGGGACAATAGATAAATTATTAGTAAAAGAAAATATAGATGATACTTATTTTTCTATTATTGATTATAAAACAGGAAATATTGATACAACTTTAAATAATATGGCTTATGGTATTAATATGCAACTTCCAGTATATTTATATTTAGTAAGTGAAGCCAAGTTATTTGAAAGTCCTATCTTTACAGGAATGTATTTTCAAAAAATACTCCAAGATAAAACTACTTACAGTCCTAAATATAATATGGAAACAGTAGAAAATAATAAACTCAAATTAATGGGATATTCTACGGCTAATGAAGATATTTTGAAAAGTTTTGATAAAACTTATTGTGATAGTAAATTAATTAAAAGTATGAAAGTAGGAAGTAATGGTTTTTCTAGATATGCTAAAGTATTAACGGAAGATGAAGTCTTTAATATTTTGAAATATACTTCTAAAGTAATCGATAATTCTTTAGATAAGATCATCGATGGAGATTTTTCAATTAATCCTAAAGTAGTTGATAATAAGAATTTAGCTTGTGCTTACTGCACGTATAAAGATTTATGTTTTATGAGTGAAAAAGATGAAGTAAACTTAGAAAAAAAGACTGATTTATCGTTTTTGGAGGTGAACTCTAATGACTAAATGGACACTAGAGCAGAAACAGGCCATTTTAGAAAGTGGAAAAAATATAATTGTCTCTGCTGGTGCTGGTAGTGGTAAGACTGCAGTGTTATCGGAAAGAGTTTTAGAGAAGTTAAAACAAAATATTCATATTAATGAACTTCTCGTATTAACCTTTACAAATGCGGCAGCAGGTGAAATGAAAGAGAGAATAAAAAATAAAATCTTAAATGATGCTAGTTTGAAAGAAGAACTTGCTTTACTAGATTCCGCATACATTACGACTTTTGATAGTTTCGCCCTAGCGGTCGTCAGAAAATATCACTATATCTTAAACATTACAAAACAAGTTAGTATTTGTGATGAAGCTTTACTTGAAATTACCTTAAACGAAGTCTTAGATGAAGTGATGGACGAATTCTATCTTGAAAGTGATGAAAAATTTCTAAAGCTAATGGAAGACCTTTGCTTAAAAGATGATAAAGTCTTGAAAAAAACGATTATAAATATTTATAAAAATATCTCTTTAAAATATGATCCAATAAGCTATTTAGATAAAATAGAAGATTATTTTGATGATTCTCATATCGATAATTATATTAATTCATATATAAATATTATAAAAGAAAATATTAATGTTATTAAAGATATTTTAAAAGAATTAGAACTTGTCTTTGATAGTAGTTTTATGGATAAACTTTATAGTGAGTTAAATAACTTATTAAAATCATCTACTTATCAAGACATAAAAAATTCCCTTGCGATAACTCTTCCTAAAGTGCCAAAAAATACACCTGATGCTGCCAAAGAGTTAAAAAATAAAATATCTTCTTTAATAAAAGATATAAAAAGTTATACTATTTATGATTCTCCAAATTCTATGAAAGAAGAAATTTTAAAGACCTTTGCTAATACTTTAGTTATAAGAGATATTTTAAAAAGATTATTTCTAAAGTTTGAAGAATATAAAACTGAAAATGATTTATATGATTTTAATGATGTCTTTCATCTAGCTATAAAAATAGTTAAAGAGCATGCCGAAGTAAAAGAAGAATTAAAATCTAGTTTTAAAGAAATATTAATTGATGAGTATCAAGATACTAATGATTTACAAGAGTTATTTATATCTTTAATTGAAAATAATAATGTTTATATGGTAGGAGATATAAAACAATCAATCTATCGTTTTCGAAATGCTAATCCATATATCTTTAAAGAAAAATATACTAAATACAGTAAAAAAGATGGAGGAATCAAGATAGATTTAAACAAAAACTTTAGAAGTAGAAGAGAAGTACTTGAAAATATCAATACTATTTTTAACCAAATAATGTCCGATGAATTTGGTGGGGCTGCATATCAGGATAGTCATCAAATGGAATTTGGTAACAATACTTATGAGTGTGAAGGTAAAACTAAACAAGAATATAATTTAGAAATTAAGACTTATGAAGAAAAGCAAGAATTTGATAATGCCACCCAGGAAGCTTTTATTATTGGACGTGATATTAAAGAAAAGATAACCTCTAAATTTCAAGTATATAAACCAGGTAGTATAAAAACAGAAGATATAAAATATTCTGACTTTGCTATCTTACTAGATCGTAGTAAAGATTTTGCTTTATATAAAAAAGTCCTAGATTACTTAGAAATACCTAGTACTATTATAAAAGATGAAGAGTTAACTGGCGAAGATGATATTTTAGTTTTAAAGAATATCTTTAAATTAATTTATTTAATCCATAAAAAGACCATAAACATAGATTTTCGTTATGCCTTTTTATCGATAGGACGCAGTTTCTTATTTCAGTTAAGTGATGAAGAATTATTTTCATATTTTGTAAATGGTAATTTTGATGAGAGCAAGATCTATTTAAAATGTCTAAAGATAAGTAATAATTTAGAAGAAAAAACTCCTTATACCATACTCGATGAAATAATAGAAGAATTTGCTTATGAAGAAAAATTAATGACTTTAATAGATATCAAACAAAAAAGAGTTCGTCTTGAATACATTGCTAACTTTATTAAGAATATGTCTGATATGGGTAAGACATTAGATGAGATAATTGACTATTTAGATGTCGTCTTCGAAAAAAGTCTTCGTATTAATTTTAAAGCTCAAGAAGAAAATAGTAATGCTGTTTTAATTATGACTATTCATAAATCTAAAGGCTTAGAATTTCCTGTTTGCTATTTTTCAGGTTTTACTAAAAAATTTAACTTTCAAGAAATAAAAGATAAAATAATTTACAATAATAATTATGGACTTGTTTTACCTGCTGTAGGAGATTTTATAAAACCTACTATTATAAAAGAACTAGTAAAACAAGATAGTAAAAAAGAAGAAATAAGTGAAAAAATTCGTCTTTTATATGTTGCTTTAACTAGAGCCAAAGAAAATATGATTATCGTGTGTCCATCATTTATAGAAGAAAATAATAATGTATCTTATGATAGTCAAATGAAATACCAAAGTTTTTATGATATTCTAAAAAGTATTAGTGGATACATAGATAGTTATATAAAACAAGTAGAAAGCAAGGCCACAAATGATTATTTAAATACTAACTTAAATAATATTTTAGAAAACTCAACTGCCACAGAATTTACTGTTGAAAATATAAATATTTCAAAAGAAGAAATAAAAGAAGATAAATTTTCTAAACATACAGTAACATTACAAACTAAAAATGATTTTCAGAAAATGTCTATTGGTACTAAATTTCATCAAATGCTTGAGATGTTAGATTTTAAAAATCCAATTTTAACACATTTTAACGAAGAAGAAAAAACATTAATAAAAAATTTCTTAAATCAAGATTTGATAAAAGAAAATATCGATGCTAAATTTTATCATGAATATGAATTTTTAGACCAAAACGAAAAGACTTTATATCATGGTATAATTGATTTATTAATCGAAAAAGAAAATGAAATAATTATAATTGATTATAAATTAAAGAATATAGAAGATGATGCTTATAAAAAACAACTAAATGGATATAAAGATGTGATAAGTAAAAAAACTAATAAAAAAGTCCAAACATATTTATATTCCATTTTAGATAATTATTTTAAAAAAGTATAAAATTAATCATATATTATAGAAACAAGGAGGAGATAATATGATTTATAATGTAAATGATGATTTATCGATAGATATAAAAAAGAGTGATAAGAAAATAAAATATGATTTTTCAAATAATTTATTTAATAAACTATTTTATGAGACAGGCTGTAGTATTAAGAAAAATCCTTATATATCAACACCTAATGTCTTATTTTATATAAATGGTGATGAAAGAAAATACACTATAACAGATTTAAAAAATCCCAATGATTTATTAGTAATATTTAATAATATCAAAACAATAGAAAGTATCTTAAATATTTTTCCTGATTATTTACTAAACGCTTTAACAGAAAATAATATCGAGTTATATATATCTAATCAAGGTATAAATCAATGTATGATTGTAAATCATCAAGAAAGTAAAAAGAAAACCTTAATTACTTCCCTTGGACCAACTCAAACACTCGATTTAACTGATGTCGTCGCAACTTCTTTAGAAGAAACCTTAGGTAACTTTACTAATACTTACGAAGTTGAAGAAATATACGAAGAAGAAAAAAGTGCTTTAGAATCATTTTATGTAAAAACAATGGATTATAATTACTATGGTGATGAATGTCATGAACTAAAAATTTATAGTCCTAAAGAACATTTTCGAACGGCTTTTAATTTATATTATACGATAGATGAAGATTTTTACTGTTTCTGTCCAAAAACTTTAGAGTTAATGGAAGAATTTGATAAATTCTTAAAAGAGAATTATTCTAAAAAAGATAAAAATTCTAAAGTAAAAGTAAAATAAAAATAATCTTTATAAAAAGGAGAATGTGAGTAGAAATTTCTCTTTTTGTTTGTTATAATGTTTATGGTAAAGGGGTGATTTAAATTAAAGATTTTTATAATAAAGAGATAAAAGAAATATTTAAAGAATTAAAAACTAGTGCTGATGGATTAAGTTTTGCAGAAGTAAGAAAAAGAAGAGAAATAAATGGACTTAATAAACTACCTGAAGATAAAAAAGAAAGTATCTTTAAAGTATTTTTTAATCAAATAAAAGATCCTATTATTATCCTTTTAATAATTGCGGTAATTTTTTCTTTTATCGCAGGAGAAATAGTCGATGCAATTGCGATAATATTTATAATTTTAATAGATGCTTTAATGGGAACATATCAAGAAAACAAAGCTAACAATACGGCTTTAGCTTTATCATCTTTAGTTACAGTTTCAACAAGAGTAAAAAGAGAAAAAAAAGAGCTGGAAGTTTTATCAGAAGAATTAGTAGTAGGAGATATAGTCCTTTTAGAGTCTGGAGATAAGATAAGTGCAGATATGAGAATAATCGATGCTCATAATTTAATGGTCGATGAAGCAGTCCTTACTGGAGAAAGTATCCAAGTAGTAAAAACAAAAGATACTTTAAAAAAAGAAAACTTATCTTTAGCAGCTCAAGAGAATATTTTATTTTCAGGAACTACCGTAGTCAAAGGAAGAGCAAGTGCTGTCGTTATAAAAACAGGACTCGATACAGAAATAGGAAAGATTGCTGATACTATTAATAATACTTTAGAAGAGAAATCTCCTCTAACTATTAGAGTAGAAAAATTATCTAAACAAATAAGTATGCTTGTTTTAATAGTAGCGTTCATTATTACAATTTTACTTCTAAGTAAAGGAGTAGACTATAATGAGATATTTTTATCAGTCATTGCTCTTGCGGTTTCAGCTATGCCTGAAGGGTTACCTCTTGCTTTAACGATGGCTTTAACTATTGCCTCTAACAAAATGGCCAAAAAGAATGTCGTTGCTAAAAAATTACATTCTGCTGAGTCTCTAGGTAGTTGTACTGTTATCGTAAGTGATAAAACAGGAACACTGACTATTAATGAACAAACTGCTAGAGAAGTCGCTCTTTATAATAATAAGAAATTTAAATCATATAAAATAGATGACAATTTAACTAAAGAAGAACAAGAAATATTACAACCGATTTCCTTATTAGGAAGTATCAATAACGAAGCTAAAATTACAGCTAAAGAAAAAATAGGAGATTCTATCGATATAGCATTTTTATTATTAAGTAAGAAATTAAAAGTAAAAACTAATCATATAAAAATCTTAGAAATGATTCCTTATGAATCAGAAAATAAATATTCTGCTGTATTTTTTGAAGAGGATAATCGTAATTATGTTACTATCAAAGGTTCTCCTGAGGTCGTAATGTCTTTTTGCCAAGTTAAAGATAAAAACATTTTAAAAGAAAATGAAAAAATGGCTAGTATGGGTCTTAGAGTTATTGCTCTAGCTAAGGCTAAAATTAGAAAGAAAAAAACATATAACGAAAATGATATAAAAGATTTAGAGTTTGTTGGTTTAGTTGGTTTTATAGATCCAATCAGAAAAGAAGCAATCCCAGCAATCAAAGAATGTAAAGAAGCAGGTATCAAAGTCTTAATGGTAACAGGAGATCATCCTTTAACGTCATTTTCTATTGCAAAAGAGTTAGGCTTAACTGATGATTTTGCGGACGTTACCACAACAGAAGAAGTAGAAAAATATTTAAAGAAAAATAAAAAGACATTTGATAAATTTGTCAGAAGTAAATGTGTCTTTACAAGAGTAACGCCTTTAGAAAAATTAGAAATTATAAAATCACTAAAACGCCAACAGGAATTTGTCTGTGTCACAGGAGATGGAGTAAACGATGCTCCAGCTATAAAAGCTGCTAATTTAGGTGTTGCGATGGGTAGTGGAACTGATATAACCCGTGAAGCCTCACGAATGATTATAATGGATGATAATTTTAAATCCATTGTTTCAGGCATTGAAGAAGGAAGAGTGGCTTACGCTAATATCAGAAAAATTATTTACTTTTTAATTTCTTGTGGACTTGCCGAAGTATTATTTTTCTTGCTTGCTATTTTATTTAACATGCCTATGCCACTTGTTGCAATTCAACTTTTATGGTTAAATGTTGTAACTGATGGTATTCAAGATTTTGCTTTATCTTTTGAAAAGAAAGAAAAAGACATTATGAAAGAAAAACCTGTTGATCCAAAAGAATCTTTATTTGATAAAAAATTATTAAAAGAGATTCTAGTCTCAGGTTTAACTATCGGTCTAATAGTTTTTCTAGTTTGGACATATTTAATAAAGTATATCCAAATGGATATAGCAACAGCTCGTGGTTATATTATGGCTTTAATGGTATTTATCCAAAATATTCATGTCTTTAATTGTCGTAGTGAGAAAACAAGTGCTTTTAAAATGCCTTATAAAAATAATAAGTTAGTATTCTTCGGAGTTGCCGCATCGATAATATTACATTTTATTGTTATGGAAGTACCACTGCTTTCAACATTGCTCCAAACTTCTATTATTCCTTTAAAAGATTTAGGATTTTTGCTATTAATTTCAACTATAGTGTTGTTTGTCATGGAAATATATAAAAAAATAAAAAAAGTATGAATTTTGTATTTTCAAGAGAGTTTTGACTAGAAATTTAATAAATTCGCCTAAGGGGAATTTGTTAAATTCCTTTTATTTTTGAAGTGAATTTTAAATTTTGGTCGTTTGCATAAGTTTTACTCTTGTGTTAAAACTATGGACGAAAGGAGGAATGGTATGAAGCCATTACTAGAATATGAATTTAGTAATATTAATTCCTATAAGTTAGTAGATTTAAAAAAAGTAAAAGAACATGAGTTTGTTCCAGCAGTTAATAATCCTATGTTTCTAACTATAATAAATAATGAGGCTAAAAAGAAATATGCAGCATTTATAATCTCAGAAGTCTTAAAAGAAGATTATAATTATATTTATACTAATATGATTCTATTAAATAATAAAATAGATCAAAGTAAAGTTAAAAATGCAATAACGATGACAGATTTTATATGTAGTGTAAATAATGAAATTATAATAATAGAAATGAATGGACAAATAGATAAAAGTAGATTACTACGTAACCTAGAATATTTATGTAAGACATTTTCAAATATAAGACTAAGAGGAGATAAATATAATTATAAGAAAGTAAGACTAATAGATTTAAATAATTTTTCCATAATTGGAAATAAAACACCAGTGACAAAATATGGATTATCTGATTTAATAGAAAGAGAAAAGAACTTATTAACAGATTACATATATATTTATCATGTAGAACTACCAAGAATTAGAGAGAAGTTTCAACGTAATGAGAAACTAAATATGCTTGAGAAGTTTATGCTTGCCATGAATGAAGAAGATAGTAAAAGATTAGAAGAAGAGATAGGAGGAATAGAAATAATGGAAGAATATAGGAAAGATGCCAAAGAGGCAGTGACAGAAGAATTTTTAACCCAAGCCGAGATAGACGCAATAGAAGATAGGTATGCATATAACGTAGGAATTGAGCAAAATAAGACTGATGTAGTAAAGAAAATGCTAAAAAAGAACTATGATACTAACACTATAAGCGACATTACTGGCATGGGTAAAAAAGAAATAAAAAACATCATGTGTACGATGTAAAAAAATAAAGTACCAACTAGGTACTTTTTTCTTGCTTGTTTCATTAAAATTTGGTAAAATAAGGCTAGAAAATAGAGATGAAGGGATTTTTATAATTAAAAATAGTAGTGAGAATTATGTCAAGTACGAAAAAGAAGAGTAATAAAATGGGAAAAGTAAATAAGATTAAAACTGAAAAGACAAAAAAGAAAGATGTTTCTAATAAACCAGTAGAATTAAAAGGAGAAACAGCTGTTAAAATTTTTGTTTTAGGAGAATCTAATTTTGATGGTAGTATTTTAGGCTTTTTACTATGGAAAATACTTGGTATTATAGTAACAATAATAACTTTTGGACTTGCTTATCCTTTTGCTTTATGTATGTCTTATAATTATAGAATAAAACATACTTCAATAAACGACAAAAGACTAAAATTTGATGGTTATGGTTATCAATTACTTGGTAGTTGGATTTTCTATTGGCTATTAATAATTATAACTTTTGGACTTTTTATTATCTTTATTCCTTATATAAGAACAAAATGGCTAATTAAGCATACTCATTTTGAAGACTATAAAAAAGAAACCGATACTGATGATAATAATAAATCTAAGTTCACCGGTAATTTTATCAGTTATTTCGGTTGGTCTTGTCTTGGGATTTTTATAACAATTTTTTCCTTTGGAATCTTATTCCCAGCCGCCTTATGTTTAATGGATAATTATAAAATTAGTCACACTGTTTATGATGGACAAGAGTTAGAGTTTAGCGGTAATGTTTGGAGTTTATTTTTAAACTGGATTAAGTGGATTGTACTATCCATTATCACTTTAGGTATATATACTATTATCTTAAAGGTTTCTATTATTAAATGGGAAGTAAAACATACTAATAAAAAAGGATTAGTTAAAGAAAAATTCAACATAAAAGAAACCCTTACTATTCCACTTATTATTTCGTTAATTATTATGATTATAACTATTCCAATTTTAAGTAACATCCTAAGTGGACATATCGATAAATTAAAAGAGAGATTTGAGTATATTATCCCTGATGAAATATATACAGGTCAAGATTGGGGCAATAAGTATGCTGTCTATTTAAAACATAATATCTTCGATAAAGTAGATCAAGTAAAAGTTGCCATAGTAAATATCGATGATAATAAACATCCTGAAATGGTAATAAATTATAAAGATAAGAAAGAAGATATTTATAGATTACTCTACATGGAAAATAAAATTGTAAATATTTCTAAACCATATAAAAATTCTACTCTTACAATCCTATATTCAGTTGATACAGAAGAATATAATTGGTATTTTTATAAATTAAAAAATATAGATAGTGGAGTTTATATACCTTTAAAGAAGTTACTAAATTCTAAAAGTTCTTTAAAAAATATTTCTTATCATAAAGATAATCAGAAGTTTTCTAATAAATATATTACGGCAAATGTCAATGTTAAATTTCAAACTATTAGAAAAGATAATATTAATAATGATATGAGTGATTTAGTAGGTTCTTATGAAGGAGATAATTATATTACTTATGAAATGAATGAGAACGCTCGCAATACTATATCTTCGATAAAAGAAAAATTAAAAGGTATCAAAGTCGGTAATAATTATTTATCTTATGGAGTATATAAGTTTGATACTAGTCAATCAGAAAAGACGAAAACTTTTGCTGAAGATGATGAAGTCTTAGAGTTAAAAGAAGATGGAGGATGTCATTACAGTAGAAGTAGTAAAGTATCGAAAGAGGAAAATACTGATTGTACATATGAACTTGCGGAAGGTAGGTACTATAATCAAGAGACAAAAGCCAAAGATCCAGCTTTCATTATTAAGTTACCTGATGGTATGCAAATAAGTTATCAAGTGAGTGTAAATAATCGTTTGTCAGATGGTTGGCATCGTCTAATCTTGAAAAAATAAGAATATTGCTTGAAAAACTAAGTAAAATGTAGTATATTAGATGTACTTACCAGTTCTCGGTTTAGAGATGTTCCGACTTTATACTTAGAACTTGGCAAATTATAAAGAAAGGAAGTGTAAAAATGGCTTTAACTAAAGATCAAAAAACTAAAATCATTGAAAAATATCGAATCAATGATAAAGATACTGGTTCTGCAGAAGTACAAATAGCTATTTTAACTGAAGAAATCAAAGAGTTAACTGAACACTTAAAAGTACATACTCATGATTTCCATTCTCGTCGTGGCTTACTAAAAAAAGTTGGTCAACGTCGTAATATGTTAGGATATCTTGCTAAAACTGATGTAACTAGATATCGTAAGTTAATAAAAGAATTAGGTTTAAGAAAATAGGCACATGTCTATTTTTTTTGAATACAAAGTATGTTATAATACTAAGTAGCGAGGAGTTAGTATATGAAAAAAGAAATATTTAAATTAGATTTTTATGGAAGAGAACTTATAGTAGAACATGGAGAAATGGCAAAGCAAGCTACTGGATCTGTACTTGTTAGATATAACGATACAGTAGTTTTATCAGCAGTAGTTGTAAATAAAGAAGTAAACTTACTATCAGACTTTTTTCCACTTACTGTAAATTATCAAGAGAAATTATATTCAGTTGGAAAAATCCCAGGAGGATTTATTAAAAGAGAAGGTCGTCCTACGGAAAATGCCACTTTGGCGGCACGTATGATTGATCGTCCTATGAGACCACTTTTCCCTGAAGATTTTAAAAACGAAGTACAGATTATTAATACAGTCTTATCAGTTGATCAAGATTGTTCCCCTGAACTTACCGCAATGTTTGCCTCATCACTTGCAACCTCAATCAGTGAAATACCATTTAATGGACCAATTGCGGGTGTCAAAGTTGGATATGTCGATGGCAAATATATAATTAATCCAACCCCTGAAGAAGCTGAAAAGTCTATTTTAGATCTTACTGTCGCCGGAACACGTGATGCCATTAACATGGTTGAGTCAAGTGCCAAAGAAGTAAGTGAAGATATTATGCTTAAAGCTTTGATGGAAGGACATAAAGCTATTAAAAAGTTGATTGCTTTTGAAGATAAGATAATCAAAAAAATTGGCGTTGACAAGATGGAGTATGAAACATTAGAAATTACGCATGAACTAAGAGATGAAGTAGAGTCACTTGCGGCAAAACGATTAGATAAAGCTCTTCGTATTAAAGAAAAATTAAAAAAGTATGAAGAAATAGATAAAGTAAAAGAAGATGTTATCGATGCTATTATGAATAGTGATGAACATAAAGATTTAGATGCCGATGGTGAAAAGGAACTTAAAGTTATTATTAATCAAGTGTTAAATGATATAGAATATCGCTTGTTTAGAAGTATTATCGTCAAAGAACACATTCGTGCTGATGGTAGAAAGATGGATGAGATTCGTCCTCTTTCAACTGATATTGATATTTTACCTAGAACCCATGGTTCAGCTCTCTTCACTCGTGGAGAAACTCAAAGCTTATCAGTTACCACTTTAGGAGCTTTAGGTGAACATCAAATACTTGATGGCTTAGGTCTTGAAGATGGTAAAAGATTTATGTTACATTACAATTTTCCACAATTTTCAGTTGGTTCAACAGGAAGATATGGAGCACCAGGTCGTCGTGAAATAGGTCATGGAGCTTTAGGAGAAAAAGCTTTACTACAAGTAATTCCAAGTGAAGAAGAATTTCCATATACTATTCGTGTTGTCTCAGAAATTTTAGAGTCAAATGGTTCATCATCTCAAGCTTCCATTTGTGCTGGTTGTATGTCTTTAATGGCTGCAGGTGTTCCTATTAAATCCCCAGTTGCCGGAATTGCTATGGGACTTATCACTGACAATGATGATTATACTATCCTTACTGATATTCAAGGTATGGAAGATCATCTTGGTGATATGGACTTTAAAGTTGCAGGAACTAAAGATGGTATTTGTGCTCTTCAAATGGATATTAAAATTAAAGGTATAACGGAAGAAATTTTACAAGAAGCTTTACTTCAAGCTAAAAAAGCACGTCTTGAAATCTTAAAAGTTATAACTAAACAAATAAAAGAACCAAGAAAAGAAGTTTCTAAATATGCTCCTAAGACTAAGACATTCATGATCAAACCTGAAAAGATCAAAGATGTTATTGGTCGTGGTGGTGAAATGATTACAAAAATTATTTGTGAAGCTTCAAACGTTACCGATGTAAATAATGTTAATGCGGTAAAAGTTGATTTAGAAGATGATGGTCGAGTTATTATATATCATACTGATCAAGAAATTATCGATAAAACTGCTTCTATGATCGAAGATGTCGTTCGTGAAGTAGAAGTTGGTGCCATATATTCAGCTAAAGTTGTCAAAGTCGAAGATTTTGGTTGCTTTGTTCAAGTATGGCCAGGATGTGAAGGTTTAGTACATGTTTCACACTTAGATACAAAACGTGTTGCTAAATGTGAAGACTTAGTAAAAGTTGGCGATGAAATAATGGTTAAAGCACTTGGAACTGATAAACGTGGACGCCTTAATTTCTCAAGAAAAGAAGCTTTACTTGATCGCGAAAAGAAAAAGAACCGAAAATAAACTGCAAAAATGCAGTTTTTTTTCATATATTTTATTAGGTGAAGGAACATGAAAAAAATATGGTACATAACATTAAGTATCTCTTTAGTACTTTTAAGTTTCTTTTATACTGATAAGACCATAGAAATATTACGAAATAATGATCCTTTAATGAAAAAAATTAAAAAGACTGCCAATACTAAAGAGATAAATGCTAAAAACGCAACTGTTTTAGATAATACGATAAAACCAGGGCTTAATGGTAGTAAAATAAATTATGAAAAAAGTTTCCAAAAAATGAAAAAATATGGAAAATACAATGCTGATTTAATGGTTTTTGATGAAGTTGAACCAGCTGTATCACTAGGTGATACTTATAATAAATTCGTCGTTTCTGGTAATGAAGAAAATAACAACATTGCCTTAATTTTTCGAGTAGAAAGAGATGATAATGTCGACAAAATATTAGAAATTTTAGAAGATCACAGGACTAATGCTACCTTTTTTGTAGATGGATTATGGCTTGAAAACAATCAAGAAAAAGTAGTTGAAATGAGTGAAGTAGATATGGAGATAGAACTTTTAAATTACGATTCCAATTATCAGAAGAAATATTTTGAAAGTGCTCTTCATATCAGCGAAACTTTAACCGGCAAAGAAAATAAATATTGTTATGCTGAATATGAAAGAAAGCAAGTTTTAAATTTATGTAATCGTCTTAATCTTCATACCGTTATTCCCAATATTATAACGACTGAAAACCCTTTTAAAGATATTAAAGAAAAACTAGCAAATGGTTCTATGATCAGTATGCCACTAGGTTCTACAGTTATTCACCAACTTCCTACGATAATCGATTACATCAAACAAAGAGGTTATAATCTAGTAACATTAGATAAACTTTTATCAGAAGAAAACACTGTAAATTAATGTAAAGGAAAATCATTTATAGATTTTCTTTTTTTCTAGTTTATGGTATTTTGAGACAAAGGAGATGTAATTATGGAAGAAAAAAAGACAGGTAAGGGTAAAACTGTTACGATAGTTATCTTATTATTAATAATTATCGGTTTAGGAGCCTATATTGGTTATTATGATTTTTATTTAAAGAGCGTGGAGAAAAAAGAAGTTTATACTGAAGAAGAGGATGATAGTAAAAGAGAAATGTATACTAGTGAATCGGCTAAGATTGCTGAAAAACTAGATGATTATTTATACTTTGCAAATGATTTTTCCAAAAAAGATGTTAAAGAATTTGATAATCAACAACTACTATTCTTTGCTATATTAAATAATACTAATGGTTACGATAATAGTTATTCAAAAGATGCTATTGCGCAAAAAATAGAAGATTATTTTGGTGATAATGTCACTTTAAAATTTGAAGATATTATTTGTCCAGTCGAAAATGAAGTACTTTATAAATATGATGAAGAAAAAGGTTATACCATGAATGATGATCATCCAGGACATGGAGGATTAGGATATATTGGTGGAGAAGCTCATATTATTAACGGTACAGTTAAAGATCATGATTATACTGTCAAGGCAAGAATTTTATACACTGAAGAAGGAACATTTACTAATGGTAGTGTAATTTATTATCCAACTTATGAAGATTTAGAAAAGCATAATCCAATAATTACTGAAGAAACAAAAGAGAGAACATATAGAGATGTAGAATCATTCTTACCAATTACTAGTTTTACTTTTACGAAAAAGGGTAATAATTACTATTTAAAAAGTGTTAAATTAGAAAGTTAAAAAGGCATCAATGAATGCCTTTTTTTCTTGTAAATAAAAGCGTTTTATGTTATAATAGAAAACATAGTTTTTTATGGGGGTATCGAGAAATGAAACAAAAATTTAAAAAGGTTTTTTTACTTTTATTATTAACAATATTTTTTATACCATTTAATGTTTTTGCGAGTAATAAAGTTACTTTAAAAACTAGTGATGATGATTTAACTATTGGCGATGAAATTACAGTCAGCGCTAATCTTTCTAGTGACAAAAAACTTTTTGCTTTAACCGCTGCTTTAAGTTATGATGAAAAAGTTTTTGAAAGAATCGATAAAGACAATTTTGAAAAAACTGCTAAATGGTCAGAAGTTATTTATAATGCCGATAATAAAAAGCTTGGTTTAATAAATGAATCAGGTGAAATAAGAGATAACTTACTAACTGTTCGTCTTAAAGTTCGAAAGAATGCTGATGTTGGGAAAAGTTATATTACTTTAACTAATATTAAAGTATCAGATGGTAAAGAAAAACTAGTACTTGATGATGCCTCAGTTAAAGTTTTAGTAACTCGTGATGCTAAAGAAAACGAAACACTTCCACTAGCTAAAACTAAAAAAGATGAAAAAATAGAAGATAAAGTTATTAAAACATTTACAACTCATCCTTTAACTATTGCCGTAATAATTTCTATTATTTTATTAACATTAACTTGTTTTGAACTTCGAAAAGAAAAAAGAAAGTCAATTATTTTAATAATTTTAATTATCTTACTTACTATTGGTTTAATTTTATTATTAAGTATCAATAACAGTAAAAAAGACGTTAATAAAGATGGTACTAATAACTATGATGATGCCGAAGAAATCATTAAATATTTAATTGATATCAAAGGTGAAGAAGAACAAGAGTTAGATGATGAAATTAATGCTTATAAAGATAGTGATGCTTATAAGAGTAAAGATTATACACCAAGATATGTTAAAAGTAGAAGAAAATATCTTAGATTAAAAAGAGGTTTTAGAGCAGATGTAAATAATAATGGTTACGTAGATGTAGTCGATGCTGCAAACAGTACACAAAACACGACAGAAAATATTAATTATAAAGTATCATTAAGTGAAGCTAAAGATAATGAACGCTATCTTGAAAAAAATACTAAAACAACGCTTAACTTTAAGGCCGATGTTTCTCCATATCAAGAGATTAAAAAAGTAATAATCGACGATAAAGAATATCCAGTCGTAAGAAATAATGATTATTATAGTGTTGCTCTTGATACTCCAAAAAATTCTGGTGTTCATGACTTTCATTTCTCTAAAGTATTACTTGCTAATAACCGTTTGATAGATGTAAATTTCAGTATTAAGTGTGAAGTTTTAAAAGATAAACCATATGATGATATGTTAGTAATCGATGAAGAAAATGATACGTTAAGTTTTAAAATAGTAGATAATGATCATGCTTTATTAAAACAAGATAAAGGTTATGGAACAGTAGTAGTTACTAATGATAAAGGTGAAGAAGTGATAAATGATGTTATTTATCCTAATGAAAATCATAATTTCCATTATAAGTTTGAACGTGGTGTAGAATATACAATTACAATCACTGCTAGTTATGATTTAGATACTAATGCCCTAAATAGTCTTACTGGACCAAAAAACAAACATGAAAATGAAATCATCACACATCAAAAATTTACTATTCAAGAAGATTATGACTTTAAAATAGATAATGTCATGATAACTGATGCTGTAGAGCTTGGTAAACATCCAGTTATTACTTTTGAAAGTAGTAATGTCTATAACTATTTAGTAAAAGAAATTTATATTAATGGTCATAAATATGAAGTAGAAAAACTAGAAGATAATAAATATCAAGTAGAACTTAACCATGATATAGATAATACTAATCATGGAAAACATGAAGTTAATATTGAAAAAGTTGTCTTATCTAATTTAAAAATATTTGAAAATGAAAAAGATTTTAATATTAACAAATTAACTTATACAATCTTAAAAAATGCCCCAACGATCGATAATGTTAAACTTGTTGACAACGAAGAAGAAAAAACTATTACGGCAACACATAGTTTCCATGATAAAGATGATACTTATCGAAAACTTGTAGCTATCTTAATGGATTCTACGGGTAAAACGTTAGATAGTAAAGAGATTAAGCCAAACGAAAGTGTTGAACTTTCATACGCTAAAGATAACGATGGTCGCTTAACAGTTAAGTTTCTTGCCGATTATAACTTAGGAACTGAAAGACATGATTATTCTACAGTCTTAAAAGAAGAGTCTATTCTTCTAAAACAAGATATTTATATTTCTAATGTTACAGTTGCTAAAGTATATCCTGCAAAAAAAGAACCACAATATAAAGTTACATATGATGTCTATGTTGGAGAGGGTATCCAAGAAAAATGTAAAGAGACTTATAAAATAGAATATAATAGTGTCTCTAGTATTACAATAAATGGTTATAATTATGAAGCTACTGCTACAGGAAAGAAAGCTTTCCAAGTTAATGTTAGTTTTACTGTACCTGATGAGTCTGGAGTTATCGAATTAGAAGCAACTAAGGTTCAATTACAATATGAAGATTATAATCGTCATATTCATAACTTCTTTGCAATACCTGAAAAGACCATAAAAATAGATGTCTTAAAAGATAAACCTAGTATCGAAGATCTTGCAATCGAAGAAGACTACGAAAAAGAAGAAGCAACCTTTAAATTTAATGTAAAAGAAGATAGAGGTATAAATGATACTAAGAGTTTTGAAAAAGGAAAAGTGGTTTTAAATCATGAAGAAAAACCAATACATTTAGGTGAGAATACAGTAAAATTTACAAATGTTAAAACTGATGAAACATTCGATTTAGAATTCTTGGCTGATTATGATTTAGATACTAATATAATACCTGAGGTAGAAAATCAAAATCATTATACAGATAGTCTTATTCATAAAGTATCTTATGGTCTTTATGATGAAGAAATGTATAACGCAATCGAAATAAAGAATTTAAATATCGATAAAAAATACTATGAAAAAAACGAAAAAGTTAATTTAACTTTCAACTTAGAAGGAATGGCTGAAGAGTTAAAATTAGATATTAGTAAAGTCCTTATCGGAGATAAAGAATATAGTGTAGAGCGTGATAATGATCTTTATAAAGTTACTTTAGAAGGTTATCCAACTGCTGGAGTAAAAAAACCAGAAATAACTGAGGTTATCTTAAATAATGGTAGAAAAGTAAAACTTAAAAATCCTGTTCAGTCTGAACTTGAAGTCTTAAAAGATAAAGTAAAGATTGAAGACTATAAATATAGTATCAAAGATAATAGTATCGATGTTAATTTAAAACTAAAAGATCATGATCTTTCGATATCAGGTAATGCCGAAGAGGAAGTAGTAATAAAAGTATTTGATGAAGATAATCATCTTTTAGATACTTATCCATATAGTGATAATATTACTATTAAAAAGAGAAATGATATTACGAGATATTATCTTAAAGTTTATGCTAAATATGATCGTGATATTCATAAATTCGGAGAAAACTATTATGAAGAAGTTTTATTAGATGAAGTAATTTCTTTAGAGAAACCTTATATCGAAGTAAAAGATATTACTGATGTTACTTTATATACTGAAGAAAATGATGAAGTTATCACAGTAGATAGAGTAAATGTTGATGATATTAAAAGACATCCAGATAAGTATTTTATAAAAATAGATATGAGTAATACTCCAAGTATGCGTGCTAAAATCAAAGAAGTTTTAACTGATGATGGTAATTTAGTCTTAGTCTTAGATTATGAAAATATCATTAATGAGAATGAATCTGATTTAAGAATTAATTTTGGTAAAATAAATGGTAATTATGCTCAAAATGAAGCACGTCCTGAAACTTTGGAATCATTACTAAGAAGAATTAAAGAAGATCCTACTAAGGATTATAAACTAGAAAGAGATTTAGACGCTAAAGATTATCAAGGTGATGATAATTTCCTTGCGGATGTTTCATTTAGTGGAACTTTAGATGGTGCTGGACATACCATTAAGAATTTAACTAAACCACTATTTAGAAGTATCGATAAAGGTACAGTTAAAAACTTGAACCTTGAAAATGTTAATTTAATTTCTTCTGCCCAAGGACCAGTCGCTAATACGGCAACTGCTGCGACACTTAAAAATATTCTAGTTGATAAAATGATTAAAAATAGTAGTGTTGCTCAATCTGGAGGACTTATTGGAGCAGTCAGCAACACAACTATTGATACTTGTCGAGTTACTAACTTGAATTTAGGTGTTGCTACTAATACTCAACAAATAGGTGGCTTAGTTGGAGCTTTAAATAATAATTCAACTATTAAAAATAGTTATGCAATCGGTAAAATTTCTGCTAACTATAACTTCATTGGAGGTTTAGTTGGAAATGTTGTTGGTACATCAACTATTCAAAATAGTTATGCTAAAGTTGATTTAAGTAATGCAGATGTATCTTGTGGTATTGCCTGCTCTTGGCAAGGAAAAATAAATGCCAAAGATAATCTTAGTTTAAGTACTAATTATAAAAGCGGTATAGTTAATAAGCCAAATGAATATGAAAACAACTATTATTTAGATATATCTAGTAAAGAAGATATTAACCAAAAAGGTTTAATTAGACTTAAAAATGAAGCAGACATTAATGATGAACTTTTCTTAAAGAAATTAAACTTCGATGCTGAAATTTGGGATTTAAAGAATACTTCTTATAACAATACTCCAATATTTAAAATAGAAAGAAAATTTGATCCTGATAAATTAAAAGATTACGACGAAGAAAAAACAATACTTTACAATAACTTATCACAATTAATGCCATATTATAATTACGATAAAATAGTAGAACTAGGAGCAAACATTTCTAAGACTGATATTTTAAATCAAGATAATATCTTACATATTGTGCCAGTCGATGCGAGTGGAAATATTGTTACTTATCTTACAAGTGATAGTCCTAACAAGATTAAGAAAATTAAAGTTGTTTTCAAAAATCAAAGCAAAATAGAATATGATGTTCATTTTGATAATGTCTATGATATAGTAGCTAATTATCGTATTAGTTCTTTAAAAGTAGATTATACATTTAATCACTTTGTTATAAGTAGTAATTCTCAACTTGTCAATAACTTAGTTAATTACTTAGACAAACTTGTATATGAAGATAATTTAGATCCACTAACGAAAGCGGCAGACTCTAGAATATATAAAGATTATTACTATGAGAATACTAAAGGTGAACTTAAAGAATTTGTTCTAAAGTATCTAGCGAATAGTGATTATACTAATACTTCTGATAATCAAGTTATAAACGATTATCTTGAAAAAGAAATCAAAAAAGATAAAAAGTTAGAAAAAATATTATATGTCTATAACTACTTCCATCGTTTCTATGATGTAGATGTTGCTGGTATGAAATTAGATGACTTTATCTTATTTAACTTTAATGGCTTTAATAATATGAGTGTTGAAGATTTTGCTGATAATTTCCTAGCAAACGAACAAAACATGACGCTAAGTACTACTAATGAGACTTATAAGAGAGTAATTGGAAATTATACAAAACTAGAAAACGTAACTGATTTCTTAGAGTATATGGTCAAAGAATTCAGTGATATAGATCCTAGAGTTTGGTATAGAGATCACTTTAGAGGAATTATCAAAGAAATAAATATTGATGGACATGATGAAGTTGAATATACTTTATGGGATCATATTAAAAATAAAGACACAGTCACTGGTGCTACTTGGTATAATTATGCACTACCAATTATTACATTACCTGATAATGCTGGTTATATAATTTCAACACCTACTCAATATGTCATTGGTTCCCAAAGAACTTACATTAAAGATCCAAGTGATCCAGCTCTTCGTAAATCACTTGAAAATAGAATTGAGATGTATGCGAAAAGATATAAACAGTATTACACGACAACTTATAATATTCTTGCGGATAAAAAATATTTAAATGATATTCATACTATTCAAATTGATAAGAGATTTGCGTATGATGAAAATGGAGTTTCAATTTTCCAACAACCGAATACGACTAAAGATCCATTCCATAAAAACTTTAATGAGATAATTGGCCAATGGGCTTTTGCTGATAGTAATGCTGCTACTGCCAATGGAGCATATATCATCTGGCGTGCCGAGGGAGTTATGGATGGTAACTTAGACCCAACAACCCCTCCAGTATTAGAATATACATATCATACCTGGACACATGAGACAGCTCATAATATGGATTCTAGACTATTCCTTAAAAACTTAGGTCGTAGATTCGATGCCGGTGGAGAAGATTATGCTGATGGTAACCTTACCCAATCTTTTGGACCAGGAGATATTGTCATGAACTTATCTGTCCCTTATCCAAAAGGAAGTAGAATTGGTGCTAACTTATCACCTGAAGAGATTAATACGACAACTAAGATACATAATTACTATAAAAAATTATTCCAAGTATTATACATTATGGATTATATAGAAGGACAAGCTTTCTTAAGACTTAGTAATGAAGAAAAAGCTAAAGTTGCTGTACAATTATCATATCCAAATGAAAACGAAGAAAAATATAATGATGAAAAATTAAGATATTTAAAACGTAAAAATAGTAAATATACAATCATACCTAAAGAAGATTATGACTCTATGGAATTAAATGATATAGAAGATTTATATGAGAATCATTTAGTAATATTCCCTAATAGACCATATGAGAGTTATAGCTCTAATCTTTATGGTGGTGAAAATATTTACAAAGTTCGTTGGTATCAAGCTCATAATGATGAAGGTAGACCTGATTCATACAGTCTTAAATGGTTTGCTTATGAAATGTTAGGTTATGCAGGTTATGATGATGGATATATTGCTTACTATAGTAATATTGATTCGACACCAAAAGAATTTTATAAAGATGAAAGTAAACCTGAAAATGGTGTTAAATCTTTACAATATAAAACTGACTTAATGGCACTTGAAAATATCACCGGTGAAAAATCATTTAAAGATTATAAAATGAAGAGATTTAAAGAAGTAGAAAATAATCTAGATAAAATTAATAGTGCTATTAATGTTAATCAAGTTTATGAGGAATTCTATAATGCTTTAAAAGAAGATGCCAAACTAGGTAATACTAATATTGCTGTAGGAAGAGGAAAAGTTAAAGTAAATGGAAGTGACGCAAGAGAAAAAGTATTCTATATGTTAAAAGAAGCAACAGATGACTTTGCAGGAGATATTTATAGTAATACGAAAACTCAAGATATTAAACCATTCCCTGAAATAGGAAAAGAGGATCCTGCTAATATTCTTACAGAGGAAAGTAATGAAGTTGGTAACATTGATGTACCAAAAGAAGATACAGATTTAAATGAACAAATTGTAGGAGATATAGAACCACAAGATAAAACAACAATACCAGATGCAAACAAGCCAACACCAAGTATACCTGAAAAAGATCCTGCTATAGTCACTAAACCAGAAGAAGATGAAGAAAAAGAAGGCATGCAACAAGATGATCCAACAACGGCAACAGGTGGAGAACCTGATCCAAATCCTGATAATATAAAAACGACACCTGTTGTTATTCCTACAAGTTAAGAATAATTTTTAGAATTTAATAATGAGCTTTTAGTAGTTTGAAAATGCAAATTAAGGGGGGGAAAATGATAATATGAATTTAAAAAGGATTTTAAAGAAAAATTTAATATTACTGGTATTAGGAATTCTCTTAATGCCAGTAATAAATGTAAATGCTGCTGATGCTGTAAATATTGGAAATACATCTGCTACTATAAAAGGAATTAATTATAGAATTGATGAACAAGAAAAAATAATTTATTTATCTAGTAATGCTATTGTTGAATTAACTGGTAATGCTGAAGATTATAGAGTAGCAACAGAAGAAAATGCTAAAAATGTATCAGTTACTTTAAATAATTATCAAGCATCAATAAATAGGGGCTGGAATATTAATACAATAGAATTAAAAAATGGTAGTAGTGTAAGATTAACACTCGTTGGAACAAATAAACTTTCCGCAGGACCAGAAGCATCCGCTATTAGAGTGCCAAAAAACACATCTTTAGTAATTGATGGAATTGGAACTTTATATGCCGAAGTAGATAATGGAGGCAGTGGAGCATGTAGTGCAGTAATTGGTAGTCAGTATCATAACCCATTTGGTGATATTACTATAAATGGCGGTAATATCTATACAAGTCATACTATGGGATTTAAAGCAGGAATAGGTGCCGGTGATGGAAGAGGTTATGATGTAAACATAGAAGAAATGAGTGGTACCATTACTTTAAATGGTGGAAATATTCACACAGAATTATTAGGTAGTGTAACTAATAAAGATAAAGTATCTTTACAAGGAAATGGTAATGCTGTTTTATATACTGATGAATTAGATATAAATTCTAATGGTTTTAATGGAATAGTTTTTGAAGGAAATAAAGGAACAGTTAAAGGAAATGCAACCCTTACTCAAGACATGAATCTTTCATCTGATACAGAGCTAACTATTGAAGAGGGTGCTAGTTTAACTATTCCTGAAAATGTTACTGTAACTAATAATGGCAAGATAGTAAATAAAGGAACTATAAATAATACTGGTACTTTCCAAAATAATAATGGATCAATAGATAATACAGATGGTAATATCACTTCCACAACTGATATTGAAAATGTTGATGGTAATGATATTAAAATTATATTATATAGTATTACTGTTAATGTAGGCGCTGGTGGTACTGTTAATCCAAATAAACATTTTGAAGTAGAACATGGACAAACTCAAATGTTTGATATTTTACCTAATAAAGGTTATAAAATAAAGTCTGTTATAGTTAATGGTGAAGATAAGACTAATGAAGTAATTGATGGAAAACTAACTTTAGAAAATATTACTAAAGACATGACTATAAATGTTGAGTTTGAAAAAATACCTGAAGTCCAACAAGCAACACTTATAAATAAAGATAATGTAGAAAGTCCAAAGACAAGTGATAATATACTATTCTATTTTGGACTTGGATTAGCATCTATAATCGGAATTAGTTTATTAGGAATTTATTACAAGGAATTTTAATGTAGAATGATCAAAACTTTATAATTTATTTGAATTATAAAGTTTTTTAGATTTTAACCATTTTCATTTTCTTATAATGATAAACCTTTATACTTTGGAAAAGTTATCAGCTTCTTCTTTTTCTTTTGCAATCTAAATTGATTATGTTATAATATTAATAGTCAGTATAGAAGGTGAAGATAATGTATTTAAAACAAATTAATACTAGTGGCTTTAAGTCATTTGCTAATAAAATTAATATTGAACTAGATAATCATATTACTTGTATTGTCGGACCTAATGGAAGTGGTAAAAGTAATATTGTCGATGCTGTAAGATGGGTTTTAGGAGAACAGAGTATTAAATCTTTACGTGGTGATAATACGATGAGTGATATTATCTTCTCAGGTAGTAAAAATCGTAAACCATTAAATGTTGCTAGTGTCGAACTTATCTTTGATAATAATGATCATTTTTTAAACATTCCTTATACTGAAATATCTATTAAAAGAAGAATATATAGAAGTGGCGAAAATGAATATTTTTTAAATAATGAAAGATGTCGTTTAAAAGATTTAACATCACTTTTATTAGATTCAGGTATTGGAAGAGAATCTTTTAATATTATCTCTCAAGGAGAAGTAGATAATATTCTTTCGTCATCTCCAAATGATAGAAGAGTAATCTTTGAAGAGGTTGCGGGGATTTTAAAATACAAAAAAAGAAAGATCGAAGCCTTAAGAAAATTAGATAGAACTCATAATAATTTAGATCGTATCAATGATATAATATCTGAAATCGAAGGTAGAGTAGAACCATTAAAAAGACAAAGTAGAAAAGCTTTAAAATATAAAGAAGCTAGAGATAATCTAGAAAAATACGAAGTCTCACTTCTTGCCTTTGATATTAATAATGCTAATAGAGAATTAGAAAAGATCGAAACTTTACAAAAATCAATCGAAGAAGAAGTAATCCAAATCTCAACTGAAAGTTCACTTCTTGATTCAAAAGCTTTAGAAGATGCTAATAATATTTCTAAATTAGAAAAAGAAATCGAAGAAAATAACTTTAAACTATTACAAATAACTGAAGAAGTAGAAAAAATAAATAGTGAAAGAGAACTTCTAAAAGAACGTAAAAAACATGAACAACAAGAAGATGAAATAGTAGAAGAGATGCGTAATTTATTAGAAGAAAAAGAAAATATTGCTAAAGATATAGAAGTATCTCGTAATGAGATAGATAATTTAGAAAAAAGAATTAATGAAACTAAAAAACATGAAGATGAATTAAAAAAAGAAATTGAAAAAGAAAAAAATAAAAGATATAAAATAATTACTTCATACGATGATAATTTACGGAAAAAAAATAGTAATCAATATAAACTTATGGCGATAAAAGAACAGTTAGACGATTTAGCTTTTATGCCTAAGGCTGTTGCTAGTGTTTTAAAAGAAAAAGACTTAAAAGGAATCCATGATGTTTTGGGTAATTTAATAGATACCAAAGATGAATATGTTAAAGCTTTAGAAACAGCTATTTATGCATCTAAAAATTTCATTATAACTGAAAATGAAACTAGTGCTAAAGAAGCTATTAATTATTTAAAAGAAAAAAAGATAGGACGAGCTACGTTCTTTCCACTTTCCGTTATAAAACCTCGTTATATAGATGATCATATTTTAAATGATCTTAAAGATGATCCTGATTTTGTCGGTGTTTTAAGTGACTTAGTAAACTATGACAAGAAATATCAAAATATTGTTAAAAATCAACTTGGAACAATTCTTATCTCAGAAGATATTGATAAAGCTTTAAGACTTTCTAAGAAAGTAAATAAAAGATATAAAATAATAACTCTAACTGGAGAAGAATTACATATCGGTGGTTCTATGAGTGGTGGAGTAAATAAAAATGCTCATAGTATTATAGACTATAAACATCAATTAAAACAAAGAGAAGATGATGATAAAACATTTAAAGAAATGTTAGAAAAACTAACTTTAGAAAAAAATGATTTAGATAAAACTATCAAAGATAAAGAACAACAATACTTTGAAGTTACATCTTCTATTGTAAGTTTAGAAGAAAGTCTTAATATAAATAAAAAAGAAAAAGAAATAAAAGAAAAAGAACTAGAAAAGATAAGTAAAGATTATGAAAGTTATCAAAGTGTCATAGGAAATTCCTTTGATAAAAAAGAACAATCTCTAACTGAAAAGTATCATCAAAAAACGGCTTTAAAAGAAAGTCTTCAACAGACTATTAGACATCAAAATAAAACTTTAGATGAACTTAAAACTTGGCAAGAACAAAAACAAGGCGAAGAAAAAGTAAAAAATGCTCATCTTCGTGAATTAGAAAAGAAACTAAGTGATTTTGAAGTAGATAAAAATAGACTTAATCTTACTCTTGATAATATGTTAAATACTTTAAATGAAGAATATTCTCTAACTTATGAGAAAGCTTCTAAAGAATATAGTTTAGATATCGAAGTAGAAGCTGCTCGAAAAAAAGTTATTTCTTATAAAAAAGAACTTAAACAAATTGGTATGGTAGATTTAGACTCAATCGAAGAATTTGAAAGAGTTAATACAAGATTTGAATTCTTAACTAAACAAAGAGCAGATCTTCATAATGCAGAAGAGACTTTACTTTCTATTATGAATGATATGGATGATGTTATGATAGTAGAATTTGAAAAAACATTTAAAAAGATAAGAATAGAATTTCAAAAAGTATTTAAAGAATTATTTAAAGGTGGACATGCTGATCTAATTTTAACTGAACCAGAAGATCTACTGACAACAGGAATTGAAATTGTCGCATCTCCTCCAGGTAAAAAACTAACTTCAATTTCTCTTCTATCAGGAGGAGAAAAAACTCTTACGGCCATAAGTCTTCTTTTTGCAACCTTAAACGTAAGAAGTGTACCTTTCTGCTTATTCGATGAAGTAGAAGCAGCCCTAGATGAAGCAAATGTCTTAGAATTTGGTAAATATCTATCAAATTATAAAGATAAGACTCAATTCTTAATAATTACCCATAAGAAAAAAACTATGGAATATGCAGATACACTATATGGAATAACTATGCAAGAATCAGGTGTTTCTAAACTTGTCAGTGTTAAACTTAACGATAAAGAAGAAATTATATAAAAAATTATATATTTTTCTTTCTTTTTGAGTTAAAATATGATATAATTTCCTTCTACGCAAAAAAGAAGGAGGAAATTATATATGAAAAAAATGATAGTTTCAGATTATGATGAAACACTATATCAAACAAAAGAACAAATGAAAAACAATATTGAAGCTATTAAAGATTTTCAAAAACAAGGAAATATTTTTGTTTTATCTACTGCAAGACCATATAAATCAATTAAACAAGAAATAGATAAGTATAATATACCTCTTGATTATTTATGTTGTACTGATGGTGGAGAGGTTTTTAAAAATGATAGATATTTAACCTCTACCTCTATCGATAAAAAAGCAATTTCTAAAATAAGAAAGATTATTACTTTAGAGCCGGTTATCTCTTATAGTAAAAAGAATAATCATATTTTAGAGATGTACTATATAATAGATGATACTTTCGATGAGAAAGTTGTCTTTTCTAAGATAGAAGAAATATTAAAAGATTATGATAATCTTAAGGTATGTTATGAATATATAGGTCTTGATAAAACAATTATCGTAAAAAGATGTGATGTGTCTAAAGGAACAAGCGCAGCTTTAATCGCGGCAATTGAAAAGATTGATAGTGATAAAGTATTTACTATTGGTGATGGAATTAATGATATTCCGATGATAAAAGATTTTAATGGCTTTGCGATTAGAGATGCTAAAGAAGAAGTAAAAAAATTATCTCTTGGAGTGATAGATACAGTTAGTGATCTTATATATAATGTTTTATAATTTGAGGTGGTTTTATGTTTGTTGATGAAGTCTTATTAAAGGTAATCGCAGGAAATGGTGGAGATGGTTGTACCGCTTTTCGTCGTGAAAAATATGTATCGATGGGTGGACCTTTTGGAGGTAATGGTGGTGCTGGTGCTGATATCATCTTCAAAGTAGATGAAGGACTCCATACACTCCTTGATTTAAGATATCAAAAACTAATCAAAGGTAAAAAAGGTGAAAACGGAAAAGGTAAAAACCAACATGGTTCATCAGCAGAAGATGTCGTTATTAAAGTACCATTAGGAACTGTTGTAACCGATAATGATACAGGTCTTATTATTGCCGATTTAAATGAAAAAGATTCATCATGCATCGTTGCTCATGGTGGACGTGGTGGCAGAGGAAACACTGCTTTTAAAACTCAAACTAATACAGCCCCAAACTTTTCTGAAAAAGGAGAACCAGGAGAAGAAAGAGAGTTGAAAGTAGAACTTAAATTACTCGCAGATGTCGGTTTAGTTGGACTTCCAAGTGTCGGTAAAAGTACTTTTATCTCATGCGTTTCAAGGTCAAAGCCAAAAATTGCAGCATATCACTTTACAACCCTCGTTCCCAATTTAGGAGTTGCTAAAGCCAAAAACAATTATAGTTTTGTCATTGCCGATTTACCAGGGTTAATAAAAGGAGCTTCTGCTGGAGAAGGCTTAGGAGATAAATTTTTAAAACATATCGAAAGAACCAAAGTTATCGCCCATGTCATAGATATGGCTGGAAGTGAAGGTAGAGATCCTTATGATGATTATCTTCTAATTAATAAAGAATTAGAAAACTTTAACAAAAAACTTTTAAAGAAACCACAAATTATTATTGCCAATAAAATGGATTTAGAAGGGGCAGTAGAAAATCTTCAAAGCTTCAAAGAAAAAGTAAAAGACGTAGAAATATTCGAAGTAAGTGCAGCCTTAAATAAAAATCTTGATAAAGTTATAGATTATCTTGGAGAAATGTTACAAAATCTTCCTAAAGATTCTTTATATAAAGATGATGAATTCGAAAGTTTTGTACTATATAAATTTAAAGAAGAAAAACCTTTTGAAATTATTAAAGAAGATGAAAATACTTGGGTAATAACTGGTAAAAAGATAGAAACTTTATTCAAGATGACTAAAACTGAGTCTGAAGAAGGTATGAATAGATTTATTAAAAAACTTCGAAGACTTGGTGTCGATGACAAATTAAAAGAGTTAGGTGTCAAAGAAGGAGATATGGTTAGAATCCTAGACTTCTACTTCGAATATAAGGATTAAAAGAATTCCAAAAATCTTATTAGGTTTTTTGGAATTTTTATTATATAATGATAATAGGTGATGTTATGGATAACACAAAATATGAAAAAGCTTTAAAAAAAGAAGGAATCAAACTTATTGCGGGAGTAGATGAAGTCGGTAGAGGCCCTCTTATCGGCCCAGTGGTGGCCGCAGCAGTAATTTTAAAAGATAAAATTAAGTTAGATGGACTTACTGATTCAAAGAAACTAAGTGAAAAGAAAAGGAATTATTTTTATGAAGAGATAAAAAAACAAGCTCTTGCTATTGGTATCGGTGTGATAGATGAGAAAAAAATAGATGAAGTAAATATCTATGAAGCAACAAAACTAGCGATGATTGCGGCAATAAATGATTTAGATGTTCGACCTGAACATATTTTAATCGATGCCATGCCACTTGAATTAGATATACCAACTACTTCTATTATTAAAGGAGATTTAAAAAGTATTACAATAAGTGCTGCGAGTGTAATTGCTAAAGTAACAAGAGATAAAATGATGTATGAATTAGATCAAAAATATCCAATGTATGATTTAAAACATAATAAAGGATATCCTACTAAAAAGCATATAGAAGCAATTAACGAATATGGTATTATAAAAGAACATCGTAAAAGTTTTGGTCCAGTTAAAAAAGTTATAGAAGAAAGTAAGTGATAATGTGCTACAAAAAATATTTATAAAAAATTATAAAAATATTGAAGATAAAAATGTTAGAAGTCGTTATGGAATTCTCGCAGGTGTTTTTGGAATTATTACTAATTTATTTTTATGTACAATTAAAATAATAATAGGTATAGTTTCAGGAAGTGTAACAATTATTGCAGATGGTTTTAATAGTATGGCTGATATTTTATCTTCATTTTTTACTTGGGTTGGTTTTCTTCTTTCAAAAAGAAAAGCTGATAAGAAACATCCTTTTGGTTATGCAAGATATGAATATATTACAGGTATCATAATAGCTTATTTTATCTTTTTAATGGGAGTATTCTTCTTAAAAGAATCGTATGAAAAAATTATAAATCCAAGTACTTTAGTTATTAATAATATAACTTATCTAGTTTTGTTTATTGCAATCATAGTAAAATTAATGCAGATGTTTGTCTATTTAGATTTATCTAAGGCGATAAAATCTACTACAATAAAAGCAAATTTTTATGATTCTAGAAATGATTTTATTTGTACAACAGTTGTTTTTATTTCTACGTTTATTATGGGAATATTTCATTATAATATAGATGGAATAATGGGTATTTTAGTATCTTTATTCATTATTTATTCTAGTATAGAACTTATTAAAGAGACAACTGACCCTCTTTTAGGAGAAAAAGCTACTAAAGAACAAGTAAAATTTATTAAAAGAAAACTTCTAAGTAATAAAGATATCAATGGTATTCATGATTTGATAATTCATAATTATGGTCCTACTGTGACTTTTGCAACGGTTCATGCTGAAGTAGATGATAAAATGTCAATTGTAAAAGCCCATGATATTATGGATGATATAGAAAAGAAATTTGAAGAAAAATATAATATTTTCTTAACTATTCATACTGATCCAATTAACTCTAATGATAAAGAGACTAATAAGTTAAAAAGAGAAGTTAAGAAAGTCTTACGTAAATTAGATAAGACTTTAACTATTCATGATTTTAAAATTGTAAGTTCAACAAGTAACATTAAAGTAATCTTTGATATAATTGTACCTTTTGAAAAAGATTATTCTAAAAAATATTTAACTGACTATTTGGAAGAGAACTTTAAAGATAAAAATAAAACTTATACTTTCATTCTTCATTTAGATAGACCATATTATTAATAGAAAATAAAAAAAATAAAAAAACTATGAATTTTGTTTTTTCAAGAGGAAAATGACCAGGAATTTAATAAATTCGCCTAGGGGAATTTGTTAAATTCCTTTTCTTTTTATTTCGAATTTTAAAAATTGGTCGTTTGCACTACTTTTTCTTTTGTGTTAAAACAGGTGTGATCTCTAAAGCAAAGGAGG
>CANQVR010000005.1 GCA_947627375.1 uncultured Bacilli bacterium | reverse complement strand
TCCTTTCTTGGTTATATATTTCTATATTACCATAGAAAGGATTTATCTTTACACAAATTTATTTACATACTCAAAAACAAAAATGATTGATTAGTCATTTTTGTTTTTTATCTTTTTTAATTTTTTATAAGATGCAAAAGCAAATTTATAAACAAAATACCAAAACTTACTTATTACTAAATCAAATTCTCCAATTAATTCTACTACTTCTCCTCCAAAACTTTTTTTAAATAGATAAAGACCATATAAAGGATTATCTTTAGAAAAGTCTCCTGTAATACCATAGAAATTATATCTTTTATATCCATGTTCTACAGCATATTTTATTCCTTCGAAATGCAAAGTATAAGCAGATTGGAAATTCATAAATTTCTCTAAACTACCTCCAAATAAAGATAATACTTCATTACCATAAATTAAAAATAATATTCCTCCTAGATTTAATTTATGACCATATTCTTTTTGATATTTTTTTATTTTTTTAATTTCTTTATTAAGTCTATCTATTTCATTTTTACTAAATTTTTGTTTTTGTTCATATTTTTTTTCATTCATTTTTAAAATATTTTTTTCTTTTTTCTCTTTTCTATCATGCATCTCTTCTTTTAATTTTTCTTTTTCATTAGTTGTATTTTCTAAATATTCATCGAAATCAATATAAGCAATCATTATCTTAAGAATTCCATCATCATGCATTACATCCCACATATTTTCATAATAAGAAAGAGGTCTATCAAGAAAGTCTCTTCTTTCACTAGTTTGTTGCATTATATCTTTAAATATAGAAAGTTCATCTTTTTTTATTTCTCTAACATGAATACCATTACGTTCATTTTTTCTAATTATTTGTCTAGTTTTAGATTCCATATCTTTCATCACATCATCTAGACTTCTTCCTTCAGTATTAATAACATGCATCCATCTAGGTTGAAGTGTCTCTTGCATCAAGTTAAATCCAAAATGTTTATAACCTAAAAATTTTAATTTACGTACTATATCACTATTATCAATACCATCTTCTACTAAATTACCATTAATATCTCTTTGTTTATACATAACATAAGGATCTATTCTTACAAATATTGCTCCTTCTCTTTTAGCAAAAGTCTTTAATTCTTTAGTAAAAAAATCAAGTAGATCTAGATTATTATAATCTATTATAAAACCTCTTGGACTATAGAACATTTTCTTTTTAACAAAAGGAACTTTTTTCGCTAAAATAAGCGCAGCAGCTTTGATTTCATCATTATCATCAAGTCCTAGAAAATAAGATTTCCAACCATTAGTTTTTTTGAGTTCTGCCCAATTCTTAGTTTGATGAAAAGTAACTTGTTCACTTTTATCTACAAATTCTTTAAATTCTTTTTCATTTAGTTTAACAAGTTTCATTAATTCTCCTCCTTCCTAGCTTTTTTCTTCATAATCTTTCTATATATAGGAATTAACTTAGTAAATAGAAAATACATAAATGGTTTAATTACATAATCAAATTCACCAATAAATTCCGTATATTCTCCTCCTAATCTTTTCTTAAAAGAATGAATTCCATAAATAGGATTATCTTTATCAGGATTAGCAATACCACAAGTACCAAAACAGTCCATTACTTTATAACCATTATCATAAGCATCTTTCATAATAGTATAATAAAGTAAATAATTAGCATTTAAGTTCATAAGACAAGAGTTGTTTCCACCATGGACAGTCCAAATTTTATCTCCATATTTAACTGTAATAATAGAAGATAATACTACCTCTTTTTCTTCTATTTTTTTTATTTCTTCTAGCTCTTTACCTAGTTTATTAAGTTGATTTTGTGCTTCAGTTATTTTATTTTGAACTTTATCTTTATTTTTATATTTATTATCATTATTATAACTTTCTATTTTATCTTTTATATTATTAATTCTATTAACAAAAATACTAGTAACTTGTTCTATATTAGCTTTAACAAGATAAAGATCACTTAATCCATCTTTATTGAAAGTTTTATAAAAATTTAGATAATATTTAACAGGGGCTTGGATAATACCTTCTCTTTTGGAAGTTTCTTTCATCGTAATATAAAAGTCATCTATATCAGTTTCATCTCCAATATATAAATTTAAGTTATATTGATTACCTTTGTTTAGAATTTTTCTAGTAGTAGGATGCATATTTTGATAAATTTCTTCGAAACTTTTATCTAGATTGATTCTAAAAGTAAATCTAGGTTGTTCATGTTCAAATCCTAAGTTATAACCTAAGTGTTTATAGTTAATACTTTCTAAGAAAGTAACTAATTCATGATTATCAAAGTCTCCTATAATATTTCCATTTTGATCAATATCATGTAATTTAATTCCAGGATCTATTTTTATAAAAATAGCTTTAAGTTTTTTAGCATAATCTTTTAAATATGAAGTGAATTCTTTAACTAATTCTTTATTATTAAAATCAATTACATAACCTCTAGGTGAATATAAATAACAGTAAGAAAAAGGTAATTTCTTTTCTAAAAGTAATGCGGTACAAACTAGGTTTCCATTATTTTTTAATCCAACATAATGAGGAATAAAACCTTTTTCTTTTCTTATTTGTCCGAAATCATAACTTTGCATAAAATGATTATATTTACTTTTTGAGACAAATTCTTCATATTCTTCTTTATTTAAATTATCAATAAATTCCACTTTTATCACCTCGGGTTTTATTACTAATATTAGTATATCACAAATCAAACATTTAATAAATTATTGTAAAAAAAATTAAAAAAGTATGAATTTTGTTTTTTCAAGATAAAAATAGCTAGGAATTTAATAAATTCGCCTAAGGGGAATTTGTTAAATTCCTTTTATTTTTGAAGTGAATTTTAAAAATTGGTCGTTTGCATAAGTTTTACTCTTGTGTTAAAACTATGGACGAAAGGAGGCATAATATGAAGCCATTACTAGAATATGAATTTAGTAATATTAATTCCTATAAGTTAGTAGATTTAAAAAAAGTAAAAGAACATGAGTTTGTTCCAGCAGTTAATAATCCTATGTTTCTAACTATAATAAATAATGAGGCTAAAAAGAAATATGCAGCATTTATAATCTCAGAAGTCTTAAAAGAAGATTATAATTATATTTATACTAATATGATTCTATTAAATAATAAAATAGATCAAAGTAAAGTTAAAAATGCAATAACGATGACAGATTTTATATGTAGTGTAAATAATGAAATTATAATAATAGAAATGAATGGACAAATAGATAAAAGTAGATTACTACGTAACCTAGAATATTTATGTAAGACATTTTCAAATATAAGACTAAGAGGAGATAAATATAATTATAAGAAAGTAAGACTAATAGATTTAAATAATTTTTCCATAATTGGAAATAAAACACCAGTGACAAAATATGGATTATCTGATTTAATAGAAAGAGAAAAGAACTTATTAACAGATTACATATATATTTATCATGTAGAACTACCAAGAATTAGAGAGAAGTTTCAACGTAATGAGAAACTAAATATGCTTGAGAAGTTTATGCTTGCCATGAATGAAGAAGATAGTAAAAGATTAGAAGAAGAGATAGGAGGAATAGAAATAATGGAAGAATATAGGAAAGATGCCAAAGAGGCAGTGACAGAAGAATTTTTAACCCAAGCCGAGATAGATGCAATAGAAGATAGATATGCTTATAACGTAGGAAGAGATGCTGGAATGAACCAAAATAAGACTGATATAGTAAAGAAAATGCTAAAAAAGAATTATGATACTAACACTATAAGCGACATTACTGGTATGGGTAAAAAAGAAATAAAAAACATCATGTGTATGATGTAAAAAAATAAAGTACCAACTAGGTACTTATGAGCTTAAACACATATAAATTTATGTGTTTTTTCTATTTAAACCATATATAAACTATCATCATCTTCTTCTTTGATATATTCCTTAGACATAATATGATAGTCATCATTATTATTTTTTTCTAAACGATAAACTCTACTTTCCAATTTTTTTACTTCTCTTTCTAATCTTTCAACTCGATTAACTAAATCATAATCATTTCCTTTTTCTCCATAATAATTTGGAAAATTAGGATTTCCTGGCATCATCTGCATATTAGGCATAAATGGATAAAATCCTTGATTCATAAACGCTTCCTCCCTATATTTATTGTATGCAAGAGACAATATTTGTGCTAAAATATAAAGGCGAGGTGAATTATGCGTATTCGTAATGTTAAAAATAAAGAAGAGATATTAAATAATTGTTCTAAATTTATAGATAATCCTAAGGATTATAATGGACATTGGAAAGATTTATTTAAAAATGATAATCCTATATATATTGAAATAGGTATGGGAAAAGGTAAGTTTATAAAAGAAAATGCTTTAAAGAATCCTAATATTAATTATATAGGAATCGAAAGATTTGATAGTATTCTTGCTAAAGCTATTAAGAAAATAGATGCCGATATAGAAAATCTTTATATTGTAAGAATGGATGCTTATAATATCGATGAAGTATTTTCTAAAGAAATTGATAGGATATATCTTAATTTTTCTGATCCTTGGCCTAAAGTTCGTCACCATAAGAGAAGACTTACTAGTCAAGTATTTTTAGATAAATATAAAAATTGTTTTAAAGAGGATGAAGAAATATATCTTCGTACTGATAATAAAGATTTATTTTGTTATTCTATTGAAACTTTAAGTAAAGAAAAGTTTATTTTAAAAGATGTTACATTAGATTTACATAGTAAACAAGATAACTTAATAACTACTGAATATGAAGATAAATTCGTCAAATTTGATATGCCTATATATGCATTGAAAGCATTTAAAAGTAAGAAAAAATAGAAAAACATTTTGATTTTAATAAAAGTTTGTTATAATAGTATAAGAGTAGGTGAAATATGAAAAAATTAATTGTTTTACTCTCTGTTTTAGTATTTCTCACAACAGGATGTAGTAGTGTTTATATTATGAATATAAGTGATATTGATCAAACTATTGAAGATATTATCTATGATAGTCCTAAAATGCATAATGTAAACTACGAAGGATATAAGTATTATGTTCCAAATGGCTTGAAATTTATTAATAAAGAAGAGTATAATGCGACATTTAAAGACAAGTATAATAATTATTATTATATTTATGTAGATGCGATTAGTTTCTACCACAAAGTAAAAAGTAAATATAAAAAAGATAATGATATTTATTTATCAAAAGAACTTAAACATGATAACAAATTTGGTTATTTTGAGATAACTGAAAAAGAAGATAAGTACTTTATAGAAGCAATGTATAATTATATGAAAGTAGAAGCCTATATTTCTAAAGATACTTTAGAAGAAAGTGTCATGAATATTAGTAGTTTATTATCTAATATCAAATATAATCGTAAGGTTTTAGGAACTTTAATAGGCAATAAAAAACTAAACTATAAAGAGGAAAAGTATAGTATTTTAAATCCAAATAAGAATGCAGATAGCTTTCTAGATTATGTAAAAGAATATGAAAAAGATGCTGCAAAAGATACAAAAGCCGCAAACGATGAAGAAAATCTAGAAATCGATAATGTTGAATAACAAGAAAGAGGTGCTTGTATGAAATTAATGGAAAAATTAAAAAATGCTCTTTTTGAAGAAGAATATGTTGATGTAGAAGAAAAACCTAAAAAAGAAAAGAAAAAAGAAAAAAAATTTAAAAGAGAGAAAAGAAAAGAAAAAGATATTGAGCAGATTAAGAAAAAAGGAAGAGAACAAGCAAGAGAAGATATCGAAGAAGAAAAACCGATAGTTAAAAAGATTGCTACACCAAAAGAAGAAGAACAAGAAGAAATCGATCACTTGGAGCAACTAGATGATTTTGAGGAAGATAGAAATGAATTAAAAGGAAATAATGATTTTAAATTCCAAGAAATTTTAGATGATGATTTTTCATACGAAGAAGAAAAGCCTAAAATTGAACCACAATTTTATTCGAGAAAGCCAGTTCTTGAAGAAAAGAAACCTGAGCCTAAAAAAGAAGAAAAACCATTATACTCAGGAGGCAAGAAAGAGGAAACTTTTGGTTTTGAAAAGAATTATAATACTTCTCATACGTATGATTCTAGACCGACAAAATCAAGTTTTAAACCATCTCCAATAATCTCTCCTATTTATGGAGTTTTAGATAAGAATTATCAAAAAGATGAGATAGTTTCTAAAAGAGAGGTTAGAATGCCTTCATTTGAAAATGAACATTTAGATATTGATGAAGTAAGAAATAGAGCATACGGTATAAAACCTGATACAAATATGTTGTTTGATGTAGAAGAAGAAAACATGCATGATATTGAAGAAGATATTGAAAACGAAGATAATAATGATTTATTAGATTTAACTGATCAAAATGAAACTCCATCAGTTTCAAAAGTAACCGTAGGAGATGCTGAAGAGTATTTTGAAGATTTAGGATTAGAATATAACAATGATTATATAGATGTAAGTAAAGAAAAAGCAACTGGTAGAAGAGTCGTAGAAAATAAAGAAACAAGAGAAAAAATAGAAGAAGAAAATACTAAAATAGAAGAAAATAAACCAGAAGAAAAATCAGAAGATGAAAATTTATTTGATTTAATTGATTCGATGTATGAAAAAGAATAAGAAGAAAAGATGGTGATAATATGGAGTTTTTAAACATACTTTTACCGATATTATTATATATATTTGGCATAGTACTTTTAATAGTCTTAATTATTTTAGGTATTCGTTTAATTCAATTATTAAATAAAATAGACAAATTAACGGATGATGTAAGTGAAAAAGTTAATTCATTGAATGGACTTTTCTCAATTGTTGATAGAGCAACGGATGCTATTGCCATTATGAGCGATAGAATTGTTGGTAAAATCATAGATATTATTAAAAGAAAAAGAAAGGAAGATAATGAATATGAAGAAGAACAATAATGGTAAATTTATTCTTGGGGCTTTAACAGGATTAGGACTTGGACTTTTATTCGCACCAAAAAAAGGATCCGAAACTAGAAAGGATTTAATGAACAAACTACAAGAATTAAAAAAAGAAATAGAAGGAATTGATAAAGAACAAGTAAAAGAAGATCTAATGGTTAGAGTCGAAGAAATAAAGCTTGAATTACAAGATTTAGATCGTGAAAAAGTTTTAAAAATTGCAAAGAAAAAATCAAAAGAATTAATAGATAAGACTGAAAAACTTGCTGAAGTTGCTAAAGAAAAAGGAACTCCAGTAGTGAAAAAAGCAGCAGATGAACTAAGATTAAAAGCAATTGATGTTACAAAAGAAGTTTTAAAGAAATTAGAAAAAGCAGAAATAAAATAAAAAAGACTTACTTTATAAACTTATTTATGTTATGATAGTAAATATAAATTTATTATTACTTTTCGTATGAATAATTATCGAGTAGAAAAATATTTTTTTAATATAGAGATTTAGTGGTTGGTGGAAACTAAAATAAAATATTTTTTGAAATACAAATTAGGAGAAAAGTCGTAGTTGGCGTTAACAAATAAAGTGCATGTTCTTCATGAAATAAGGTGGTACCGCGGTTTTTTCGTCCTTATATATGAAGAACTTTTATTTTGAAAAAGGAGGAATAATATGACTTTATACGAAGAATTAAAGTGGAGAGGCTTAATTAAAGATACTGCAGGAAACGATTTAGAAGATAAATTAAATAATGAAAAACTAACTTTCTATTGGGGAACTGATCCTACTGCAGATAGTTTACATCTTGGACATTATTCATCACTTGTTACAGCTAAACGCCTTGCTAAAGCAGGCCATCATCCTCTTTTACTTATCGGAGGTGCAACAGGATTAATCGGAGATCCTCGTCCGACCGCAGAAAGAGAAATGATTTCTAAAGAAGAAGTGGAAAGAAATTTAATTTCTATAAAAAAACAAGTAGAAAAACTATTTGCTGGTAATGTAGAAGTAGTAAACAATTATGATTGGATGAAAGAATATAGCTTTTTAGAATTTTTACGTGATATAGGTAAATATATTAATGTTAATTACATGCTAGATAAAGATATTATAAATAGAAGATTAGAAACAGGTATTACTTTTGCAGAATTTTCTTATACTTTGATTCAAGGATATGATTTTCTTCACTTATATCAAGAAAAAAATTGTATTTTACAAGTAGAAGGATCTGATCAATGGGGAAATATAACAACAGGACTTGAATTAATTAAGAAAAAATTAGGTTGTGATGCTTATGGCTTTACGATGCCTCTTGTTACTGATAAATACGGTAATAAATTTGGTAAGAGTGAAGGTAATGCTTTATGGTTGGACAAAGAAAAAACTACTAGTTATGAACTATACCAATATTTAATAAATGTTGATGATGAAATGGTAATAGATTATTTAAAAATATTTACTTTTTTATCGAAAGAGGAAATAGAAAAATTAGAAGAAAAAAATAAAGAGAATCCTCATTTAAGAGAAGCACATAAAGCTTTAGCGCGAGAAATAATTACTGATATTCATGGAAAAGAGGCTTTAGAAGAAGCAATAAAGATCAGTGAAACTTTATTTAATGGAGATATAAAAAAATTAAATGGAAAAGAAATAGAAGCTGCCTTTAAAGGCATTACACCACATATTATTAATGAAGAGACAAATATAGTTGATTTATTAGTAGAAGCAAATGTTGTATCTAGTAAAAGACAAGCACGAGAATTTTTAAATAATAATAGCATTACTTTGAATGGTGAAAAGATAACAGATGATACGCTTCAAATAACTAAAAATGAATTCATAGAACAAAAATACTTAGTTATAAGGCGTGGAAAAAAGAAATACTTTTTAGTAGTATTAGAAAAGTAAATTTGAAAAATAAAAATATTTTTGTTACAATAAAAAAGCAAAATCGAAAGGGTGATAAAATGAGTAAAAAGAAAAAAATAACAAAAGCAGATAAAGAGACAAGATATAAAAAAATAATGTTTTCCATAGTAGTTATATGTCTTCTTATTTTACTTGCTGAAGGAATATTTATATTATATAAATATATTGAAAGACAAAATAATAAGGTCTATTTAGATAGTGCTAATTCATTTGAAAAAATTGCGGATGGCTATATCTTAGTAGGTAGCAATAACAACAATAATAAATCATACGAAAAAGCTAAAATTACTAAATATGATAATAAGAAAGAAAAAATATGGGAAAAATTCTATAATAAAGGATACAATAGTACATTTTATAGTGTTAAAAGTGATGGTAAAAACTTTCTAGCGGTAGGAAGTTATGAAAAGACTAAAACTGAAAAGAAAGATAAAGTTAGAACTGCACTTTTTGTAAAATATGATGAAAATGGAAAAATTATTTTTGAAAAGAATTTACAAATTTTAGGAGACTCTAAATTTACTAATGTTGCTGTTGTTGATGATGGATATATTGTAGTAGGACAAAGTATTTTTGAAAATATGACTTTAGGTGTAGATAAACGTGGTGGTGGAATTATCATTAAATATGATAAAACAGGAAAAGAAATATGGAGATCTAATTATGGTGGTAGCAAATCAGGTTTATTTAATGATATTTTAGTAGATAAAGATAATATTTATGTAGTTGGAAAAGATGCTGCCCGTGTTGGTATTTTAGTCAAGTATAATAGTAATGGAGAAAGAATATCTACAACTAATTATGAATATACTGATATGTTAGGTTTTTCAAGTATTGTCAAAGCAGGGAATCAATTAATAGTTGTCGGATCTAAAAAACTAAGTGAAGATAAGAATGACTTTGATACTGATGCTTTAATAGTCAAATATGATTTAGATGGTGACCAACTAGATGAAGTTACTTATAAAGGTAAAGGTATGGAGAGATTCAATAAAATTATTTTAGATTCTAATCATAATCTTGTCTTAGTAGGTCATACGGCAGTATTAGATAAAAAGAAAACAACAAAAAATTTAAATGTCTTTAAATATGATGGTATACTTGCCAAATATAAAACTAGTTTAAAGAAAATTTATATTGAAAACTATGGTGAAGATAATCTTGATGATTACTTTACTGATATAAAAGAAATCAATAATGATTATTTAATTAGTGGATATTCTAGTTATAAAAAAGATGGCTTTTTATCTAAATTTATCACCTATAGCAAGCAAGGAAAAAGCTTGGAGGTTAAATAATGAAAGTATATTTAGTTCGTCATGGTAAAACTAAGTATAACGAAGAAGGAAGAGTTCAAGGTACTCTTCCTGTTCATTTGAGTAAAATAGGAGAAATGCAGTGTTATGAATTACGGGAAAAACTTAAAAATATAAATTTTGATACTTGTTTATGTTCACCTATTTTTAGAGCGGTACAAACTGCCATGATTTTAGTAGGAGATAAAGTAGTAATAGAAAAAGATGATACTTTAAGGGAAAGAGAAATTAAATGTCTTGAAGGAATAACGAAAGAAGAAATAAAAAAACTTTCTCAAAAAAATGAAAAAGTACAAGATATAGAAGGAAACGATAAAGTTTTTGATAGATGTAAAAAGTTTGCTTATAAATTAAAAGAAAAATATCAAAATGAAAATATTTTAATTGTTTCTCATGGTATAGTTATCGCTTGTCTTCATTATATATTAAATGATTATAATTTAGATTATGATGATATTAAAGAGGAATTAACGCAGATAGATATAGATAATTGTTACTGCGAAAAATTAGAGATAAAATAAAAAATTGGGAAGTTCCCAATTTTTTATTTGTTATAAAATTCAACGATTAATGCTTCATTGATATCAGCATTAAGTTCATTTCTTTGAGGATATCTAACATAAGTTGCTTCCATTTTCTTATCATCGTATTTAATAAATTCAACTCTTTTAGATATTTTTTCTAAAGATTCAAGAACAACTTTTAACTCTTTATCTTTATCCTTTAAAGAAATTACATCTCCAACTTTAACAGTATATGAAGGAATATCAACTTTTTTACCATTAACAGTTACATGTCCATGATTAACAAGTTGTCTTGCACCACGACGAGTTGAAGAAAAACCAATTCTATATACTAAATTATCAAGACGAGATTCAAGTAATTTTAAAAAGTTTTCACCATGAATACCTTTCATCTTAGCTGCTTTTTCAAAAGTATTTCTAAATTGTCTTTCGTTTACTCCATACATAAAACGAACTTTTTGTTTTTCTTTTAATTGAACTCCATAGTCAGAAAGTTTACCTCTACGGGCATTACCATGTTGACCAGGTCCGTATGGACGACGAGCAAGTTCTTTTCCTGTTTCACTGATTGAAAAACCAACACGACGAGCTTTCTTATAAGTTGGACCAGTATATCTTGCCATAATTTTCTCCTTTCCTATTATATTACATATTTCTTGAAATGTATTTTCTACATATTAGGGAGTTTTCCTTCTCTTTCGCTTAAACAGCAAAGTTACTAGAATATTATTCGGAAAACACATTGAATATGTCAAAATACTGCTGTTTCAAGTAAATTGCACTCTTAATTATAAAGGTAAATACTAAATAAGTCAAGTTTATTCTTTTAAATATACGTAATAATATGCTAAATTATCTATTTTTTTACTATGTTTAATTACATATTTTATAATATCTTTATCTAATTGATCTTCTACTCCTGTATGTTTATACTTATTCATATTAATTATAAAAATTTGATTTTTCATTTTTTTAATTTTATTTATCATCTTTTGAGTACCTTTATAACCATAATTACCACGATTTAAAATATCAAAATAATCTATTTTTTCTTCGTTTGCTATAGTGAAATAAACACTTTGAGTACCTAAAAATATTGGAGACTTTTCCTTTGTCTTATAACGTTGATATAAATCTAAAGTATCGATAAGACTTTTTTTAGAGCCTTTATCTATTAAATAATATTTAAAATTATGAACATCTTTTAAGAAAACAGTATGAAGACCAGAATAAACTACTATAAAACAAAATAAACAAATTGAGATACATACAATATTGATAATAAAAATCAAAGTTTTATTAGGAGCTGAAACAAAAGGTAGCAAAGCAAGTATAAAACACATAAAGAACATGTAAAAATGATATTCTGTAAAGATTGGAATTAAAAAGCTAAAAGAACACAAAATATAGTAATTAATAATATCTTTTCTATTTTTCTTGATAATAAGTAATAATATACCTACCATAACTAATGCTAAAAAGAAAAATACTGTAAATACATTAGAATTATTGGAAGCGAAATCAAACATTCCTAAAAAACAGATGTCTATAAAATTAAATAAACTTCCAGTAATAAGTAAATAGATAAAGAAAATAATACAAGGAAAAAGGAAACCAATTGCTCTTTTAAGTAATACTTTATATTTTTTATAATAAAAAATAATACTTGGAATTATCATACATAGACCAATACTTTGTTTTGTTAAAAAAATTAAACCGAGAATAAAACCAATTAGATAATCATTTTTATTTTCTTTTTCTAAATAAATTACAACAATCATTAAAGAATAAGCTAAAAAGTTATATGTTGGAACAATATTATTTAAAAAAGGGAAAATAAAAGCAAACATCATAATCCAAGCTTTTTTATCGTAGATTTTAAATAAAAAATAAAAAGTAAAAGTAATAAGTAAAGCTTGTTCAGTTAAAAAAACAATATTATCATGTCCAAAAATTCTAAGTCCTATTGAAAATAAAAAAGGAAATAAAGGAGTAGTTAACAAAGTAAAATCTTTATAAGGTATTTCTCCTATACTCATGGCATAAGAATATCCAAAATTCCACATTGGATCAAATTGATTATTATGAAATCCAAATATTACTAATATAAGTAAAAAAAATATAAAAATAAAAATAAATTTCCAAAAAGATTTAATTTTTACCATACATACACTCCTAATTATAATTATAGCATAAAGATTATAAAAAATATATTTAATTAATTATTGTTATTTTTTCATATTTTGTAGAAAAAAATTATAACTTGTGATAATATAGTTATATATGATATGGGGTGGAAACATATGCAAGGACAAATATTAATTATTTCAACTGTTTTAATTATCGTGATTGTAATTGTAGTTGTTACACTTCAATTAATCCGAAAAAAGAAAACAAAAAGATATACTGATAAAGTTAGAGAATTAGAGCGCAATGTTAATTTAATTGCGAGTACTCCAGTTCTTTTGGAATTATCTAAAGTAGAATCTATTATTAATAATGAAAAAATGGAAGAAAAGTATAATAAATGGCAAAAGAAATTTGAAGATTTAAAAGATAAAAATATTTCTAAAATTAATGATATGATTATTGAACTTGAGACTCTAATAGAAGATAAAAACTATAAGGAATACAGAAACAAATATGCTAAAACTGAACTTGAAATTTATAAAAGTAAACAGGTAGCAGATAACTTACTTGAACAAATAAAAGATGTTACCTCTAGTGAAACAAAATATCGTAATATTGTTACAAAACTTAAAACAAAATATCGTAAATTTAATAAAGAATTTGAACAACATAAAACATTATACGAAGGAATGCAAGAAGCAATCGAATTACAACTTGAGAATATTGAAAAAAGATTTTTAGATTTTGAAAAAGTAATGGAAAAAAATGAATATGATGAAGTAGTACATATCGTTAAAGCTCTTGATGCTATGGTAGATCATATGGATATAATTATTAATGAAACTCCAGATGTTTTACTAATGGCTAATGAACTTATTCCAAAGAGAATTAAAGAAATAAAAAATACTAAAGAAGAAATGATAAAAGAAGGTTATCCACTAGACTATTTAAATATTGACTATAATTTAGAAGAATCTAAAAAGAATATTGAAAATATCATGGACAAAGTAAAAATGTTAAATCTTGAAGGATGTATGTTTGATTTAAAAACAATTCTTGATTATTTAGATTCTCTATTTGTAGATTTTGAAAAAGAAAGACTTAGTCGTAAAGTATATGAAGAAATCAATAAAGATTTTTCTAAAAAAATTCAAAAAATTAATAAAATGGTAAAGGAGATATATAATCAATTAGACGATATAAAAAATATGTATGATCTAAATGATGAAGATGTCATAATAATAGACGAAGCTAATAAATCTTTAGTTAAAATTAATGATGATTATAAAAAATTAAAAGCAACAGTGAAAAATGGCTCATCTCCATATTCAGTAGTTCATAAAGAAATCGAAGATTTAACGGTAAGACTTAAAAATATGGAAGAACAATTAGACGTAGCTTTAAAATCTCTTGGAAATATGTATGATGATGAAGTTCGTGCCCGTGAACAATTAAATGAAATACAGGAATTTTTAAAACAATCTAAAACTAAAATTAGAAGTTATAAATTACCAATCATTACTGATAAGTATTTTGTAGAATTATCAGAAGCTAATGAAGCAATTTTAGAAGTAATAAAAGAATTAGAAAAGAAACCAATTGTTATTAAAACTTTAAACACTAGAGTAGATACTGCAAGAGATTTAGTTTTAAAATTATATAAGACTACTAACGAAATGGTAAAAACTGCGATGCTTGCTGAAAAAGCTATAGTTTATGGAAATAGATATATTTCTAGTTATAAAGAAGTAGAAAATGGAATAAATGAGGCTACAGTTGCATTTTATAAAGGGGAGTATAAAAAATCTTTAGATATTTCCATTAAAGCAACTTCTATAGTTGATGAAAATATCTATAAGAAATTATTGGCGGTGTATGATGATTAAAGAAGAGAAAAGAATAAAAAATAGGAAACATGAAAAAGGATTTGGTGGACTTGAATTATTATCTGTAGCTGTAGTCTGCTTGATTATTGCAGCAGTATTTTTAGTAATTGCTTTACAATCTAGTTATAATGATAAATATCAAGTGATGCAATATAATGCTACTCAACTTGCTGTTAATGCAACAGGTTTTCAATTTCAAAGTATTAATAATGAAGTTTATCTAAAAGAAATGATAGATTTTGGAGCCATGTCTAATGTTAAAAATCCATTTTATGATACTAAATATTGCGATACTGCTAATTCCAAGTTAGTTTTTGAAGGAGATAAAAAGTATGTTACTTTAAAATGTGGCGAGTATGTTATTGATAATCAATATGTCGCTGAAAAGAAATTTACAATTTATAAAATAACTGCTTGGCATGAAACTAAAAAAAGTGGTGATAACCAAGAAACGATTTTATACAATTATAAAGATGAAAATGGTAATGATGTCTTCAAAGAATCTTACGAAAAAAATATGTTCTTATATGCATTCAATTTAGAGAATGATTATGAATATAATGATGTAGAAGAAATACCAAGTGATTTTAATGTTTATAGCAAAACTTATTATCGAAAGAAAACTGAAGTTGCTAAAGTTGATGTTAAATAGTATTAATAATTTGTTAGTACTATTTTTTTTTGATATAATGTAATAGATTGGAAGTGCAATACATGGAAAAAATAAAAAAAAGTTTGCCATATGTATTTTTATTTATATTTTTTTTAATATGGACATTGATAATTTTACCAACTGATGGAGATGAAATATGGAATTATGGCTTTGCCCATAATATTTATAAAGGATTAATACCTTATAAAGATTTTAATATGGTAGTAACACCAATTTATCCCATGTTAATGAGTATTCCATTTCATCTGTTTGGCTCAAATATCTTAGTATTTCATATAACACATATATGTATTTTATTAATAATTACTTTTTTATTATTTAAACTTTTTGATAAAAAAACTTGGCTTATTTTAATATTGTTTTTTCCTTTTTGTAAATTGCTTCCAAACTATAATTGGTTTTTACTTTTTTTGTATATATTTTTAATTTTTTTAGAATCAAAAAAAGACCAAGATTTTTTAATAGGTATAATTCTAGGACTATTTATTTTAACAAAACAAAGTGTAGGATTTTGTATGTTTTTGACAACACTATTCTTTCTCAAAGAACCCAAGAAATTCAAAAAAAGATTTTTAGGAACTTTAATACCATTAGGAATATTTTTATGTTATCTTTTAATAACAAATTCTTTAAATAATTTTATTGATTTATGTGTTTTAGGATTATTTGATTTTGCTAATACTAATAAAGCAGGTTTTAATATATATGTTGTTTTCTTTATATTACTAGAATTATTTACTATCTATTTTATAAAGAAAAATCCCAAAGATATAAAAAACTATTATGCTCTAGCATTCTATACTATACTTATTCCTATATTTGGTTTTTATCATTTCCAATTTTGTTTAATAGTTCTTGCCATTTTCTTATTACTCAATTTTAAATTACCCAATAATTTTAATTATCAATTATTTTCAATTTGTGTTATTATATGTTTTACCTTATTAGGTATAAATACGTTTATTACAAATGATTTTTCTTATCCAAATGATATAAATCACTTTGAATATAGAAGATTAACAAACGATGATGTTTCTTTTACTAAAGAAGTTAGTAAATTCATTAAGAAAAACAAAGCTAAAAAAATAATATTTATAAATGCTAATGGATATTATTTTAAATTAGTAAACGATATAGAAATTAATTATTTAGATTTAATAAATACCGGTAATTGGGGATTTAATGGCAGTCAAAAATTATTAAAAGAAATAAAGAAAAATAAAGATGCTATCTTCATAGTTACAAGAGGTAATGATAGAGATTATCAAACTGATTTAAAAGCTAAAAAGTACATATTAGAAAATGGTAAAAAAATTAATACTCTAAGAATTTACGATGCATACATCTTAAAAAATATTAAATAGAAAGGAATTAATCTATAAGATTAATTATATGTGAAAATTATGAAAAAAATAATATTAATTAAATATGGAGAATTATTTACAAAGAAAGGAAATAGAAATTTCTTTGTGACTAAGCTTGAACAAAATATTATGAATAAACTAAAAAATATAGATATAAAAATTCATAAAAATAAAAGTTTTATGCAAATAGAATTTAATGATAAAGATTTTAAAATTATTAATGAAAAATTATCTAAAGTTTTTGGAATCCATGCGTATCAAGTTGCAAATGTTGTAGATACTAATATTGAAAGCTTAGATCAAGAGATTATAGCTATTGCAAAAGAAAAAGATTTTAAAACTTTTAAAGTAGAAACAAAAAGAAGTTTAAAAAGTTTTCCTTTAAATAGTATGGAAATATCAAAACATTTAGGAGGAGTAATTTTAAAAAATATTAAAAATATTAAAGTAGATGTTAAAAATCCTGAAGTATTATTTAAAGTAGAAATAAAAAAAGATAAAAGTTATATTTATACAAATACTTATTATGGTTTAGGTGGATATCCTGTTGGAAGTCAACCTAAAGGAATGCTTATGTTAAGCGGTGGTATAGATTCACCAGTAGCAGGATTTTTATCTTTAAAACGTGGAATTGTAATTGATGCAGTATATTTTGAAGCAATTCCTCATACTAGTATTGAAGCTCGAAAAAAAGTAGAAAGTCTTGCTAAAAAATTAGTAGAATATACAAATGAAATTAGACTGCATGTAGTACCATTTACCGCTATTCAAGAAGAGATATATAAAAACTGTCATCCAGCATATACTATTACTATTATGAGAAGAATGATGTATCGTATAATGGAAGGTCTTGCTAAAAAGAATAATGCTTTAGTTATCATTAATGGAGAAAGTATTGGTCAAGTTGCCAGTCAAACCTTAACTAGCATAAATGTTATAAATGAAGTTACTAACTTTCCTATTATTAGACCAGTTGCTTGTCTTGATAAATTAGAAATTATGAATATTGCTAAAAAAATAGATACATACGAAACTAGTATCTTACCTTATGAAGATTGTTGTACTGTATTTGTACCTAAACATCCCGTAATAAATCCTAAACTGGAAATTGCCAAAGAAGAAGAGCAAAAATTTGATTATCAAAAATTAATTGGTCTAGCTATAAATGATACTTTTACTATAAAGATAACTGCTGAAGAAACTAAAAAATTTGAAGAATTATTGTAGGTATAAATTACCAGAAAAAAAATGTATTAAATTGTAGATAAGTTCACATTCTATAAATGTATAGGAGGTGAAACCATGAGCAACTCAAATAACAATTCTTCAATGAAAATGAGAGTACCAGGAGCTAAACAAGCTATTGATAAAATGAAATATGAAATAGCTAATGAACTTGGTGTTAATTTAGGACCAGATGCAACTAGCCGTGCTAACGGTAGTGTTGGTGGTGAAATTACTAGACGTTTAGTTCAAAACGGATTAAATCAAGTAAGTGGAAGCTACAATAATAAATAATAGATTATAGCTTAAAAGATAGGTTTAACCTATCTTTTTTGATATTAAAATTTTTTAACTAAAATCTTTTTCATTGTCTTACAAAGTAAATTATAGTATAATATTATACATGAAGGAGATGGATAGTATGAAAATAATTTCAATAAATGCAGGAAGTAGTTCCTTAAAGTTTCAACTTTTTAATATGGATGATGAAACAGTTTTAGCTAGTGGACTATTTGAAAGAATAGGAATAGAAGGAAGTTGTTACAGTATCAAATATACTGGTAAAAAAGTAAAAGAAGAAATAGAAATGAAAGATCATTCTGATGCTGTAAAAATATTACTTGATAAATTAATAAGTTTAAATATTATTTCTTCATTTGATGAAATAGATGCAGTAGGACATAGAACAGTTCATGGTAGAGATAAGTATACTGATTCAGTATTAATAACAGATGAAGTAATTGAAGATATTGATAAATTCAAAGAGTTTGCACCAATTCATAATCCAGCAAACTTACTTGGTATCAAAGCTTTTAAAGAAGTGTTACCAAATGTACCTATGGTAGCAGTATTTGATACTGCTTTTCATCAAACAATAGATGAAGTTAATTACCTATATCCAGTACCATATAAATGGTATACTGATTATCAAGTACGTAAATATGGTTTCCATGGAACAAGTCATAAATTTATAGCTAAGACATTAGCTGAAAAATTAGGTAGAGATGATTTAAAAATCATCAGTTGTCATTTAGGTCAAGGAGCCTCTTTGGCGGCAATAAAAAATGGAAAATGTGTTGATACATCTATGGGCTTTACGCCACTTACTGGTGTTATAATGGGAACACGTTCAGGAGATGTTGATGCTTCTATCATTCCATTTGTTATGGAAAAAGAGGGTAAAAATGTTCATGAAGTTTTAGATGATTTAAATAAAAAATCAGGATTTTTAGGTATTAGTCAATACAGTAGTGATTCAAGAGATATTGAACAAGGAATTACTGAAGGAAAAAGAAATTGTGTTATAGCAGAAGAAAAATTTGTAAGAAGTGTTGTTAACTATATAGCTCAATATTATGTATTACTTGAAGGTGTTGACGTTATTGCATTCACTGCTGGTATTGGTGAAAATAGTATTAACACACGTTTAAAAATAGTAGAAGAACTAGCGTGTCTTGGAATAAAAATAGATATAGATGCAAATAACGTACGTGGAGAATTTAAACGTATCAGCACACCTGATTCTAAGAGTGAAGTTTATATAGTTCCTACTAATGAAGAATTAATGATTGCAAGAGATACCAAAGCTATAATAGAAAATAGATAGGAATAGTGTTATGTATAAAAGAATATTTAAAGCAATAAAAAAATATGATAATATCGTAATTGCTAGACACATTGGGGTAGATCCTGATGCGCTTGCTAGTCAAATAGCATTAAGAGATTCAATTCGTCTAACTTTTCCTGAAAAAAAAGTTGTTGCAGTTGGAAATGGTAGTAGCAAATTTTCTCATATTGGAGCACTTGATAAATTAGGAAATATAGATGATAATACTCTTTTAATAGTAACTGACACTCCAGACAAAAAAAGAGTGGATATTCCAAATGTTGATTTATTTAAACATAAAATAAAAATAGATCATCATCCATTTGTAGAAGAATTTTGTGATATAGAGTGTATAGAAGATACAGCATGTAGTGCTTGTGAAATAATTATGAATTTAATAAAAGAAACTAAATTATTATGTAACAAAGAAATCGCCGAAACTTTATATATAGGGCTTGTTGCTGATTCTAATCGTTTTTTATTTGATAGTTGTAGTCCTAGAACTTTTTCACTTGTTTCATATTACTTAGAAAATTATAAATTCAGTATCAATGAATTAAATCAAAAAGTATATAATAGACCCTTAAAAGAAGTAAGACTTGAAGGTTATATTGGTGAAAATATGATTGTAACTGATAATAAAGTTGGTTATATAAAAATTACTAATAAATTACTAGAAAAGTTCGGTGCTGATTCAGCTTCACCAGGTAATATGATAAATAACTTTAATTTTATTGAAGAGATATTAGTTTGGGTAACAATTACTGAAGATATAAAAAATGACATTATTAGAATATCGATTCGTTCACGTGGACCAATAATTAATGCTGTTGCAGAAAATTATAATGGTGGAGGTCACATGTATGCAAGTGGTGCCAAAGTAAAGACTTTTGATGATGCAATGAAATTAATTAACGATCTAGATGAAGTGACAAAAAAATATTTAGAAGAAAAGGAAAGATAAAATGGTAATTAAAGAATCTAAATTAGATATAATGGCTAGTCGTCGTAGTCAATATCCAACATTAGGACTGCCAGAATTTTTACTTGTTGGACGAAGTAATGTAGGTAAAAGTAGTTTTATTAATCGTATGTTAATGAGAAAAGAACTTGCTTACACTTCATCTAAACCAGGGAAAACTCAAACTTTAAATTTCTATTTAATAAATAATGATTTTTATTTTATTGATGCTCCTGGATATGGATATGCAGCAGTCGATAAAAAAACACAAGCTAAGTTTGGTAAACTAATAGAAGAATACTTAGAAAAAAGACAAGAATTAAAAAGAGTTTTTATGTTAGTAGATATAAGACATAAACCTAGTGAAGATGATGTTTTAATGTATAACTTTTTAAAATATTATAATTTACCTGTTACGATTATAGTAACCAAAGCAGATAAAGTTGGGACAAGTAAACAAAATAGACAAATAAAAAATATTACTAATACTTTAGATCTTGTAGTAGGTGATGATTTAGTAGTATTCTCAAGCGTCGATGGAACAGGAAGAGAAGAAATATTAAAAAAATTAGAAGACTTAGTTATAGAAACAATCTAAGTCTTTTTTTCATACTATAATGTAGGTGGTCTCATGAAAGTTGAAATTATTTCAAAAGATAAATTAATAATTTATATTAATAATGTTTTTTTTAAAAGAGAAATATGGGATGATAAAGAACAAATTATTAAAACAATAAAAGATTTTATAATAAGACTAAAGAATAATTATCGTATTAAACTAAAAGGATTTTATAAAGTAAAAGTTTTTCCTAATAAAAAAATAGGTACATTTGTTGAAATGGAAAGATTAGATGAAGATGATTATGATAGTATAGAATTAAGAATAATAGTAGATTTTCAAGAAAAAATATTTTTTAAATTTTATGATTATGAAGATATACCTAATGGTAATGATTATATAATTTATAATGATTTTTACTATGTAAAAGTAGATGATATTAAAGAAGAAGTAGTAAATTTTATTGAAAAAGGAGAAATCATATATGAAGCAGAGATACCTGAAATGTTATATAAAGGTATAAAAAGAAAAAAGCTCATAGTTTAAATAACTATGGCTATCATATTGTTAGATCCTTTATTAACAACTTTCGCTAAAGTTTGTTGTAATTTATAACGGATATTTTCAGGCATAAGATTTATTTTTGATTGAATACCTTCTTGAACAATAACATCTAGGCTACGTCCGAATATTTCACTTTTCCAAATATTATTAGAGTCTTTATTTTCATCTTTCATTAAATAATCAATTAATTCTTTACTTTGTGACTCTGTACCGATAATAGGTTCAAAAGTACTTTCTACATCTACTCTTATCATATGGATAGAGGGTGCAACTGCTTTTAATTTAACTCCATATTTTTGGCCTTGTTTAATAACTTTAGGTTCATCAAGTTTCATATCTTCAAGAGTAGGAGTTGCTACACCATATCCAGTTTGTTTAACCATTTTCAAAGCATATTTAATTTGATCATATTCTTTCTTAGCAATATTTAAGTCTTGGAATAATGAAAGTAAATCAGCTTTATTTTTAACATCAAAGTCAATTATCTCATTTAAAGTTTTACTATAAAGTTCACTAGGTGCAGTAAGTTGAACTGTTACAGTACCAGTCGCAGGATCTACTGCTGAAAGGAATGCTTTTTCGATAGTTTCATCATCTAAAAATTTAGTAGTAATATTTTCGATATCTCTAAGTTTATCTATTTCTACAACACTTTCTCTAATTTTTTCGATATAGTGTTTTTTCAATGGATGTTTATGATTTAAAATAGTAATCCATTCAGGCATATTAACTCTAACTTCAACAATTGGGAATTCGTATAATGCTTCTCTTAAAATATCGTACATTTCTTTTTCATTCATCGCATCGACATTTAAAGGAATAACTGGAACATTATGTTCCTCTTTTAGTTGTTCAGCAATACGTTCCGTTTCAGGAAGAGTAGGATGTGTAGTATTTAAAATTACAATAAATGGTTTACCAATATTTTTTAGTTCATTAATAACTCTTGTTTCAGCTTCTAAATAATCATTTCTATCGAATTCTCCAATAGATCCATCAGTAGTAACTACAATACCGATAGTAGAGTGATCATTAATTACTTTTTCAGTACCAATCTCAGCTGCTTCATAAAAACTAATTTCTTCAGAATACCATGGAGTTTTAACCATACGAGGTCCATTTTCATCAGTTGCTCCTAATGCATTTTCAATCATATAACCAACACAGTCAATCATTCTAATCTTACATTCAAAATCATCAATTTTTATTTTGGCCGCAGTATTAGGAACAAATTTAGGCTCAGTAGTCATAATTGTTTTACCTTGAGCACTTTGTGGTATTTCATCGAGAGCTCTTTTTCTTTCATATTCATCTTCTATATTAGGGACAACAAGAGTTTCAATCATTCTTTTGATAAATGTACTTTTACCAGTTCTAACTGCCCCAACAACTCCAAGATAAATATCTCCGCCAGATCTTTCAGCAATATTTTTTATAATCTCATGTTTTTCCATAAATCATTTCTCCTTTTATTCAATTTAAATCTATGAGAAATAATGTTGATATATGCACAAAAAAACGTTCTAGATTACTAAAACGTTATTTAATTACTAATTGTTTGACTTTCTTTTTATCTTTACCAGCTTCTTCCCACATATCTTTTGTTCCAAATAAAATTTCTTCAGGAGCAAAATATTGAATATTTCCTTTTTTATCAGAATAAATATCTAAGAAATATCCCCCAACATAATTAGATAATCCTTGTTTTTGTTGGAATTGAGTTTTATCACATAAAGCTGGAACTTCAATACCACGTACATTACGATAAACGAAAGAATAACTTTTATGGTAATGACCAATTAACATTATATGTGGTTTAAATTTTGACTCTAATATTTCAATTCTCTTTTGAGGTTTATAAGATATAGATTGAGCAGAACCACCACCTGGATGATCCATAACAATTTTCATATTATTGATATTAATAGTAGCGTTATCTTGACCTAGGAAAATCATATCTGTTCTACATCTTGATAACCATTCATTAACTGTTGCTTGTCCATTTTTATAATGTGTCTCATCATGACTACCTAAAATATATTTTGTAGTAATTCCTTTAACTTTAGGATACATATCAACAACATAACCTACTTGTTCATCAAAACCATGAAGGAATTGTTGACGAGGTTGTTCTAGGCGATTTGTATAATTTCCATCGACCATATCACCACAATGCAAAACTGTATCTATACCACGCATATATGCTTCTTCATAAATTTTATTTAATAAATGAAGTTGTTGATGAATACTTCCAAAATGAGTATCAGATACAATACAAAGTTTAGTATGATTAAGTTTGTTTAAATCAATACTATCTTTTAAATTAATTTTCTTTTTAGGTACAGGAGTTTTTGCAAAAACAAGTTCTCCTTTATTTGGAACAATATCAATATTTTTACCATAAATTCTACATAATTCTAACATACCTGCAATTTCATTATAATCACAGTTAAATTTCTCCATGAATTCATTAATAGGCATTCCATTTTTTATACTACGATAAATTTTATTTGTCTTTTTTAAATGTTGATCATTAGAAGATTCTTTATTTGTTATAGTTTGAAAGTTCTTTTGATAATCATCTTTGTTGGTTTGATAATAAATAGAATCTACCGCTTTAATACTTTCAAGTTGTCCTTTATTATTAGTTTTAACAGTTATATACCAAGCTCCAACAGTATTAGAAAATCTTTTATCATTCATTTCTTTTGTTGTTGCACAAACACTAGGTACTGAAATACAATCTACTTTACGATAATTAAACTTGTCCATTTGTAGAAGTCCACCATAAAGTAGGATATCAGGTTTATCTTCACTACGGAAAGAATCTACTTGTTGTTGAGCACGATATGAAACAGTATAAGTTTTACTTAATTTAGGATTAAAAATTAACATTTTAGTATTATCTATTGTTACATTACAAGAATTATATCCTAAATAAATCATATCATTTCTAGCTTCGCTAATTCTTTTACCGATATCAATTTTATTAGTTTTTAAATGTTTTTCATCTCTCGCACCTGTAATGAAATAAGTTTTTATTCCATCAACTTTAGGATAATTATTGATAATATAATCAACTTGTCTTAAGGTGTCATCTAAAAAATTTGTCTCTGCATAAATATTGTTCATCGAATATAGACCTTCTGTCATATTACCACAATGTATTACTTTATCATATCCCATTTCTTTGGCTTTTTCATAAATATCTTTTAATATAGAAAGTTGTTGTGATTTAGAACCAAATCTAGTATCAGAAATTGCTACAAATTTAAATTCATTATTTTCGTTAGTTTTAAAATTATAAGAATGTTCTTCTTCGAAATCTCTTTCTCCTCTATTAAATAAGTGAAGTCCATCATCAAATTTTTTAACAACGATATTTATCCCATCATTTCTCAGTTTATTTATTATACCTAAGACATCTACTTCTTCTACTTGTAAAGTTTCACAAAGGGATGTTAGGTTAATTTCTCTTGTGTTTTCAGTTAAAATAGTAATTATTTCTTCTTCGTTTTTTATTTTATTTTCTTTCATTTTCTACCTCCAATCAATAAAAAAGAGCACATAAAAAATGTCTCTTTAAATAATGTCCTCACTTTTATTTTTTCTCATTCAAACCACTCCCTATCTTAAATTAATTGTAACATGACTTTTTTTGTAAAGCAATTAAAAATAAAAAAAGTTTTAGATTTTCTCTAAAACATTTTATCAATATTAGTAGGAACATTATCAGAAACTATAGCTTTAACAATTTTATCTTCTTTTTCTTTAGATACATCTTTACCAGAAATATTTCCAACTTCTTGAATAACTTCACGTATTACTTTCTCATCTTTCATATTAGAGCTTTGAAGTTTTTTTGCAAGTGACATTATGGTCTCTTTATTAACATTAGTTTTGTTTTCTACTTTTTTAAAAAAATTATCTTTAAACATAAAAAACCTCCTGTCTTATTATATGTAACAAGAGATTTTTGTTATTAATTATATTTCTCTAATTGTTTTAAAATTTTTTTTCTTTTTTCAGCCATCTTTTCACATTGTTGTTTGAAACTTTCAATATCAATAGTTTTTTCTTCATATCTTTTGTTTAACAATTCTAAAGCTTTATCTAAACCAGCAAGTTCTTTTTCTAAAGTTTCTTTAGAAGGAAGTTTAGTCCAAAACATTATTCATCACCACTCCTATTCTTAAATTGTAAAATTATAGGTGTTCCTGTTAAGTCAAAGTTTTCTCTCAATTTATTTTCTAAATATCTTTCGTAAGAAAAATGAACCAATTTTTTATTATTAACACGTAATGTGAATTTAGGAGGTTTATTTCCAGTTTGACTTACAAAATAAATTTTTAATCTATTACCTTTATAAGTAGGTGGTAAATTTAAATCGTAAGCATCTTCAATAACATTATTTAAAAGACTTGTTTTAATTGATACATTTATATTTTTTGCTACTTTTAAAACTTCGGGCATTAAAGTATGAATTCTTTTTTTAGTTAGAGCTGATACAAAGACAATAGGAGCATAAGAGACAAATTTAAATTCCGCTCGTATTAAATCCGTAAAATTCTTAATCGTATCTTCCTCATTTTTTATATCCCATTTATTAACGACAATAATTAAACCTTTTCCTCTTTCGATAGCATATCCCGCAATATGTTTATCGTTTTCTTTAATACCGTCATGAGCATCGATTACTAAAAGACAAATATCACTTCTATCTATAGCTTTTAAAGAACGAAGTAAACTATATTTTTCGATAGCTTCAAAAACTTTTCCTTTCTTTCTCATACCAGCAGTATCGATTAAAATAAATTCTTCCTTATTATAAGTAAGTATAGAGTCAATTGAATCTCTAGTAGTTCCAGCTAATTTGCTTACTACCACTCTTTCTTCATTCAAAAGAGCGTTCATTAAAGAACTTTTTCCGACATTAGGACGTCCTATCATAGATATTTTAAGTCGTGGATCATTATCATCATCTTCAAAAGTGTTAAAGTTTTTAACGATACTATCCATTAAGTCTAAATAACCAATATTATGAATACTACTTATAGGGATATATTCATCAAAACCTAATTCATAAAAATCATATATATTATCTTGAGCTTTTTTAGTATCTATTTTATTAATTGCTACAATAACTCTTTTTTTGCTTTTTCTTAAGATGTCTCTCACAACAAGATCATTACTAGTAAGACCTTCTTTTCCATCTACTATAAAAACGATAACATCAGCTTCATTAATTGCGATAGAAGCTTGTACTTTTATTTCTTTATTAAAATTGTTTTTATCATCATCAATTCCTCCAGTATCGATTAGATAAAAGCGATAATTTTGAAAATTAACTTCTTGATAAATTCTATCTCTTGTAACTCCTGGAGTATCTTCAGTAATAGCGATTTGTCTTCCCACAATTTTATTGAAAAGAGTACTTTTCCCAACATTAGGTCTTCCAACCAAAGCAACTGTAGGTAATGCCATAATGCCACCTCCTTTTAAACACATACATTATAACATAAAAAACAAACTATCACAAAATAAACATTTTATAATATACTTAATCGATAATTAGTTTTTTATGATATAATTATAATATAAGAAGAGGTATTAGTATGGATTTAGAAAAGAAAAAGAAAGAAGAAGAAAAAAATTTACTTATTTATGGTGCAGAAGTTTTAGTTCCCTTATCTTTGACAGTTTTAGGGTCTAGTGTCATGGTATTTTGTGATTTATCCTTTCTAAATGAAATAGTTTTAGGTGGAACAACCTTTTTGACAGGTTTTCAAACAGTAAATGCTACAGGGATTTTTCATAATGATATAATTGATAGTTTCAAGAAAGTAAAAAAATATAAAAGTCAAGAAAAAACAAAATATTTACATTATCCAAAAAAATAAAAATGAAAATATCTTATTTCATATAGTGAAATTTATGTTATAATATAAATGTAAAATAAAAGGAGGAAAATATGTTAGAAAAAGAAAAAAGAGAAATAGAATGGTATGATAACCCAAACATGATTGTAAATCTTTTATTAGGTCTAACAGTTTGTATTATTATATTATCTCAAGCTTTTGCGATAAAAAATGATTTGTCATCTACTGAAATCTTTAGAAGCATTTTAAATCATAACAGTATTCATATAGCATTATTAATATATTTTATATTTTTAAAAACAAAATTTGGTAAAAGATACTTTAATTTTTTAAATATCATATTAATAATATTTTATGCATTAGTTAGTATTGCTTCATTACTTACAATTTTTCAGTCTTTTGGACTTTCTTCATTAATTTATTTGATTCTTTATTTAATAATTTTCATATATTTAATAGGAACTTTCATGAGAGATACTAGATTATGGCATGAAATAGATTTATATAAAGTCCCATTTGATGAAGTAACTAATGACTGGTATTTTTATTCGATAATAATTTTAACAGTAATATATCTAGCAGTAAATTTAATTGCGGCTTCATCTTTTGATGGTATTATAATTTCTACTTTGGGTTCTATTAGTATTATGTTATTTGCTAGATACATCTATTTATATAAAGATTATTTAGAAAAAAAACAAGGAGAGAAAAAAGAGGTGAAGAAATCTTGAACTTATTTGAAGAAATAGACAAATACAAAGAAGATTTACCTAAGATAAATAATATTGCAAAAGAAGTAAAAAAACAAAAAATGAATGTTTATCAGATTGTAGCGTGTATTACAATGATAGTAAGTTTCTTTGGAGGATTAATTCTTGGAAATTTATTTCCATCATGCGGAAGTACCTCAACACTTTATGGTGCGACAAGTTGTGTTGAAACTGAATTCAATATCTCGCTCACTATCTTCTTTTGGTTTATAAGTTTTCTATTATGTTTGTTCTTTTATGGTTTAGGACACATCATCAGTTTATTAACATCTATAGATGAAAAATTAACGAAAAAACCAGCAAAAAGAAAGAAAAATGATCAAAATTAATGAAAAATGTTAAAAAAATGTTAAATTTTTGATAAAAAAACGTTAATTTTATTGCATTTTATTGTTAGTCATGGTAAATTGAATATGTAAGCATAACTAATAATGCTTAAATTTTGAGGAGGTAGAACAAAAATGAAAAAAGTTGAATTAGTAGAAGCAGTTGCAAACCAAACTGGTTTAACAAAAGCAGATGTAACAAGAACAATGGAAGCACTAATAACTGAAATTAAAGGTGCTTTAGCAAAAGGAGACAAAGTACCATTAGTTGGTTTTGGAACTTTCGCTGTTTCAAAAAGAGCAGCTCGTGAAGGACGTAATCCAAGAACTGGAGAAACTGTTCATATCGCTGCAAGAAATGCTGTTTCATTTAAACCTGGTACTGCATTAAAAGAAGCAGTAAACAAATAATAAAACTAGAAAGTGGAAGTTTTTTAACTTCCTTTTCTTTTTTTATAGAAAAATATTCTCAAAATAAAAGTAAAACAATATGAGAAACTAGTCTTTTGTTTTAATTTTTGATACAATATATCAAAGAGAGATGATAATATGTTAGAAGAAGCAATTTATATTTTAAAGATGATTGAAGAAAAAGGTTACAAAGCCTATATTGTAGGAGGTTTTGTAAGAAATTATCTTTTAGGAATTGAATCTAATGATATAGATATTACGACTAATGCAACGCCTAAAGAATTAAGAGAGATATTTAAAAAAGTTATAATATTAAGTGATGATTATGGTTCTATTACTGTAATGAAAAAAAATGTTAGATTTGAAATAACTACTTTTAGAAAAGAGTATAAGTATCTTGATAATAGAAGACCTGAAAAAATAGAATATATAGATAGTTTAGAAGAAGATCTTAAAAGGCGTGACTTTACTATTAATACTATTTGTATGGATAGTAAAGGAGAAATAATCGATTACTTAAATGCTAAAGAAGATTTAAATAAGAAAATCATAAAGACAGTTGGTAATGCAAATGATCGTTTTGAAGAAGATTCTCTTAGAATGCTTAGGGCATTACGTTTCTCTACAAGTCTTAATTTTTCTTTGAGTGATGAAGTAATTAATGCTATTTTAGAAAAAAAACATCTCTTAAAGAAGTTATCATATCACAGAAAAAAAGAAGAGCTAGATAAGATCTTTACTAGTGATAGGGCCTTAGAAGGTATAAAATTACTAATAGATTTAGGACTAGATAAAGAACTTGAACTTAAAAACTTAAATAAAGTTAAATGTACAGATTCTTTAATTGGTGTTTGGGCTATATTAGATGTTATAGATATATATCCTTTTTCAAATCATGAAAAAGACATGATAGAAAGTGTCCAAAAAGCCTTACAAATAAACAATAAAGATCCATATAATCTTTATAAATATGGACTTTATATAAATAGTGTCGCAGGACTTATCAAAGGAATACCTAAAAAAGAAATAGCCAAAAGCTATGTTGAACTTCCTATTACCAAAAGAAGTGATTTACAAATTAGCAGTGAAGAGATAATGAAAGAATTAAATAAAGAACCTGGACCATATTTAAAAAATATTTATGAAGAAATAGAAAAAGAAGTATTATATAAGAGATTAGAAAATAAAAAAGAAGATATTTTAAAGTTTTGTAAAGAAAGATATAATTAACAAAAAGGAGTGTGATTATTATTAAAAGTTCAAAAATGATTAATATTTTAAAGCAAGGTAATATAGTAATACCCCTTTATTTAATGCAACATCTAAAAGAGTTAAAAATTAATTTAGATGAGTTTGTTTTTTTGATGTATTTATATAATATAGGAGAAGAGTTTACTTTTGATCCTGAAAAGATTTCTCATAGTTTAAACATTTCTCTTGAAGATGTTATGAATTATATTTCTTTATTGACTGAAAAAAACTTTATAAAGTTAAAAACATTAAAGAATGAAAAGGATACTTTAGAAGAAAAAATAAGTTTGGAAGGATTTTATAAAAAAATATCTTTGATTATCAGTGAAGAAGTAAATCAAAATGATGCATCTAGTAGTAATATTTTTGAAATAGTAGAAAAAGAGTTTGGTAGAACTTTAAGTCCAATAGAATATGAAATTATGAAAGCTTGGGTAGAAAATGGTTTTACTGATGAAGTTATGAAAGAAGCAGTCAAAGAAGCTACTTATAATGGTGTATCAAATTTAAGATATATCGATAAAATTTTATATGAATGGGAAAAAAAGGGAATTAAAACAGTTGAAGATATAGAAAAGAATAGACAAAAACATAAAGAAAGAAAGAGTGAAGAAGATCCTATAGATGTTTTTGACTATGATTGGTTTGAAGAAGATGACAATGATGAATAGAGTTTTAGAAATTGAAAATTATTTAGATGATTTAATTCCAAATCCAAAATGTGAATTGAATTATAACAAAGATTATGAACTTTTAATCGCAGTTGTTTTAAGTGCTCAATCAACTGATAAAAGGGTAAATAGTGTAACGCCAATACTATTTAGTAAATATAAGAGTTTAAAAGAATTAAAAAATGCTGATATAAAAGATTTAGAAAATATTATTAGACCAGTAGGTACATTTAAAAAGAAATCACTTTTTATAAAAACTATTGCAAAAACTTTAGATGAAAAATATAATGGTATTTTTCCAACTGATAGAAAAAGTTTAGAAAGCTTGCCAGGTGTTGGTAGAAAGACAGTTAATGTAGTTTTAAATGAATTATATGATTATCCTGCTTTTGCTGTTGATACGCATGTTGAAAGAGTAAGTAAAAGATTAAAATTAGCATATCAAAAAGATAATGTAGAAGACATTGAAAGAAAGTTAATGAAAAAATTTTCCAAAAAAGATTGGGGCAGAAGACATAAACAACTAGTATTATTTGGAAGATATCACTGCAAAGCAATCAAACCGGAATGTGAAAAGTGTAAAATTCAGAAACTTTGTAGATATTATAAGGCTTAAAAAGTCTTTTTTATATGTTTTATAAAAAGCAACAAAAAACATTCAAAAGTTTCATTGACATCTCTGAATGGAAATGATAAAATTGAATTGTAGGTGATGTATATGGAAAATAAAATAATAAGTTTTACTATTATTAAAGGTGAATTTGATGATAAATATAGTAATAAATGTGAATATGAATCTTTAGTTCCAATGCATTTAACTTGCAATAAAAAAGTTAAAATAAAAAATAAAAAAGGTGAGAAAAATGAAGAATATTATAGATGTCAATTTATATATTCATTAATTAATTCTGGAATGTACTCAAAAGATTATATTGGAGAAGAAGTACATTTTCCTAAAGGAAATAAAAACTCCTCACCAATAAAATTTGATGCAGCCATATTTGATGATAAACAATGGTTTGAAAAATACAAAAATTGGCATAAAAATAACAATCAATGCGATTTAGATTGGTTAAGAAAACATTTGATCTGTGTAATTGAATTTAAAAATGAAAATTCTAAAGAAACAGAAGTTATTTATAATCAACAATTGAAACCAGCATTAAAAGAAATTGAGTCGAATTTTGCTATTGGAATTATATATGATGCTGAAAGATTGTATTTATTTAAAAAGAAAAATAACATTTTTTTAAGGCTTGATGAATCACTAAATTTAAAAAATGATAATAGTGGTATAAAAGATTTATCATTACATTTACCTGATGCGTATAATAAAATTCCTACTTTTGAACAATTGCAAAGAAAAATAAATTCATATTATATAGATCGCTCTAGAAGAACTATAGATGATTTGGAAATAATAAGTGGTATTTATAGCAAACAATTAACAGATGGTATTTCTAATATATTAAGAGTTATTGATAAAGTAGGAATGAAAAATACTCGTGGATATGAAATTTTGATACAAACACTAGCATTAAAAATATTTGATGAAAAAAAGAATCAAAAAATTAATTCCAAATCTAGTAAAAAAGAATATTTAAAATTTTATAAAAATTTAAAAGAAAAAGAACCATTAGAACGATTAGGAATAAATAGTTTGCAATTTTTTATATCAGATTCTGAAAAGTCGTTTTATACATTAGATGATGAAAATGTCCAAGCTTTTATTCAAAGGATGCAGAATTTATATAAAGAGGCTTCACAAGAATATCATTATATTTTAAATCGAACTGTTAGTGAAACTATAATTTGGGGAAAAATAGAACATATTAAGATTATTAGTGAAATAGTGGAACAATTACAAGATTATAGTTTTGTTAAATCAGAAAAAACAGATTTATATCAACTTGTGTTTTATAAATTTGCTAATGAATTTTCCAAAACAGATAAAGGACAATTTATAACTCCAATACACTTAATAGAATTTTTAGTTAAAATTGTTAATCCAAAAAGGTATGAAAAAATAATCGATCCAACATCAGGTATTGCTGACTTTTTATCTGTTTCTTATGTTAATTCTCATGGTGAATTATCAGATGATAATTTATATGGTGTTGATAATGATAGTGATATGGTTCGATTAGCACAATTAAATATGTTATTAAATGGTGATGGAAATGCAAAACTTGACTTTAAACCTGATAAAGGATCAATTTTATGGAAATTTGATGATCGTGATAAATTAGTAGAATTAAATCCAAAGTTACATAAAGGTGGTAAGTGGGACAATTGGAAGGATGAAACGAAACTTAAAGAATTTGATGTAGTATTAACAAATCCACCGTTTGGTGAAGATAGAAAATATGAACCCAAAAATGATGTCGATAGAGAAATTATTGAAATGTATGAGTTATGGAATATTGCAAGAAGTGGTAATTGGATTGATTTAGGATTGGTATTTCTTGAAAACGCATATAGAATCTTAAAGAAAAATGGCAGGATGGGAATAATATTATCTAATTCTATTGCTTCTGTAGATAGGTGGAATAAAGCTAGAGAATGGCTCCTAGAACATATGAGAATAGTAGCTTTATTTGATTTGCCACCTGATATTTTTGCTGATACTGGAGTTAATACTACAATGATAGTTGCTTATAAACCAGAATCAAAAGAATTAGAAAAACTCAAAAAAGGGAACTATGAAATATTTGTAAAAGATATTAAAAATATAGGATATGAAGTTAGAACTTCAAAAAGAGTTAAATATTTTAACCCAGTATATAAAATTGATAATAAAACATTTAATATTGAAATGGATGAGGATGGCAATCCGATGTTAGATGAGGAATTTACAGAAACAATAAAAGATTTTAAAAAATGGTGTTTAGGGCAAGAAGAACAATTGAAAGATTTGTTTTTAGATTGATAGGTGATAGCAATGATTAAATATAATGATATAATTAAAAATAAATTTGTTTTATCGCCTCATCAATTGCAATTAATGGAATATTCTAATAAAAATACTTTTAGATTAGAAGATTTATTAGCAAGAGAACTTAATAAAAAAGATAATGGAACTGACATTGGCAGTAATAATTATATGACAAATTCTGAATATAAATTTTTAAAGACTAGAATTGCCAATAAGAATAATTATACAATAGATTTATCTTCTAATGAATCGTTTGAATTTATGAATTATAATGCGTTTGTTAATCAAAATTTAAAATATGAAGATATTTTGATATCTAAAGATTCTAATATTGGAGAATGTTGTATATTAGATAAGGATTATCCTAATTGCATGGTTGCCAGTGCTTTTTATAGACTTCCATTAAAAAGAAATAAATATTATATTTTTTCTTTTATGAAAACAAATCATTTTAAAAATCAACTTGACTTAATGATCCCACGAGGTGCAACTATAAGACATGCAGGAACTAAGTTTTTAGATTGCCATATACCTTTTCCAAATGGAAAAGATTCAAAAAAAATAATTGCTAAAATAGAAAGTATAGTAAAGGATATCATTAATAAAGAAAAACAAATAAAAATAAAAGAGAACAAAATATATGAACTAATAGAAAAAGAATTAAATGTAAATTCCAAAATACTAGAGTATTCTTTGCCAAAATATAATGAAATATTTTCTAAAAATAGAATTGATGCTGGATATTATTGTGAGGAATTTAAAAGAATACATTCATTAATTAAAAATTATAAAAATGGATATTGTAATTTAAATGATTTTGGTTATAAAATATCTAGAGGGCAAAATTTGCAAGTGTCTTGTATAGGGAAAAGCATAGAATCTAATGAATATCAAAGAAATTTTTATAAAATTGCTAAACCTACTAATTTATCTGATTATGGTACAGTAACTTCATATAATTATTTAGGTAATAAAAATAATTTATCATTATTAAAAAATGGAGACATAGTATTTTCTGCTGAGGGTACTATAGGAAAATGTGCAATGTTTTGTGATGTTGATAATGATAAAGTTATAACTAATATACACGGAATAATTTTAAATAAGCTAGATCATGATTTGATAGAAAGTGGTTTTGTATGTTGCTTTTTAAGATATTTAAGAAAAATTAAATACTTTGAATATTTGTCTGTTGGTGGACAGGGTGGAAGTTTAGCGATGAAATACTGGAATGATGTGATAATCCCTAATTTTCCTAGAGAATTAATGAAAAAAATTAGTCAATTATATTGTAATATCGATTCCAATAAAACATTAAATATTATTACTTTATCTGAACAAGTTAAATCGTTAAAAAAATCAATAAATGATATATTTGATTTAATTATTTCTAAAGAGTTTATAAATTATAATGAAATTATCGATATTATAAATCAATATTAATCTAAAACATTAAATAATTACATTAAAGAAAAAATTATAGGAAATAAGAATTTAAAAAATAGTAAAAATAAAGTAGTAGTTAAAGTCACAACAGAAAACGGTGAAAAGCAAGATTATATAATAGTAGTAAAGAAATACAGTAAAATAGAAGAGCACGTCTTTATAGTGCTTTTATAGTTTGTTTGTAAATAATGTTTAACTTAAAAAGAATATAAGAATATTAAAAGTTATGATTCTTATGATTACTAATATATAGAAAAGTTTTTTTCAAATAATGCATATCAAAAGACATTTAACATAATTTTAAGTTTATCATACACTAGATTAGGTGAAGATAATGAATGAAAAGAAAATAAAAGGTATTGTTGTAGATGCGGGACACGGAGGGAATGATCCTGGTGCAATAGGAAATGGTTTAAAAGAAAAGGATTTGACCTTACAAGCAGCAAAATATATGTATGATAGATTAAAAGAGTTAGGTATTCCTACAACTTTAACTAGAGATATTGATGAAACTTTAGAAAGAGATGAAAGAGTTTCAAGAATTTTAGATGCTTATGGAAATGATCCAAATGTAATTTTAGTCTCTAATCACATAAATGCAGGAGGTGGAGAAGGTGCTGAAGTAGTATATGCACTAAGAAATGATGATACTCTTGCAACTGCTATTTTAGATAATATAGGAGAAGCAGGTCAAAAGAAAAGAAAAGTATATCAAAGAAGATTGCCAGAAGATCCTAGTAAAGACTATTATTATATACAAAGACTTACTGGTAATGTTGAACCAGTACTTGTTGAATATGGTTTTATAGATAATATTGCCGATAGCAATAAATTAAAAAATAATCTTTTAGATTATGTAGAAGGAGCAGTTAAAGCTCTTGCTGAATATGCTGGATATACTTATTATCCCCCAGGACAAAATGAAGATTTACCGGATGCAACAAACACTTATACAGTTCAAAAAGGAGATAGCCTATATTCGATTGCTAGAAAATATGATATTACAGTAAATACATTAAAAAGATTAAATAATTTAACAACTGATACTATTGTGATAGGCCAAATTTTAAAAGTACCTTCCAATGAAGATACTCCAAATAATAATACTTATATAGTTCAAAAGGGAGATACATTATATTCAATTGCCAAAAAATATGGTATTTCAGTTGATGAATTAAAAAGGTATAATGATTTATTTTCTAACGAGTTGCTGATTGGTCAAATACTAAACATCCCTTCAGATAATAATAATGATATAGAAGAAGATGAAGTTTTCTATTATACAGTGCAAAAAGGAGATAGCTTATATTCTATTGCTAAAAGATTTGGTATTAATGTTAATGATTTAATCAAAACAAACGGGTTACTTAATACTACTTTACAAATAGGAGATCAATTAATAATTCCTGGAGTGACAAAGCAAAATACTTATACAGTTGTAAGTGGAGATAGTTTGTACTCAATTGCCAAAAAATTTAATACAACCGTAGACGAATTGAAAAGACTTAATGATTTAACTAGCAATCTTCTAAAAATAGGTCAAATTTTAAAAATAAAATAAAGCTTAGTAATTCTAAACTTTATTTTTATTTTATCTTATTTTTTAAATCGTTAATTTCTTGCTGCAAAGCCTCTACCATTTTTTCAAGCATTTCAATACCGTCTTCGTTAGATATATTGGAATCATTAATATTATTGTTTTCTATTCTTTCTTGTTGAACTTGTCTATAAAAAGCATTAGTACACAATACTTGAGCAACTAACATTAACCAATTTCCTAAAGCGTTTTGCTCATTTGCAGTCAGATCATCAATAAGAAGATATCCAACAATTACTGCACTGAAAGAAAAAGTTTTTGCAGAAACATTAGGAAGAGACATACTACCACCTTATTAATTATATTATTAATATTCTTGGAATATATTTTTATATGCAAGATAAAAATGAAATATTAAAAAAAATAGACATAGAAAATTTTATATGGTGTATTTATATTGCTTTAATACTTCTAAGTATTTATAGTAATAGTTTTGAAAAAGAATATTACTTATATAATAATCAAAAAGCCAAAAAAGAATATAGAAAATTAAATATATTCATTTTTTCAATTGCTGTAATAGTATATTTTTACTTTTTTCAAGATAGTTTAAATAGTATTAAAAATCAAAAAGATAATAATCCCCAAAAAAAAGAGTTTAACGAATTAAATTTTATAGCGTCAACTCTTATATTAATCGGAGGTCTAATTTTGATATATATTGCTATTTTTGATAAAGAATTAGATACTGAAATAGCACTAACCTAATATCTTATAATTTTCTTATAAATAGCACTAGTTTTATTTTAAGTTTTAGATAGATTAATTTTTATAAATATATTTAGTTTGATTTTTAATGTTATGAGTTTTTTCTGCAGGTTTTACAGAACTTAAAACTATTACCTTTCCATTTTTATTATCTCCTAATTGTAATGTTAGATCTCATAAAAAATTTCCAGTTAAAGTAAAAAAATTAAACAAAATAAAAAAGTGTAATTTTTGCACAATGTAAAGTATTATAAAAATAAGGATTTAAATTGACGTGGGGGGGGGTACCATTATATAATATATTTATTAAATCATTTTATTTGTTTTGTGAAAAAGCAAGTAAAATAGAAAGGAGAAAAAAGTATGAAAAAGAAATTTGTTTTAGCTAGCTTAATGTTTGTTTTTGGTATGTTTATAATGCCAAATGTACATGCTGCAAGCCCGGATTCAATTGCAGACATACAAGAATTAAAAGATTGTTTAAAAAGTAAAGAACAACCTGTTTGTACTTTGGAAGATGATATAACATCAAATGATTATATTAGTATAAGTAGAGATGTTACCATTGATTTGAACAACCACAAAATTACATTTAGTGGTAGTGGAAATTTAATAAATCTTGGATTATATTTATTTAATAGTAATGTAACTTTAAAGAATGGTACTATTACTTCAGAAGATGTTTCTACTAGTTATGAATTTCCTTCTACTATAACTTTAAATAATTCGAATTTAAAATTAGAAAAAGTAAAGGTTTCAGGTCAAGAAAAGGCAGTACCAATTAATTTGGCTGGTAAAACGAATAGTCTTAATGTAGATGCACAGTCTGAAATAAGTTCAACAAACAATTCAGCAATTGCTAATTATTCTACAGATGGTATCGGTACTATTAATATATATGGAAAAGTTAGTGAAACTGGAACATATAGTGGAATTGATGGAGCAAATACAGCAAAAGAAACAATAATTAATGTTTATAATGGTGCTAATATCAGTAGTACTCAAGGTGCTGGAATACTCGAAAGAGGTAATGGAACTGTTAATGTATACGGAGGAAATATTTCTGGATTTTCAGGTATCATTATGGTTGATGGTAACTTAAATGTTACTGGTGGTAATATTAAAGGAACAGGAAATGGAAATCCAACTGTTACTCCGGGTGCTGATGGTTCTGTAAAAGATAATGGTTCTGCAGTTTTTATTTCACCTGATCCTGATGAAAATGTAAAAGTAGATATTAAAGGTGGAACATTAACTAGTGAGAATAATTATGCTTTATCTGCTCCTGGAGATAATGAAAATCTAGATATTTCTATTTCTGGAGGAGTATTTAATGGTAATAGTGAAAAAGGTGCAGTAGAAGTAAATGGAAAAGTATCTTTTATAAGTGGTGGTGAATTTAACAGTGATATTACAGAATATTTATCTGAAGGTGTAACACAAAATGAAAATGGGAAAGTAGTAGATCCAAGTTCTGTAAAACCTGCAGAAAAAGCACCAGAACAAAATGATGATACTAAAAACCCGGATACATCAGACATTAATGTGTCTATGTTGATTAGTCTTATCGCTTTAAGTGGACTAGGATTTGGTTTTGCAATTAAAAAAAGACGTTTTAATTAATATAATATCAATTATTAGACAAAACAAAAGAAGTAGAGACAAACTCTAGCTTCTTTTATTAATTAGACATTATTTTTCTTATAGCATATAAAAAGTTCACATCCACTAGCAAGAATTAATGTTAAAACAATATCGATAATTTTATCTGAAGTATTTGGATTATCTATACTACTATTTGAATCCTTAGATCCTACAACAGATGTCTTAACTTCTTCATATTGAGCTTCTAAAACTTCACCATCAGATATTTCTTCATCGTCTTTTAACATTT
>CANQVR010000004.1 GCA_947627375.1 uncultured Bacilli bacterium | reverse complement strand
GGAGAGAATAGTCTGAGTAAGTTTGAGAGATTACTCCTAATATATGCAGAAAGTGACATCGATACTTGCAAGAGACTAACGTTGGGAGATGAGATAATGGAAGAGTTTATAAAAGATGCTAAAGATGCAAGTAGAGATGAAGATATGTTATGTGCATATGATAAAGAATGGGAGACGAGACTATGGGGAAAAGAAGAAGGTGCTGATGAGAAATTGCAAGAAATAGTCAAAGAAATGTTGAAAGATAGTGTTCCAATTGAAACTATTAGCAAATATACTAAACTCTCCAAAGAAGAAATATTAGAGATTAAAAATAATTAATTTATATTAAGTCATTATATAATAGTAAAAGGCTAATTAAAAGCCTTTTTATAGTGTGATGAATAAAGAATATATCTCTATTTAAAACTAATTTTTGTAATTTAATTACCAAATATGGTAATTTTTTTGTTTAAATTTATGATTATAATGGTTGAGTTTTTTTGTAAAATTTTGTTAATTTTACTAAAAGATATTGATAAGATTTAAAAGATATGGTATAAATATTTTATAAGGTAGGAGAGGAGGATTAGTTTTTACATGAAAGAAAGCCAAAATGATGAGCGAGAAAATAAAATAATATCAGCTATTATAGTTCTTGCGCTTATTCTCTTGGTATTTGGTGTAACATATGCTGTTTTTGAATACTCCAAAGCTGGCAGTAAACAAAACACGCTTAAAACTGGTTCCATTACCTTAGCTTATTCAGAGACAAGTGATGGAATACAAATTACTAATGCTTTACCTATTGATGATGAAGAAGGTAAAAAATTACCCGCTTCAGGAAAACCAGGTTTAGTACGGGGATATTTTGATTTTAATATAAATGTAATAACTCACAATTCTACACCGATTCAATATACAATATATGGTGTAGATGTTACTGAGGATGGACCTAAATTAGATTCAAAATATGTCAAAGTATATTTGACTAATGGAGAAGGAGAATTACCACTAGTTGGATATCAAAATAACGTACCAACCTTTAGTTCACTTGATGATATAACAGTCCACGATAATGGAGAAACAATTACTGGAAAAGTATTATATAATGGAACTTTTAATGGTCCTAAGACTGATTATTTTAGATTAAGAATATGGGTTTCTAAAGATTATCAACCTAGTGGAATTAGTAATAGATTCAAAATGAAAGTTAATGTTACAGCAACAGGTTGATTTATCCAAGTGATAAGAAAAAACATATGAAAGAAAGTTTCACGGTTAAAGTAAAATTTATGGTGAATAATAAATTATAGTTAGTAAATGTTAAAGCAACTGCTTAATAACATTGCTGAATAAAAAAATATGAGAGAAGGGAGAGAGATGAGTCGAAAGAAACAAGAAAAACAAGTAAATCAAATAGTTGTCTCAGTACTAGCAGTTGCTATATTAATTGTAGCAGTAGTAGGAATCTCAGTTGCTGTATTCGTCTATAGTAAAAGTGGTTCTAAAGTAAATAGTATTGAAACTGGAACTATTACTATGACTTATAATGAAGCTGATAATGGTATCTCAATAACAGATGCCATGCCTATGAATGAAGATGATGGTAAATTAATTCCAGCAGAAGCAAATAATGTATTTGATTTTAATGTTAATGCTAAAATCTCAGGTAAAACTACAATTAATTATGATGTAACTGCAAAAAAAATAGACGAAAAGTGCACATTAACAGATAGTGATGTCAAATTGTACTTAGAACAGTCTACTGATGGAACTACAGATTGGAAAGAAAAGATGGCTCCTAAAAACTTTACACCTGGAGGAGAAAAAACAGCAGAAGCAACACCAGCTACTGAAATGTTACTAACAAGTGGACAGTTTTCTGGAAAAAATGAGACTGATTACTATCGTTTAAGAATGTGGGTAGATGAATCATATAAGGTTCAAAGTACTCCGAAGACTTATACTATAGCAGTTAATGTTTATGGTAATGCTGTTGTATAACCTTAAACATTTAATTATAAAATAAAAATATAAAGAAAGAAGTGAGGAAAAAAATATGAAAGAAAAAAATAATAACAAGAAAGAACAAAATCAAACAACTCAAATTATAGCGTCAGTTTTAGCGATTGCTATATTAATTGTCGCAGTAGTAGGAATTTCATTCGCTGTATTTACTTATACTAAACAAGGAGAAAGAGAAAATACAATCACAACAGGATCAATTACAATGAGTTATAATGAAGAAAAACCAGGTATCAACATCACTGATGCTATGCCAATAAGTGATGAAACTGGTAAAAATATTACATCAGAAGATCCTAAATCAGGAACAGTTGCAGCAGAAGGAAGCGGAGTATTCGATTTCAATGTAACTGCTTCAATTACAGGACAAACTACAATTTATTATGATATCACAGCTAAAAAAGAAGGAGACTGTACTCTAAAAGATAATGAAGTTAAATTATATTTAGAAAAATCTAGTGAAGAAACAACAGGATATGAAGATGATCCAGTATTACAACCAACACACTTTACTACAGATTCTAACACTAAAAAAACTATAAATGACACACCTGATGATGAAATGCTACTTCATAGTGATACATTTACCTCAGCTAAAGCATCAGACACACATTACTATCGTTTAAGAATGTGGGTAGATGAAAATTATGGTAGTGATGATGTGACAGGAGAGAATTTCAAAACAGCTAAAAAATTTGCAATAAAAGTTAATGTAAATGGTAGTGCCACACCAAAAGCTGGTTAATTAAAAGTTGATTGATTTTGAAGACTACTTCGGTAGTCTTTTTCTATTGGAAAAATTTTTCATTTCCATATTATTCTTGATACAAGAAAATTTCTTTGTTATAATTTATAATGGAAGGTAGAAAATATGATAAAGAAAAGAAATAAAAAGAAAAATACAAATAAAATTAATCGTTATGGTAAAAAAGAATTTCTTTTTAACTTAATTAGTATTATCTTAGTGATTATACTTGGTCTTTATATTGGTTTTAGATCTATCTATTATTATAGTAAACAAACAAGAAAAGCAAAAAAAGAAGAGAGTACTCTTGCAGGGTTAGTTCTTTCTAGTAATAAATTAACAAAACGTAATAATGGACTTCATCAAGAAGAAGATGGCTATGTTTTTAAAGGAATAGTAGATAATAACTATGTTAAATTTGCTGGAAGAATTTTTCGCATTATAAAAGTAAATAATGATAACAGTGTTAAAGTGGCTTCCCTAGATTCACAAGCAGTTTTATTATATGGAGATGATTCATCATATAAAGAATCTAATCTTTATAATTGGTTAAATAAAACTAATAAAGAAAATAGTGGAGTATATTATAGAAGTATTCCAGGAGTAGAAAAACTTCTTAAGAAGACTTCTTGGTGTAAAGGTAAATTATCTGATAATAAAGTTACTTGTAATAATGAAAAAGGAGAGGATTATTTTTCTGTTTTAACGTTAGAAGACTATATAGATACTTTAGCTAAAAATAGTTATTTAAATACTAAAAAAAATAATTGGATCTTAGGTAGTGGCAATAATAATAGTAATTTATATGTTTCAAATAATGGTTCAGTAATCGAAGCAGAAAATTATCAATCATTTGGTGTTATTGTAGTCTTTACTTTCAAGAAAAATATAAAAGTATTATCTGGTAGTGGTTCACTTCCTGATCCATATATAATTAATACTGAAGGAGAAGATAATAATTATTTTAAATATGTAAAATTAGGTAATGATATATGGAAAGTATATGAAGAAACAGGAAATACTTTAAGACTTTCTTTAAATGGATATTTAAAAGATGGAGAAGATATTTTCCTAACTCCATATAGTAATAAGAATTCTATCTTTAATCCTTTAAATAAAGATAATATAGCGTATTATCTAAATAGAACATTATATAATAGTTTATCTTATAAGATGTCTCTAGCGGAGTGTAATTTCTATACTGGAGAAGTTTCATTTAGTAATGGACTTGATTATACAAATATGTATACTGAAAGTATCAGTAATAAAATAGGCCTACTAAATTCATTTGATATAAACGTTAATCCTGATCTTACTGATTATTATTTAATGGATACGACATCATCTATTGGAAGTATGGCTAATGTTTATAAAAGTGATAATACTATTGAAGAAGTAAAAGTAACTGAACAAAAAAGAATAGTTCCAACTATTTGTATCGATAAAAGTATAATTAAATCAGGTAGTGGTTCACTAGATGATCCATTTATTGCGGGGTGATTTTGTGAAAAAGAAGAAGTTAAAAAAGCCAAAATTAAAAGTATTTACTATTTTTACAACACTTTTAAATATAGTTGTCATTGGTGTTTTAATAGTTATTTATACACCTATAATTAAATTTGATGAGTTTTGGATACCTACAGCTATGACAACTATGAATCATAAGTATCTAGCGTACACTTTATATAGCGAAAAACATGTAGAAGAAGTAATGAATAATAACTATATTGAAAAAAGTGGTGAAAAAATAAATTTAGATGATATAAAAATAGGTAGTAAGACTACTAAGTTTGCGAATAAATATGAAAAAGATTTACTTACGAGAGATAAAGATAATGATGTCTATAAAATCATTAGAATTAAGGAAGATAATTTTAAAGGTTATTTAGTCGGAGTCTATGATCCGAGTGATGTTGAGTTAGCTGTTCCTAAGCACGTTGGTAAATTTGGCCAAAGTGTCGCTAAACTTTGTGTTGAAAACAATGGGCTTGTCGGTATTAACGGAGGCGGTTTTGAAGACACTGATGGTTGGGGTAATGGTTCGACCCCATATGGTGCTATTATCCAAAATAGTAAAACGATTTGGGACTATGCCGGTGGTTCCGGAGAATTAATTGGATTTACTAAAGATCATAAAATGTATTTAACGGATGACGAACCAAATCAAGCTATTGCCGCAGGTATGAAAGATGCAGTTGAGTTTGGACCTAATTTAATAGTCAATGGAAAAGTTTCTAAAATTCATGGTGATGGTGGTTGGGGAGTTGCTCCACGTACTATCATTGCTCAAAGAAAAGATGGAATAGTTTTATTTTTAGTAATCGAAGGTAGACTTCCCGGTTACAGTATCGGAGCAACTATGAGTGAAGCTATCGAAATATTACTTCGTTATAGAGCGTATAATGCTGCTAATTTAGATGGTGGAGCCTCATCGACTATGGCTGTAAATGGACGCCTTTATAATAAACCTAGTGCCGGTGGAGAATATGGTGGCAGAAGTGTTGCTAATGCTTGGATAGTAACTAATAAACAAAATAAAAAAGTTCCTGCTACTGCTACTTTAAAAAATAAAAATAATCTAAAAAAATATTAAGAAATAATATTATATTTAAAATTTGTACATCATATAGATAGTGTAATAATTTCTAAAAAATAAAAAGGAACGTTGGTGAATATGAATAAAGCAAAAACCATAACTAAAGTTATAATCAGTCTTATCGTAGTAATAGTTGTAGTTTCTGCTTTTTTTCTTTGGAAAAATATTGATACTAAAAACAAAGAAGAAAAACAATTAAAAAAAGAAAAAGAAATAATAAAAGAAATTAAAAATCATTATCATATATATGTTAAAACAAATAAAGATACTAAACTATATCAAAAGAAAAATAATAAATATATAGTTATTGGTACTATTTCTAAAGATGAAGAATTAATACTTAAAAAAATAAATATTACTAAAGATACTAAATATTTTAAAATAGATAAATTAAATTATTATATTAATTATCAAGATCTTGAAAAAATAAATAGTTTATCGACACAAGATCTACGTTATAAGAAATATATTCCTTTTAATGAAAATGTTAAAACTAAAACTAATGTAAAATTATATAATCAAAATAAAAAAGCTTTAACTCTTAACTATAGTCTAGATTTACCCATTATTGAGAAAGGTGATAATGAAGATGGAGTATTTGTAGAAGTATTTGATAAATATTATTTTATTAAAAATGAAGATATAGAAACTATCTATAATCATCAAAATAATACTTTAACTAATGCCTTAGATATTCCTGTTACTGTATATCATTTTATATATTCAAGTAATGAAGAATGTAATGAGATAATATGCCATCCTGAAAGTCAAATAATATCTCATTTCGAATATTTAAAACAAGAAAATTATTTTACTATTACTACTAAAGAATTAAGACTTTGGAATGAAGGAAAATTAAGATTACCTGAAAAAAGTATCTTAGTTACTATAGATGATGGTGCTAAAGCTGAAAACTTTATTCCTTTATTAGAAAAATATAAAATCAATGCAACCTTATTTTTAGTTACTTCTTGGTATCCTCTAGAAGCTTTTAAGTCAGATTACTTAGAAATAGCTTCTCATACTGATAATTTACATACTCAAGGAGTATGTCCTGATGATCAAGGAAGCCCTTTAAAATGCTTGCCAAAAGAAGAACTAATTACTGACTTAAATAAAAGTCGTGAAAAAACAAATAGTGAAGCCTTTTGTTATCCTTTTTATGAATTTAACAATCATGCTCTCGAAGCAGTCAAGGAAGCAGGTTTTAAAATAGCTTTTATTGGTGGAGGCGAGAAAGTAACTTTAGGAATAAATAATTTTAAAATTCCTAGAATAACTATTCTTAAAAATACTACTTTAGAAGAGTATAAAAATTATATAAGTTAGGAGAAGATAATGAAAAATTATATTGGTGTTTTTGATTCTGGAAAAGGAGGACTTTCTATTTTGAAACAGTTAAAAAAAGTACTTCCTAATTATAACTTTATTTATTATAGTGATAAGAAAAATAATCCATATGGTGAAAAAAGTCCAAAAGAACTTTTAAATATTACTAAAAAAATAGTTGAAAGATTAAAACAAGAAGGATGTAAAATAATAGTTATTGCTTGTAATACTGCCACTACTAGATGCATTAAACAATTAAAAGATACTTATCAAGATCTTATATTTATTGGTACAGTTCCCGCAATTAAAGTTGCAAGTGATCACAATTATAAAAATACTTTAGTTATGGCAACACCAGCTACAATTACTTCCCAAAGAACTACTGAATTAATAAATGATAATCAAAAAGAAGGACAAAACATCTTTTTAGAGGCATGTCCTGGACTAGCTTCTGCTATTGAAAATGATAATTATAAAACTATAGAAAATATTTTAAATAGTCTTTCTAACAAATATAAAAATATAGATTCTCTTGTTTTGGGATGTACTCATTATTCTTTAATAAAAAATGAGATTCAAAAATATTTCCCTAAAGTAGTTTTACTTGATGGTTCAATAGGTGTTGCTAATGAAGTGAAAAGACAAGTTGAAATAAATAATCTCAAAAGTGATAATACAGGTAGTATAAGAATAATTAAAAACTAAAACTAAAATTAAATAAGAATTTATAAAAGTTATAATATTTTAAAGTTAAGTATTATTAAGATAATTTTAATTTATCTTTTTTTTCTTTGTATAATATGTTATAATCTTGTGGAAGAAAGGGAAGGTGTAGAAAATGAGAAAAATAATCATTCCAACAACTAAAACTTTAACTGATTATCTACCATATAGTAAAGATTTCATTATGCCTTTAAAAGATTATGCTGTTGATTATAAAAAAGACTACACCTTAGAAGAAATATTAAAACTAAAAAACTTATCTAAAGATATAAATATCTATTTAGTTATGAATAAACCTATCTTTAATAAAGACTTAAAAGAGTTAACGTCTATTTTAAAAGAAATAGATAAATATGGTTTTAAAGGAATATTATTTTATGATGTAAGTATTCTAAATATTCATAAGAAACTAAATCTAAAGACTGATCTTATTTGGAATAATACTCATATGGTTACTAATTATAAGACTTGTGATTTTTATTTAAATGAAGGTTGTAAATATGGAGTCTTAAGTAATGAAATTACTCTAGAAGAGATAAAAGAAATTACTAAAAATACTAAAATGAAATTATGGCTTCTAATGATAGGTTATCCAGTCATGGCGTTTTCTAGAAGACATCTTTTAAAAAATTATACTACTTTTCATAAATTAAAAGAGACTAAATCACTAGAAGTAAAAGAACATACTACTCATAATTTATATAATATTTTTGAAAATAATTTTGGGACAAGTATAAAAAAACAACAAATATTAAATGCTACTATGATTATAGATGAAGTTAAAATAGATGGCATGATTTTTAAAGAAGAAGATATTAATCATGAATGTTTCTTAAAGGTGTTAGATTTATATCAAAAATATGAAAATAAAAAAATTACGAAAGAAGAACTCTTAACAAGCGTTACAAATTTAATTGGTAGTGATTCCAATTTCTTATTTAATGAAACTATTTATCAGGTGAAAAAAGATGGCTAAAATAGAATTATTATCTCCAGCTGGAGACTTAGAAAGATTAAAAGTAACGCTTTTATATGGAGCAGATGCAGTCTATATTGGTGGTAAAAATTATAGTTTACGTGCAAATGCTACAAACTTTACGAAAGAAGAAATAAAAGAGGGATGTCTTTTTGCTCATAAATTAAATAAAAAAGTATATCTAACACTTAATATAGTTTTACATAATAAAGAATTAAAAGACTTAAAAACTTACATAAAAGATGTAATAGAATGTGGCATAGATGCATTTATTGTAAGTGATCCGTATGTTATAAAGTTAATTAGAAAAATAAATAAAGATATTGAAATTCACGTTTCAACCCAAAGTTCTATTACTAATATAGAAAGTGCTAAATTTTATAAAGAGCAAAACACTAATAGAATAGTTCTTGCGCGTGAACTTTCTAAAAAAGAAATAAAAGAAATAATCGATGAAGTAAATATAGATACGGAAGTATTTATCCATGGTGCTATGTGTACTTGTATGTCCGGAAGATGTACACTATCAAATTATGTTACTAATCGTGATGCTAATCGTGGTGGATGTAGTCAAGTATGTAGATTTTTATTTGATACAGATACTAAACCATTTACAATGGCTACTAAAGACTTAAATATGGCTCGTTATATCAAAGATTTAATAGAGATTGGCGTAAAATCTTTAAAAGTAGAAGGTAGAATGCGTTCTCTTTATTATCTTGCTACAGTAATTGGTACTTATCGTAAAATAATAGATGATATATATAACAATGATTTGGATGATGAAAAACTTAATTATTACTGTGCTACTTTAAGTAGAGTTGCTAATCGTGAAGTAAGTACTCATTTCTTTTTAAAAGAAGAAGACTATACTGATGAATATTATAGTGGTAGAAATGAATCATCTAATCAAGACTATTTAGGACTAATAATTGGTTATGATGATAAATTAAAAAGTTTAGTTTTTCTTGAAAGGAATTATTTTGAAGTAGGAGATCAAGTAGAAATATTTACTCCAGATAAAAAGACATATAACTTAGTTATTGAAAAATTATATGATGAAGATAATAACGAAATCAAAGTAGGACGTCATCCTGGTGAAATATTAAAAATTCCTTTTAAACACAATTTAGTAGAATACTCAATGATAAGACTTATTAAAAAAGGAGGTAAAGCTGATGAATAATTTAGCTAAAGCTAAAGAAAATTTCTTATTAAATGAAAAAAATCTTTCTGAATATGCATCGAAGTCTCAAGATAGTATAAGACTAAATAAATTAGATGAAGATATGCGTCCTGCATATTTTAGAGATATAGATAGAATTATTCATGCATATAGTTATACTAGATATTTAGATAAGACCCAAGTATATTCTTTTAAAAATAATGATCATATTTCTAAACGTATTGTTCATGTTCAACTTGTCAGTAAAATTGCTAGAACTATCGGTCGTGCGTTAAGACTTAATGAAGATTTAATCGAAGCTATTGCTTTAGGACATGATATCGGACATGCTCCTCTTGGACATTCAGGAGAAGCTATGTTAAATGAAATTTCTAAACGTGAATTAAATATGGCTTTTGCACATAATATACAAGGTGTAAGATACTATATGAATGTTGAAAATGGTGGAGAAGGTATAAACCTTACTATTGAAACTTTAGATGGTATTATGTGCCATAACGGAGAGATGGTTTCTCCAATTTATAAACCTGTACATAAAACTAAAGAAGAGTTTTTAACTGAATATGAAAATAGTTATTTGGATATAAAAAATTCTAAAAGTTATCATCCTATGACTTTAGAAGGATGTGTCGTACGTATCTCAGATATTATTGCTTACATCGGTAGAGATATAGAAGACGCTATAAATTTAGGAAAATTCAAAAGAGAAGACTTACCTAAAGAAATAATAGATGTCTTAGGAAATACAAATACTGATATTGTTAATACTATTATTTTAGATATTATTGGTGAAAGTATGGATAAACCATATATTAAGATGAGTGATAAAGTATTTGATGCTTTAAATAAATTAAAAGAATTTAATTATAAAAATATTTATTCTAAATCTTTAAGTAAAGAAGAATATGAATATTATCAAACGGGAATGAATAAAATATTTTATTCTTACTTAGAAGATATCAAAAGTAATAATAAGGAAAGTTTAATCTTTAAAGTATTTTTAAATCATAAAAAAAATATTTATTTAAATCATACTTCTCCCAAGAGAATGGCAATAGATTTTATTTGTGGTATGACTGATGAATTTTTCTTACAAGAAATCAAAAAATTTGATAAATAAAAATTGACAAAAATATTATTTTGTAGTAATATTTATATCACATTGTATTAAGAGGTGAATTAAAATGAAAAATAATAATGTTGTATATCTAACTGAAGAGGGGTTAAATGAGCTAAAAGCTGAGTTAGATAATTTAATAAAGGTTAAAAGACCAGAAAACATTCAAGCTATAAAAGACGCACGTGCTTTAGGAGATTTATCAGAAAATGCTGATTATGATGCAGCACGTGATGAACAAGCTCAAATCGAAGGAAGAATAAAAACGATTGAAAAGATGTTAGAGAATGCAGAAATTATTAAAGAAGTTTCTAAAGATAAAGTTGGAATTGGAACGATAGTTTCTATTCGTTATATTGATGATGACGATGATTTAGAAGAATATAAGATCGTCGGAAGTCATGAAGCTGATCCATTTGAAAGTAAAATCTCAAATGAATCACCAATTGCTCAAGCTTTAATGGATCATAAAGTAGGGGACGTTGTTACAGTAAATAGTCCTAATGGAAATTATGATATAGAAATAAAAGAAATAAAGTAAAGAACTAAAATGAATTAGATAAATTCGCTTAAGAATTTGTTTAATTCATTTTCTTTTTGAAATAGCTAGTAATAAAATCAAAAATGTTTTATAATAGAAAGTAGAATAAGAGGTGGTGCTATTATGATAATTAGAAAACCATATGCTTTTTTAATTAAATATTTTCGTAGAGTACACATTGTTTTGTTGTTACTTTCTTTTTATGTTTTTGCTAAAAATATTGCAACAACATCTTTTTTAACTGAATTTTCATCTTCTGGAATTTACAGTGCAGTCTTAGATCCTATTAGTAAACGATTAGGCATATTAACTTATCTTTCACTCATCGTTATTATTGCGGTAGTTGCTTTACTCATGATTTTATTAAAAAGAAAAGGTAAACCATGGAAAATGTATTTGGTGTTACTTGCTATATACACTGCTACATTACTAGTATTCTTATATATAACTCTTTATTTTTATGGCTACACCAGTGGTAGTTTTGAATTAAAAACTGCTAGGATGCTTCATGATTTATCATTCATTGTCAGTTTTCCTCAATATATTGCTTTTGCCATTTTTATAATTCGTATTACTGGTATAGATCTAAAAAAATTTGATTTTGCCAGTGATGAAGAATTTTTAGAAATTCAAGAAGCAGATAAAGAAGAAGTAGAAATAAGTTTTGAATTTGATAAACACATTATCTCAAGACTTATTCAAAAATTTATTAGAAATTTCAGATATTTTTACTTAGAGCACAAATTTATCATGAATATAGCAATAGTTGGAGTATCTGTAATTTTACTTGGAAATATTTATTATTATTTTGGAGTTGTCCATAAAAGTTATCGTCAAGGACAAGTTTTAAATACTGGAGAATATGAAATAAAAGTTAATAAGACTTATTATACTGATAAAGATTATAATGGAAATGTTATCGAAAAGAATAAAGCTTTTATAGTTTTAAATCTAACAGTAAAAAATAATAGTAGTAGAGAAAAAATGAAGATGGATCGTTTCCATATTGCTAACTGGACTGATGATTATACTTATACTGTATCTTATAATACGGATTTTAAAGATTTAGGAAAACCATATAACAATGAAAAATGGACAAGAGGAAAGACTTATAATTTCTTACTTATTTTTAAAGTAAATAAACAAAAAAATAGTTTCTTTAATAATTTTGCTCTATATTATCAAGAGTATCATGGTAGAAGTACATATTTAAGAAAAATGAAAATAAAACAGGAAGACATAAGCAAAATTACAAGCTATAAGACAAAGAAAATGAATCAAGAATTAACTTTAGAAATGCCTAATAATGACAAAAAATCTTTGACCTTTACTAATATGGAAGTAGGTAATGAATTTAACTATAGTATTTTGAGATGTAGTAGAAATGATGATTGTAACATAGAAACTGAAGTAGTATCGGAAAAAGGTAGTAAAAAAATAATCAAATTAACATATGAATCATCTGATTTTGAAGGAAAATATTTTGTTGACTTTTCTACAAAATATGGTAAAATCAGTTATATAAGGAGTAATGGTAAGAAAAGAACAATTGACCTCGAAAGTAGTTTAAAAAATGACTATCAAGGAAGATACTTGTTTTTAAAAGTTCCTAAAAATCTTAATACTGAAAAAGATCTAATAATAACATATGTTATTCGCAATAAAAAATATAGTTATAAAGTAAGGTGAAAGAAAGGGGTGCATTTTAATGCAGAAAAAGAAAAATAAGAAAAAAAACATGACGAGCATTAAATTCATAATAATTATTGCTGTCGTAATTGTGGTGGTTGGGTTCTTAGTATATCCTTTTATTAAATTTGGGGATAACAAAAATAAAATGATAGATGGTGCAGAACATTACATGCAAATAAATCGTAATAAGCTTCCACAAAGAGGAGAAGTTAGAACATTAACTTTAAGTGAGTTATATCAACAACAATATGTTGATACGTTATACATTCCTTATTCTAGTAATTTATGTTCAGTAAAAGATAGTTGGGTTAAAGTTACAAATGTAGATGGCAACTATAAATATCATGCTTATTTAAAATGTGGAGTTTACTCATCTATGGTCGATCATAAAGGACCTAGCATTATTCTTAATGGTGAAGAAAATATAACTTTAAATAAAGGTGAAAAATTCTCAGATCCTGGTGTAAAAAGTGTCAGTGATAATGAAGATGGAAAAATAGATACTAATCAAGTAAAGATAAAAAATAACGTTAATACATCAAAAGTTGGTAAATATACTATTACTTATACAGTATCTGATAGCTTACAAAACGAAACAGTTGTAAAAAGAAATGTTACAGTTGTTCAAAAATTAAATGATACTGTTAAAGAAGCTACAGATAATACAGGAGTATATAAAGGAAATGTAAATAATAACTATATAATGTTTTCAGGAATAGTATTTAGAATAGTTAAAGTAAATGATGATGATACAATTAGAATAGTAGCTGATAAAAATATTTCTTATGTAGATTATAAAAATGTAAATGACTGGTTAAATGATTATTTCTATAACCATTTAACTGACAAGTCTAAAAAATATATTGCTAAAGGAAAATTCTGTGATGATACAACTAAATCATATAATGTTAAAAGTTGTAAAAAATATAAAGAAGCTAATGTAGGATTACTTTCACTTGATAATTATAATAATTCTATTGATGGTAATAGTTCATATCTTTTAAATAGAAGCATTACATGGACTAGTAATAAAAGTAGTAGTAAAAATGCCTGGACAGCTATGAAATCATTTGAACCTAATGTTTATTATAAATCATATTCTCAAAATGATAGTAATGCTATAAGACCTGTTATTAACTTGGTAAAAGAAACCGAAATAAAATCAGGAAATGGTACTGAAAATAATCCTTATAAAATAGGGGATTATAAAAAAGCTAAAAAATCAACTAAAGTAAATAAATTAGTAACAGGAGAATATATTTATTATTTAGGTTATAGTTGGAGATTTATTGAGAAAACAAGTAATGGAAATTCTAAAATAATTATGGATAATATTTTAATGGATAATGGATTACCTGTTCAAATAAGTTATGAGAAAAATACTAATAGAGTATATAATCCTAAAGAGAATGGAAATCTTGGATATAAGATAAACCAAGGTTTAGGTGATTATATTAAATCAAATAGTTTCGAAGAATATAATATAAGCGTTCCTATTTATAAAAACAAAGCTTTATATAAAGGTGAAGATGATAAAAAAGAATATAAAGTTAGATTGGCTAGTCCTAGTATGAGAGAATTATTCAGCGGTAAAAATGAAGGGTACTGTTATTGGTATAGAGATTCATCTAAGAACAAAGATCGTGTATATGTAGTATCAGAAACAGGATCAGTATACAATGATATAAATGAATATATAGCATTTAATTGTGGAGTAAAATTGGTGGCTGAATTGAACAAACAAGCTATTGTAGCAAATGGTAGTGGTACACAAAGCGATCCTTATACAATAAATAATTAGGAGTCGATAATATGCCCCGAAAAAAGAAAAATCAAAAAAAATCAAAAAAAACTAGTAATTATTTGACAATTTGTGTTATAATATGTGCTGTATTGTTATTGGCGTTTTTAGGAGTTGTACTTTATAAGCTTATTTTCACTAGTTATAAAGTAACTCCTAGGACTCAAAAAATTACAGAAGAAACTAAAAAAAGAAGTGAAGAAGTTATTGGCTGGATTAAAGTTCAGGGAACTAATATTGACTATCCTGTTATCTATAATAGCGAAGATGTCGATATAGAACGAGAAATCGGAGATTTTGCTTGGATGAATACTAAAATCGACAAACTAACTAACCGTCCTATAATTTATGGTCATAATCTTCGTAATATATCTTCTCATCCTGATATAACAAACAAAGGTCACACTCGTTTTGAACAACTTCTATCATTTTTATATCCTTCTTTTGTAAAAAATAACAAATATATTCAATTTACAATTGATGGTAAAGACTATGTCTATAAAATCTTTTCAATTTCTATAGCAGAGATAAAAGATATCAATATTGATATGAGTTCACTTACAAAAAAAGAGATGAAAGAATATATAGCTAAGTCAAAAAAAGATAGCTACTTCAAATTTAATGTTGATGTAGATACAAATGATGGAATTATTACCCTTGTTACATGCACTAGATTTTTTGGACCTAATACGGGGTATGATTTTAAAATAGATGCTAGATTAGTTCGAAATGGTGAGATGTTATCGAATTATGGCTTTAAAGAAAAGAATAATTACAAGACGATTGATAAGATATTAAAAGGAGATGAAGCAAATGAAAAAGCGTAATATTGGGTTGGCTATTATAGCGATTATAATTGCAGGTTTCTTTAGCGTATTGGCATTTAATACTAAAGTAACCAATAAAGTGTTTGCAAAAACAAATAGCACACAAAATGATCAGGATACGTGTGAATCTTTTGTGTATAGAAATCTTTCGCAACAAGACGATCCTGAAAATCGTACTACAACTTTAGTTAATAATTCAAGTGAGGATTTAACTGTTGTTGTTAGTAAAACAGTAAATGGGCAAACATTACCAGATGAACCTGAACAAATTTTAAAAGCCAATGATAAATTTGTATATAGTTATGGTGAAAAAAATTCTAAAATAGAAATTAGATATACTGTAACTCGTAAAACTGGTAATAATAGATGTGTTGTACAATATGAAACACAAGCACCTTCTATTACTGGAGATTTACCTAATCCACATATTGATCTTTGTAATAGATGGATTAATGGTGAAAAAATTAAAGTTGATAAGAATCGTACATTAAATTCTAATTTAGATTCTATGGATGAAGCTAAAAAGCAAGAGTTTACTAATAGAAAAAGGAACTTCAATTATTGTCAAAGTGTTGTTTCTAATAGACTTCCAGAAGATGTTCTTCTAAAGAGTATGAAGACATTTGAAACCGCTTTTGAAGCATCATATGTTGATCCTAATGAGAAAGTTAAACATGATTCTGATATAGAAGAGTTAGGTAATCTTTCTGATTATGAAGAAGTTAAAGATACAAAAAATGTTAATGGTGGTAATGCATTACAATGTAAATCAAATTCAGTTTATTTAAATCCTAATTTATTAGAAAGTAAAGAAATTAATGGTTTACGTATGAATAACACTACAGAAAGTACTAATGGAAAACCAAACTTATATTTATATAAACATACAGAAGTTCATGATGTAACATACACACCAGTTTATAATAAAAAACCACAACCAGATGTTCCAGTATGTACGGTTACATGTACTGAATATTTAAAAGTAAACTTTGATCCACCTCAAGCAGTAAAAGGTGGGGCATGCTTTAGTTACTCAGTACAAGTTATATCTAAAACAATTTGTGATTCAGAAGTTAAAGAAAATTCAGCACCACAAATGCAAAAATCTTGTACACCAGTTCCACATTGTAACAATTATGCACTACATAATTATGCTGGTCCTAATGAAGACTTTGATATGTGTGTAAATAAATGTGATGGCGGAAAATATTCAGATTCTTGTGTAGATAAATGTTATAAAAAAACATATGAAGATGAAGATAAATCTGATTCTAAGAGTAAAACAACAAAAGAAACTACAAAAGCTACAAAAACTAAAGTTACTTTAAATGATTATGCTGAAAATATTTTAGCTAAAAAAATGGCCAATAATGTACAATGTCCTGGTCCACATCCAAGTGTTCAAGAGCTAAGAGATTGGGCTCAAAATACAGTTACAGGTTCTTATTACATGGATAATGGACAAATTAAATATAGGATACTTGAACCTTATTTCTCTAGTGATTGTTATTGGGCATTCTATGCACCTTGGTATTTAATTGTAGATACTGAAAGAACTTTAAGTCATGATGCTATGAATACTAATGGTAATGGAGGACCTTGGGGATTATACGGACCATCAGCATCTCCTAGTAATAGAAATAATCCTAGTAACGGTGGATATGGATTTAGTGTACATTGGAGAGATATGGACACAAGTGGATGTACTAATACTTGTGTATGGATTGGTTGTGAAGCAGGTAGTATACGTTCAGCAGAAGAGTTACAAGAGGAATACGATGCAAATGTACAAAAATATAATCAAGCTCTAGCAGAATGTAGTGCTGAAGCTAAATGTAGAACAACAGATTCTAAGACATCAACATTTACAATTGGAACTAAAAAGCAAGATGAAAGTTGGGAAGCACATAATACTACAGTTAATGAAAAAGCTGATTCATCATCAAGTGGAACTTGTAGTTCAGATGGAGCCAAAATAATTTTAAGTAGAGATTCAGGAAATACTAAAGATACATTAGTAGATGGTACTGGTGGATTATGTTATTGTGGAGATTCTGAATATGGAAAATGGCATCATTATACTAGATGGACATTCCCAGGTAGTTGGTATAACTATAAAAACGGAAAAGTTAGAAACACACCACCAACATCAGGTAATGAAGATTCTTATGAAGGTGGATACAATTTATATTGTATATCTGATGAAGAAGATGAAGTTAATGTAGATTGGTGGAAAGAATATAACAAAAATATAACTGATGATAAAGTTGGTCGTGAAAACTTAAAAGATATGCAACCTGATGATTATAACATTTGGGCTAAGAGTACAAACTTTGGTAATTATGGCTGGAATTTAAATATGGAATGTTTCTATGGAGTCTATAATCATAGTGGTGATGAACCTGAATGTGATTCAAACGATCCTAACTGTGAAGCTACAACATCTGATGATGATGATGAAATTACATCTTCTAATAACGTTAGAATTAAAGCTGCATCAACAGCAGATTTATTACCAGATAAAGATGCTGATGGAGAACAAGAAGAAGCATTCAACTGGAGTGATGAAGCTAGTAAGTTAGATATTGAAGGTTATGAAATTGCACCTGAAGCTTATAAGAAAGCAGTTGAAGAAAGAGAAGATACTATTTTCGAAAATGAGGATCAACTAGATTATCAATTCGTATTAACTGGAAATGATATGAAAGCAATAGTTGATAGTGATGATGGTAAATATGGTAATTACGAAAGATTTAGTAATGGTTCAGAAATCTTTGCTAAAAACACAAATTATATACTACGTGCATACGAAAGTGGATTATTTAGAGGAGGTCCTATTACTTATAAAAAAGCACCATCTAAAGGTGGATTAAAATGTAATAATATAGCTCCAGGTGGATCAAGTTGTGAAACATTTGCTAGCTATTATTCTCCTGAAGTTGCCGCTCTAAAATCTAGAATAGATGCAGTAGCTGCAGCTAAAAAGAAAGAAAATAAATAAAATTAAGAAAAAAAGGAGGAACCATTTGTGAGTAAAGGTATGTTAACAGTTGGTATCATCTTCCTTAGCTTAATAGCTCTGTTTGTCATTAATGTTATTCAGAGCTATTCAAGCGGAAGTGAACTAGACTACTATTTATTAAAAGAAACCACACAATCTTCTATGATAGATGCTGTAGATGAACAATTTTTCAGAATAACTGGTCAAGTTAGGATGGATAAGGAAAAATTTGTTGAAAGTTTCTTAAGACGTTTTTCAAAAAACGTTGATAAATCAAGAGAATACAAGATAGGATTTTATGATTTAAACGAAACACCACCAAAAGTTTCAGTTAAAATCGATTCTAGTACTATGTATAGATTTCCAACAAGCAAAGGAACTGATAACGATAATTTAGATATTGATACTAAATTAACTATGATTCTAACAACCAATAATAAAACTGATCAAATAGTTACTAACTGGAATAAAACGTGTGGAATAGCAGAAGATACAGATCGTGATAAATCATGTTTTACAGGATACACAGTAAGTTAAAGAAAAGGGGTATAAAAAATGAATAATATAACAATGGGATTTAAAAAATTTTTGGCTAATAAAAACACAGTTACAGTAGTTTGTGTAGTAGTTGCTATTCTAGTATTATATTTTGGATATAATGCTAGAGTAAGTCAGGCTATTAATCCAGTAGAGGTTCCTTATGCAAGAGAAACTATTTCACCTGGTATTCAAATTACTGAAAGTATGGTTGGAACTAGACAAGTTCCACCAGCAATGCTAGAAGGTGATGTAATTACTAGCGCATCAGAAGTAATTGATAAATACACTAGTGCTGATAGTGTAATTCCTGAAGGAAGTTTATTCTATTCTAGAAGTGTAGTTGAAAAAGAACAATTACCTGCTAGTATAATTCTAGATTATCCAAAAGGATATGTTCTATATAATTTAAATGTTAATACTGAAACTACTTATGGTAATTCAATTTATCCTGATAATTATATAGATATATATTTAAGAATTACTAAGAAAGAACCTGAAGGAACAACAACAGCAGTTAGTGATCAAATTATGTATGGAAAATTAATGGAAAATGTTAAGGTTCTAGCAGTAAAAGATTCAGATGGTAATTCTGTATTTGCTAATCTTGATGAAAAGACAACACCATCTATGATAATCTTTGCATTACCACAAGAGTATTATGTATTACTTAAAAAAGCTTCATATTTAGGAACTTATAACAGTGAAATTGTTATTGTTCCAACAAATGAAAGCTTAAAGAATAATCCTGGTGATGTAAATGTTACAAACGAAGATCTTGAAAACTTTATAAATCAAGTTACTGTATGGACTGAGGATAAATAAAAAAAGATAAAAAGAGAATAATAAGAAAAGGGATGTGGTTTAAATGAACGAGAATATTTTTGACAAATTAGATTTTGGACCTTTAAAGCCATTACTAGATAACGATGATATTACCGATATTTCATTTTGTAATGGTGGCCAAATCTGGGTTCGTTCTTTAAACCAGGGATCTCTTAGAGTAGAAGTACCTGGAGCAAGTTCCGACTTTATGGAGAAACTTGCTTTTCAGTGTTCTAATGTAATGGGAACTACTTTTAACAATGCAAAACCATTCCTAGATGCAGAAAGTGCTGAACTACGTCTTAACTTTGTTCATCAATCTATTGCAACTAATGGTATTGCATGTGTTATTCGTAAAACTCCCGCTAAAATTCGTTTAGAGAAAGAAAAATTATTACAAGAAGATTATTTCACCGCTGATATTCATGATATTTTAATAAAATGTGTTGAAGGGCATTGCAATATTATCGTTGCAGGAGAGACTGGTTCAGGTAAAACTGAGTTTGTAAAATACTTAGCTAGTCATACAAAAGTTAACGAAAAAGTTATTACCATCGAAGATACACTAGAACTTCACTTAGATAGAATATTTCCTCAAAGAGATATTGTAGCAATGAAGACTAATAATATTGCTTCCTATTCAGACGTTTTAGTTACTTGCATGAGACAAAATCCAAAATGGATTTTATTATCAGAAGTTCGTAGTGCTGAAGCTGTTACAGCTGTACGAAATTCAATATCATCTGGACATAATATTTTATCGACAATTCATGCTGATAAAGCAGCGTCTATTCCATATCGTCTTTATAGTTTGCTTGAAAGTGATATTGAAGTAGATCAATTCTTGAATACTATTTATAGATATATTCAAATAGGTGTTCATATAAAAGCATTCTATAGTAAAGAATATGGTAAATTCCATCGTGAAGTAGATGAAGTTACAGAATTCTATGTTGATGATAATAATGAGCCTCAAACTAGAGTTATTTACCAAAAGATTTTAGGTAAAGCTCCAGTTCAAAGAAGGCCTAGTCAACATTTAATGGAGTATCTTGCAAATCAAAACGTTGATATTGAAAGTATTGCTGGTCATATGAGTGATAAGGAAATAGAACAAGATAGTGTTTTAAAAAGTGTTGGAAATAATTCAAAAGAAAATACTCCAACTCCTAAACCACAAACGACTTCAACACCAACTCAAACTTCTGTTGCAAACAATCAAAATACAAACACAGGACAAAATAAAATACCAACCATAAAAGCTGTACCCACAACTCCAGTTATACCATCGCAAAGTATACAACAACCACAAGTTGTTAATACACCAGGGTCAAACGTAGCAAATGTACAAGGGTAGTTAGGAGGAAATATTATGATAGAATTAATTATACTATTAATGATAGGTGGCTTTTGGTTAATATATAGAAATTATCGAGGACAAAATGTTTCAAAATATTTTGTAGAACAAACTCAAGTATTATTCAATCGATTTGCTCCTTATTCGTTTCAAGTTGTAAGAGAAAAAACTAAACAATTAGGACAAGAGTATACATTTAGACAATATACTATTCAAGTACTAATATTTTCTGCATTCACAGCAATAGTATCTTGGGTTTATTTTTACAATCTAATTGTCAGTGTTATTTATGTAATAATTGTCATTATGTTTATACCATATCTTTCTTTTCTAAGATGTAAAAGAATCTATAGTGAATTTCTTTTCGAGCAAGTACAAGTTTATACAACTAATACTATTATGGAATTTGCTACAACCCAATCTTTTGTTAAAGCCTTAGAAGGAGTAAGAAATTCTGGAACACTTGAAGATCCCGTAAAAAGAGATGTAAGTCATATGATAGAACTTGCTTATCAAAATGGTACGATAGATGAATCTTTAGATTACATGAATAATTTATATCCATATTATATTGTCAAAAATATGCATCAATTATTTTTACAAATTACAAATGAAGGTGCGAGAAACTCTGCTGACAGTTTGGAAAATATGCAACAAGATATCGATATGCTTGTTGAAAGTGTATATCGTGATCGAATTGATAGAGCAAGTTTCCATAAACAATTCTTACAGTTTGGACTGATGCTTTATATCTTAGTTATGACAGTCCAGTATTTAGTAGGAACTGATAGTTACATAAATTTATTAGAAAAATGGTATGTTCAAGCATTACTTCATTTTACAATTTTATCGAATAGTTATTTTCTCCTTAAAGGTGAAAAATATTATAACGAGAATGTAGGTGCTGAATAATGGAAATATTAATTTTTGGATTTATAATGATTTTCTTATTAGTATATACAAATGTTATAGATAAGAAGAAATTTATTGCTGATAATGAAAAGTATTTTAATATGTTAAGAGAAGAGGATTATACTTTCTTAGTATATGCTAAATATGGAGATGACGTTGATGTAGATATTCTATATAGAAGAAGAATAACTTATGCCATACTTGGTGGATGTTGTTTCCTAGTATTGTTTTTAAATAATTTATCTATTTTAAATATTTGTATAACTTTAGGAGTTACATACTATATATTTAAAATGCCTTATAGTCAATTAAAATCATATTATAAAAAACATTTGCATGATATAGATGTAATGTTGCCATACTATTTAAAGAGCTTAGAAATTTTAATACAACATTACACTGTACCTGTTGCTATTGGTAAATCATTAGATGATGCACCAGATATTTTTAAACCTGGATTAAGACAATTGATAGAAAAAGTTAATGCTGGTGATTCTAGTATTAATCCTTATATGGATTTTGCTAATCTTTATCCAGTTAGAGATTCTATGAGAATGATGAGACTTTTGTATCGTCTTGGAATTGGTTCTCAAGAAAGAAAACATGAAAGTCTAATGATGTTTTCCAGAACTGTTTCAAACTTACAAAATAAAGCTCGTGAAATAAAATATAAAGAAAGATTAAACCATATGGAAAATCAAACTATGATCATGTTAGTAATGACTGGTGGAGGAGTTATGGTTTTAGTTCTTATAGCAATGATGGGCATGTTTGCAATGTAAATTAAAAAAATAATATTGTATTATAAATTTTAATTTGATATAATAATATTGGATACTATGAAAGGAGTGATAATCATATGAAAGCAGCTTCAGGTGAGTTAAACTTAACAGTTATTACAATTGTTGCAATCGCAGCAGTTATTGGATTTTTCTGGCTTATTTTACCAATGGTTAAAAATACTATTAATAATCAATGGGCCAATTTATCTACTAGAGACGGTATGATAATATTAGATACTGTAAGATAAGAAAAGTTTTAGTAAGAGGTGATTTTTAATGCGTGATGCTCTTGGAGGTATTGTAAACATACAAATGATTTTAATTTTTATCGCTGTAGTAAGTGGATATTTAGCGTTTTCGGTAAATTACACTAAGGCTTTTCGCGTTAAAGATTATATAATAAATAAATTAGAGGAATATGAAACACATACTCATAACAATGCAAATCAAGAAATGTCTGCTTATGCAGATAAAGTTGGATATAGTGGTCCAACAGGAGGAGTAGCAACTAATGTCTGCGATTATCAAGATGGAAGCGCAGGTAAAGTTTCAGGAAAAAATGTTGCTCAAGATCCCCAAAATAGATTTGCTATATGTATGTATGAAGGAGCACCAACTTCAAAAAAAGACAAAGAAGGAAATTGTTATAAAAGAGTATATTATAGGGTAGTTACTTTCATAAATATTGATATTCCAGTTATTAATAAAATAATGGCAGGAATGAGTTTCTTTAGAATTGAAGGTGAAAGTAACTTAATTCAAACAAAAGAAATAGTTAGTTGTGAAGATTAAAACTAGGTGATATTATGAATGTTATAGTAGCAAATGAACGAAAAGAGTTACTAACTGATTTAGATATTGACATTATAAAAAGTGTTGAGGGAGAATATACAGCTGAAGAGTTTATAGAAATTTTTAAAAATATGTTTTTTTCAAGAATGATTCTAGATGCCACAGCAATCAAGGATTATAAAAATACAGAAAACATTCAGAAAATTTTAATAAATTTACCAGCGGACAAAATAATATTATTTCTTCCTACTAGTAAAGAAACAACTTCATCAGTTTATTTATCACAAATAATTTCGATGGGAATTTACAATTTTACAACAAATTTAGAAGGAGTAAGATATCTATTAAAAACTCCTAATACTTATAAAGATGTTGCACATATTCAGCAGTTAAATGATTTATCATCAAATGTTAATAAGAATGTTAAAGCAACAGGAACTAGAATTTTTGGAATAAGAAATCTTACTAGTCATGCTGGTGCTACAACTTTAATTTACATGTTAAAAAAAGAATTAGAAACATCATATAATATGAATGTCTATGCAATAGAAATTAATCGTCATGATTTTGATGTCTTTCATAGTAAAAAAATGATATCAGTAGATAATTCTGAAATTTCTAATACTATTGGAAAACTTAATGACGCAGATGTCATTCTAATAGACATGAATGAAACAGAAAATGATGATTTATGTGGAAATGTATTATATTTAGTAGAACCAAGTACTATTATGTTAAATAAATTAGTCAAAAGAAATAAAAATATTTTTGAAGAATTAAAAGGTTCTAGAATTATTTTGAATAAAAGTTTATTAACTAATAAAGAAATTCCTGAATTAGAATATGAAGTAAAAACTAAATTTTTCTATAATATTCCACCATTAGATGATAGAAAAAATAATAGTAATATACTATCAGGATTTTTATCTAAACTAGGTATTTCTAATTCAAAAGAGGAAAATAAATCAAGTAGTGGAAAGATTATAGGATTGTTTAAAAAATAATTGACAATACCTATGTATATAAGGTATTATAATACTATAGAATAATTATAATGCTATATGAAAGAGAGGTTTTATATATGTATGATAGCGCTTGCCGTGGTTTAGAACCAGTTGTTAGATTGATAAAAAAAGGACTTTTTCCAATAATTCAAGTAGGTATTCCAATTGTTTTAATTGTAATGGGTACTCTTGATTTAGGAAAAGCAGTTTTATCAAGTGATGAAAAAGAGATTAAAGGAGCTCAAGGTAGACTTGTTAAACGTTGTATCTATGCAGTAGCTATCTTCTTTATAGTTACAATAGTAACTTTATTGATGAATTTAGTTACTGGTGCTGCACAACCAGACCAATTAACTGATCAAGAAGCTAACTGGGCAACTTGTTGGCAAAATGTATAATAAAAATGTAAAATAAAGTAGCATTTCAATTGCTATTTTTTTTTGTATTTGATATAATTATCATGTGTAATAGAAAATGGGTGAAATAGATGAAAAAGCAGGTTAAAATTTTATCGTTATTTACATTTTTATTTATATATGTGGTTATTCCGAAGAGTGTTTTAGCAGTAAATGATTCATCTGAAACACATTGTTCATGCTCTTATGCCCCAGGTGGATCTGATGCTTCAGTTTCATTTACTGTAGATAGTGTAAATACAAGTAATTCTAATACAGGACAAAAAAGAAAAGAAAACTGTATACCAGGTAGAGATAAGGATTGTACTGTGACTACTAGTACAACTTCTGTCAGGGATATTTCAGGTACTTGGGGTGGTACTTTAAGTAACTTTACAACACCTAACAATAATCTTTCAGGTGATGGAAAACTTGCCGTGGGACAATGTCCAACTTTAGTAGTACTAAGAAAACTTACAAAGAAAAATGGACAAGTTAAACCTTACCTTTACCTTTATAATAATGATACGGCTCAAGGAGGAGCTCAATGGAGTGGTACTCAAGGTTGTGATAGAGCAACAGATATTTTAGGATGGTATAATGTAAATGCATATGATTGTAGTGATTTCTCTTCTATTATACTACAATGCCAAAAAGAATATGAAAGAACAAATGGAGAAGAAAAATCTCAAGAAGAAATAAAAAAAGATAATGCTACAAATTCGGATACATATAATAAATATGTTGACTCATCAGGAAATGCAAAATATATTCCTAGTGGGAAAGAGAAAAAACCTCCAGAATTTGGAGAACCAGAGCATCAAACATGTGAAACAGTATTTGGTAAATCTAGTGATAAAAAAAGTGTTGCTTGGATTTTACAAACTTTATTTAACTATATAAAATTAATTGGAGTTTTACTTGCACTTATATTTAGTGGAATAGATTTTACTAAAGTAATTTTAGCAAATGACGCAGATGCGATGAAAAAAGCCCAAAAGAAGTTATCTTTCCGTTCAGGAGCTATTATTGCATTACTGATTTTACCTACTATAATTAATATATTATTAGGTTTATTTATATCAGGAAGTTTTGATATATCATGCAGTATTAAATAATTAGATAAGAAAAGAGGTGACATTTAAAATGCTATCAAATGTTAATAAATATACTTGGTATTTAACTATTATTAGACAGTTTTTTGCATCAATAGATGGTATAATATATGGACTATTAGTATTTATTTATAAGGTATTTTTAAATGTTGCTAATCAAAATATTATAGGTGGAGATGTAATAAAAAGTTTGATAGGCAGACTACAACTTATTGTTGGTATCTTTTTCTTATTTAGTTTTGCAGTATATATTGTTCAAGGAATTGTAAACCCCGATATATTTACAGATAGAGAAAAAGGATTTTCTAAAATAATTGGTAGAGTTATTATTGGATTAATTTTATTAATGATGATGATTCCTTTAAATATCCCAGGAGCTTCAGAAAATGTTTATACTAAAGAAGGAAAAAATACTGTTATTTCTTGGGAAGGTTCATTAAATGAACAAGGTATTTTATTTGGTACACTTACTTATTTTCAGAATAGAGTCTTAGAGACGAACTTACTCGGTAAATTAATATTGGGAAGAAGCAATACAAATGCGAATGGTGAAGAAACTTTTATGAATGGACAAAGTGGAGAAGATGATCCGCTTGATGTCGCTGGTGAGTATATGGCAACTGAGATATTAAGACTTTTCATTCAACCTAATTTAAATCCTCAATATGATGAAAATACTAATGAAGAAGTATCTCCAAAACAGAAATATGTATGTGGGGAGACTCAAGAATTTGATGGGGAAAATGGAAGACAACAATTTTATAATGATGAATATAATGTAAATTATTTATTTGGTTATGTTGACAATAAATGTAATATAAATGATCATGAAGAAAGAGGATTACCAGAAGATGGCGATTATTATCAATTTGTTTATTTATTTGGCTTTTCAACAGCTGCTGGTGTTTTTTTAGCAATTACAATTTTATTCTTTACAATTGATATTTCTATTAGGATATTTAAGTTAGTAGTCTTAAGAATTTTAGGCCCTATCGCAGCAATAAGTTATGCAAGTCCAAAAGTTTCTAAAGACGGAGGAATGTTTGGAGCTTGGGTAAAATCATTATTTTCTACTTATATAGATATTTTCTTAAGACTTGGAATAATATACTTTGTAATATATATTGCCAGTGGACTATTAAAAGGCGATTTTTCTAGTGATTTGTTTGCTCATGATACTACTATTGGTGTAGTTTCACTTATATTTATAATTATTGGTTTGTTCTTCTTTGCAAGAATGGCTCCTAAATATATAAAAGATACTTTAGGCTTAAAAGGCAACATGGGTAATGTTGGACTTGCTGGATTTCTTGGAGGAAGTGCTCGTCTATTAGGTGGAGGAGGACTTGCTGGATTTGCTGCAGGTGCACTTGCTGGAGCTGAAGCTCAAAAAGATGCTTACAATCAAGGAAAGCAAGCACCAATTGGTGGAATTTGGGGACAACAAAGAGATTTGGCAAGACAAATTAAAACTGGTGATAAAAATGCACGTGGAGGATTTGTCGGTAAATTACAAGATAGATTTGATTATATGCATAAAGACAGAGTTGCATCTAAATATGGATTTACAAAAGAAAATGAAGATAAAGCTAAAAAAGCTTGGTTAAATGCTCAGCAAAATCAAATAAAGACTGACAATGAATTAAAAAGATATGAAGCAGCAGCGTCTGCTGGGCAAATTGAATATAACGATAAATATCATAAAGAATTACAAGATAAAGCTTCTCAAGCAGCAGCTATAGTAGGAGATACTCAAAGAGATTATGAAAAAATTAAAACTATACGTGATAAAAATTATGATATTTCAGGAAGAGTTATTGATGAATATGGTGGTAAGACATATAGAAACAAATATGAATATAGTCAATTTCAACAAGATCAATCTGAAGACAATTCTTATGTTGCAAGACCTATAAGAGATACTATAAAAGATACTGTTACAAGACCTATAAGAGATAGGAGAGACTTTAAAAAGAGTAATAAGTTTGGTTCTGAAACACAAGATAATTTATCAACAGTAGAAGGAGAAAAAGATGTATCTACAGTACCTGGTGGTAGACCTCCAGGAGGACATCCAGGACCTTAATAAATCATTGAATAAAAGGAGTGTGATAATAGATGAATGGATATTTGATTCCTGCAAATACAAAAAAAGGAATGCTCATATTTGGTATTTTTAGGACTTTTGATTTGATTATGTTTGGAATTGGAGTAGTAATTTCAATTATATTACTTGCGTTAGTTCCTATCGCAGATACTATAACTGTAGTATTAATATTACTACCAGCATTAATCACAGGATTTCTAGTAATACCTCTTCCATACTATCATAATTTACTTACAATATTGGGAGAATTATATGAGTTTATGACAAATAGACAAAAATACTATTGGAAAGGTTGGTGTATAAGAAATGGCATGGATGAAAAAGAATCAACAACAAACATCCAGTAAATGGACTGAAGATTGGTTACCTGTCGAAGCAATACAAAATGGGATGATTATAACCTCTAATAAAAAAAGAGTAGCAGGAGTAAAAGTTTTACCTAGAAATATATTTATTCTTGAACAAAACGCTCAAGATAATATATTAATTAGTTTGAAAAACTTTTATAATATGATTGATTTTGAGTTTTGGTTAGTTGTAGCCGATAGACCTGTTGATATATCAGTCTATCTTTCACAATTACAACTTTTATATAATGATACACCATCACCTGCGATAAAAAAACTTATTATGCAAGACATAGAAAAAGGACAAACTTTTATTAACAATAATATTGTTGATACTGAGTATTATATAATGTTTCAAGAAACTGATGAAGATATGGTTCAAAAGAAAGTACGTCTTTTAATAAATGGACTTGCCAGTTGTGGGCTTAATGCTTCTCAAGCTAATAATGATGATTTAAGAGTTATTTTAGATAATTTCTTAAATGGAGGAGATACAACAGAATTTGGGGCGGTGATGCCAGTATGAGTACATCATTAAAATCTCAAATAGCACCAAAAGGGCTACATTTTAATCCAAGTGATTTCTTCATTAGTGATAAATATGCCACAATATTAACAGTAGTGTCTTATCCAAAATATATTTCTCCTGGTTATTTATCAACACTTACTAATATGCCAGGAATTAAAGTTGTCGTAAAACACATTCCAATCCCATTTTCTGCGATGTCTAAAATGTTAAATAAACAAATTGCAGATTTAAGAGAGAAATATCGTCAAGAAAAAGATGTTACTTTAAAGGAAAAAATTAGACAAGATGCCGAAAGTTTGGAATATTTTACTTCTATGCTTGCCGCTAGTCAAGCTAGAATATTTGATTTTCAAATGCACATCATGATTACTGCTGATACAAAAGAAGATTTAGAATTAAAAAAAGTTAATGTTAAAAATTATTTAGATGCAATGGAATTAAAAGCAATTTCTCTACGTTTTGAACAAGAAAAAGTCTTTAAATCTATTTTACCTGTTTTTCCAAATCAAGACGTAGAAGAAAGAATTGGAACACCAATTCCTTCAACTACTATTGCAGCTATGTATCCATTTATTTTTGACAGTATCAAAGACCCAGGCTTGTCCACTTTACTAGGAGTAGATTTCTCTGGAGGAGTAATTTTATTCAATCAATTTTTATATAAAGAAAGAAAAGAAAATAATAGAAATAATGCCAATATGATTATACTTGGTACTTCAGGATCAGGAAAATCTACTGCAGCTAAACTTTTGCTACGTGGCCATATTAGAAATGGTTGTCAAATCGTTGCGATTGACCCTGAAAACGAACTTGAAGAGATAACAAAAACTTATGGTGGAGACACTATCGATATGGGTAAAGGTGGAGAATATGGATTAATTAATCCACTAGAAGTAGTAATAGATGCTGATGAAGAAGAAATAAAACAAGGTTTAGGTTATACTGTTTTAACAAGAACATTACAATTTTTAAAAGCTTTTATGAGATATTATGATCCATCTATTGAAGAAAGTGTTTTAACAATGTTTTCTGAGATTGTACAAGATACTTATCGTAGATTTGGAATTGATTATAATACTGATTTTTCAACATTTACATCAAAAGATTTTCCAACTTTTACTGATGTTTATGCAACAATCAAAGGTAGACTTATGTCTATGACTGAACAAACTCAAGAACGTGAAATTATGGAAAAACTTGAACTTAAAGTTAGACCTATAACTAAAGAATTAAGATTTTATTTTGATGGTCATACAACTGTAAATGATGAAAGTGATTTTATGGTTTTCAATATTCGTGAATTAATGAATAGTGATAGTAATGTTAGAAACGCTTTATTCTTCAATATCTTAAAGTATGCTTGGGGATTATGTTTAGATTCTAGTGTAAATACTGTTTTAATGGTTGATGAAGCTCATGTTTTACTTGGTGATAATAATGCATTAGGAGCAGATTTCCTTGCTCAAATGCAAAGACGTGCACGTAAATATAACACAGGAACTATTATAATTACTCAACAACCTAGTGATTTTTCTGATCCTAGTGTTATAACTCAAGGAAAAGCAATCTTCGATAATGCTTCATATTATTTAGTTATGGGATTAAAGAAACAAGCAGTAGAAGATTTAGGATTATTAATAGACTTAAACGATAATGAACGTGAAAGTATAAAACGTTATTCTCAAGGAGAAGCTTTATTTGTATGTGGAAACAGAAGAATGAGAATAAGTGTTACTGTAACAAAAGAAGAATTAGATTCTTTTGGAAGCGGTGGAGGATTATAAAAAAGAAGTAGGTGAATAGGATGCCAGAAGATGAAAAATATACTGCTCGTGGATCCAGCAGAAGAAATAAAAATAAAAGTAAATCTTCTGGTGGAATAGGAAATCAAATAAAAGATTACACCAAAGAAAAAGCAAAAAACAAAGTAAATGATTTAAGAAGAAATCTTGGAAACAAAAATAATATACAAAATAATAAACAAAATAATAATTCTAATACAAATAATAATAACAAAAAACAAAAAACCTTACTAGATCGTCTACCAGGACTAGGTGGAAATCCAACTATTAGAAAAGCAGCTGAGTATATACCTGGTATTGGTGGTGCCATAAAAGGAATTAATCAATTAAATCAATTTTTTTCACAAAAAAATAATAAAAAGAAAGAAAAAAAAGAAAACGAAAATGGACAGAAAAAGGATGACAGTGATCAAAAAAATAAAAGTGGTGTAGCTGGTCAAAATAATTCAGAAGAAAATAAAAGTAATATATTATCAACATTTGGTAAAGGTTTTATAAAATTAAAAACAAAAATATTAATATTTGTTATAGCTTTACCACTAGCTTTAGTTTTTATATTATTTTTTATATCTACGGCTGTTGCTAATTATACTGCTAATTTTATTTCTAGTACGATAAGGGTAGAACCTTTAATAGAAAATTTTACCATTGAAGAAAAAAATACAGAAGGTGGTTCTTCTGAACGAGCATATATAAGTGCTTTAAAGAAAGAATATAATAGTAATAAAAATTTTAATCCTGATTATATTTCTTCAACTCTTGCTATTTTAATAGATAATGAACAATATTCTAATAGTGGAAGTTATGGATATGATGATATTACTGATAATAGACGTTTGCAAGGATTTTTCCTTAATGATAATAAAATTCATAAACTAGCAGGAATTTTTAGTAAAGTACCCGCTAATTTGTCATCATCAACAGCAACAGGAGGAGTAAGTGGTAATAATGGTACTGGAACTATTACTACTACTTATAATGTAGGTGATAAAATAATACTTGATGTTGATAATGTTTCAAGTTTATTTAGAATAGTTGGTTCGGGAAGGCCATTAGATGCTGCTTATATTCCTCAGACCCGTGCTATTCCAGGTGAACAATATCAGCTTGTAGACGTCGCAGCTACTGCTTATGAAAATATGAAAGCTGCTGCAGCTGCAGCTGGAGTATCATTATCTTTAAATGATGGTTATCGTAGTTATGCAGAACAAGAAGCTGTATATGCTATGTATGGTTCCCCACGTGCAGCTTCTCCAGGTTTTTCTGAGCATCAACTTGGAACAACAATCGATGTTGCCGCTAGTGATGGATATGCTTGGTTAGAAGCTCATGGAGCTGAATATGGGTGGTTTAGAAGATATAATCCCGCTGATTATGGTGGAACAACTGAAGAGTGGCATTATAGATATGTAGGAAAAGATACTGCAATGGCTTTAAAGCAAGCGCAAGCAGCAGCAGGTGGATTTGTTTATTTTGAAGATTTTGCAGCCTCAAATCCAAATATCATTGCAACAGAAAGTTTCCCACCTAATGGGAATACCAATACTACAACGACACAAACGACTAATACCACAACAGGTGCTCCTGCTTCATCTGCTGCTAAAATTGTAGAAATTGCCAAAGCAGAAGAAGGATATACTGAAGAGTCTGGTGGAAAAACCAAATTTGGTGAGTGGTATGGATTGCCAACAGATGAATGGTGTGCCATGTTTATTTCATGGTGTGCTAATCAAGCTGGTATTTCAGAAGATGTTATACCAAAATTTTCATCTTCCGCTACTGGAGTATCTTGGTTTGAGGAAAGGGGGTTATTCCATCCATCTAGTGATAGTAGTTATCAACCTAAACAAGGAGATCTTATCTTTTATGATCATGGTCATGTTGGTTTAGTTGTTGATTATAAAGATGGAGTACTTACCACAATAGAAGGAAACACTACTGTTACTGAAGATAAGGTGGCAGTAAAACAAGATCAATTAAATCAAGGATTTTTTGCAGATGTTTCAGGATATGGATCACCTCAGTATCCAAATAGCGCAACTTCAAGTACAACTTCTTCAACTGATGCTAACGGAATACCTGATGAAGTAAGACAAGAATTAAAAGCTTTTATCAAAGGAGAACTACCAAAAATTAAAAGCGAAGATAAACTAGATGAAATGGTTGACGATATATTTGAACACAAAGATGATTATTATAGTTTAATAGGCAAAGAAGAAGATGACTGTGATACTACTGTTAATAGTACTGCTGGTAGTTGTGCATACCAAATCAAAGGCTTTAATATTAATGGAAATAATCAAGAGCAAGCTCAAAATATTTCTAATTTAAAAGTACGAACTTTAACCTGTGATGGTAGTGGACCTGAAAGTGGAGATCTTATAGATTTTGAAAAATATGTTTTAGGGGTAACTTATGCCGAAATTGGTAGTGAAGCACCTCCTGAAGCCGCCAAAGCCCAAGCCATAGCCGCCAGAAGTTTTGCTTTAACAAGACCTGCAGCTATGAATAACTCATCTGGTTTAAGTTTATCAAAAGAAAATGATGAGTGGGTTTTACAAATCAGAAACTGTACCAACGATCAAGTGTACTGTGATCCTGATTTAGGATGTGATAATAAAGGACCAGTTCCTCAAGATAGTTCTTTCCGTGCGGCAGTTGCTGAGACTAATGGTAAAATTTTAGTTGATAACAATGGCTATGTTATGAATACTACTTATAATAACGTTGTTCAAAATAATTGGAGTAGTCAGGCTAGTCAAGGTAAAAGTTATACTGAACTATTAATCGAACATTATAGTGGAGCAGCACAAATAGCAAGCATGTCATGTGATGGCAGCAGTAGTAGTAGTTCTAATACAAGTGATGATTGTGTTGAGCAAAATGCTGGAAGTGCTGCAGCTGGAGACTATGCTTCTTGGTCACAAATGGATCCTAGATGGGGTAGTATTTCTGTTGGAGGTGGAGGTAGTATTGCCAACATAGGTTGTCTAGCAACTTCTATTGCAATGTTAATCGCCAAATCAGGAGTACCTACTATTGTTCAAGGAGAATTTAATCCAGGAACTTTCGTTCAAGCTATGAACGATAATGGTGGCTTTGTTAATGGTGGAGACTTAGTATGGGGTGCAGTCTCTAACGTCGCTCCAAGTTTCCAATATGTTGGAAGAACAAGCGTCTCTGGTAATGAAGCAGAGAAAGCCAAAGAATTAATTGATCAAGGATACTATGTAGTTGCTCAAGTAACAGGATATGGTTCAGGACAACACTGGGTTGCTATAGATAGAGTAGAAAATGGTAGAGTAATTATGATGGATCCAGCTTCAGATAAAACTGATATGGTAGATTACTATCCAAATGGAATGGTAGATACTTATGCTTATTATAAAGTTGCCGGATAAAAGGAGAAATTATGAAAAAAAGATATAAACTTGTATTTATTTGTTTAGGTATATACGCTATCATAATGGCTGTAATAATTTTTATAAATCAATCTAATAAGAATAAAGGTGTAGCAACTATATTTATAGATAATTATAGTAAATGGATATATTCAGATCAGAAATGGGCTAAAATTCCTGATTCGGAAATAGAAGATTATAGTTGGAAAAAATATGATATATATCAAAATCAAAAATTTATTGGTAATAATTACTTAATGAATAGTGAAGGACAATGGTATATTTTTGATAATAATAGAAAGTCAATTTCTTGGGAAAGAGGAACGATTGCTTATGGTGGTGATATTAAAATAGAAAATATTTCTTATACCAGTACCAATATGACTAATAAAGAATATGCTTATGCCAATAGAGTTTTAAAACAATTAAATATAAAAGATGTATTAGATGAAAATACACCTCTTAAGAAAAAATACTTAATTGATTTAGATAATGATGGAACAAAAGAAGAAATATTTGCTATTAGTAATACATATCAAGATATGATAACTCCAACCAAAGTATATTCTATTGTTTTCTTAAGAAAAAATAATAAAAATACAGTTATATATCGTTCTATTGAAAAATTTAAAACTCATTATCAAGGATGCAGACCAAGTATTTCTACAGCTTTTAAAATTAACAAAGATAATAACCCTAAAATAGCTATCAGTTGTACTTTCTTTAGTGCTGTAGAAGTAAATAATTATTTATATGAATACAATAATAAAACTACAGATTTTAAAAATATTTTAATAGATTTTACTAAACTAAAGGAGGATTAAAAATGAAAAGAATGACAAGAAATATAATTATTCCTATAATAATTTTTTGCATTTTTTTCATAATCTTCTTTTTGTTTTCTATTGTCAGAAAAGTTTTTAATTATGAAGTTTTTGTTTTTAATGATAATAAATATATTTTATATCAAGAATCTAATAATGAATGGAAATCTATAAGTAAGTCTGATTTTACTAAAAGTTATACTGATATTACGTATGATTTATATGTAGATAATGAAAGTAAAGGTAATATCAAATATGAGATTATTAATAATAAATTAGAAATGACTATAGATCCAAATAAAACAGTAACTCGCTATACTAGAGGAAAACTTTTAACTTATGGAGGAACTTCTAAAGTAAATTACGTTGAGTTTAGAGAAGATAAAGATTATGGTGAAAATGAAGATATAATCTTAAAACAGCTTATGAGAAATAATTTAGAAAAAGATTATAATGTCAGTTATATTAAAAAATATAAAGTATCATTTAATGGTGATAATATTAGAAGTAGTAATATTTATATTATTAGTAATATGGTTAATTATAATAAGACTAAGATTAATGATGACTTAAAAAAAGTGTTTAGTTTTATGTTTTTAGAAAGAAATAATAAAATTTATAATATTTATAGTAAAGTTGTAAATGATAGTGATCTTAAAAATATTTGTTTACCTAGTTTAGATGGTATCTTTAGTTTTGCAAATGACAATAGTTATAAAATAATAAGTAATTGTGAATATTTAAGTGATGATACATATAAACTCAATTTATATGATTATAAAAATAATAAAATTAGCCGTATAAATATTAATAATTAGTGACAAAATAAGCTTTTTAATGTATAATAGGAGCAGTTAGAAAGAGGCGAAAAGAATGAAGTTAAAATTCAGAGCTGATAAAGAAGACTTAATCATCTTTACAATTTTTGCTATATTCATGTTTTATGTAGTGTGTATTTGTACTGCCAATATCTACACTCTAGCACATGATGGAGTACTTTCAGGTATAAATCCATTACCTGCTTTTAATCATGATATAATTCTTACTACGATAGTATTTTATTTTATTGCATTAGCAGTCTTGATTTTTAGTGTAAAATCAACTTTCTTTGATATGGAAAAAGGTTTTGGAATTACCTCAGAAAAAAAAGATAAAGGTTATAGTCGTTGGGCAAAAGATAAAGAAATTCAAGCAGAACTTGATTGTATACCAGTAAGAGAGGAACAAGCAAATGCTGCTGGAGTTCCGCTTATTTTAAAAGAAGAAGAAATGTGGGTAGATGATGGTGAATATCATACTTTAGTTATTGGATCTACTGGTAGTGGTAAAACTGAAACAGTTATTAAACCTCAAGTAAGATCTCTTGCTAAAAAAGGTGAGAGTATGATTATAACTGATCCTAAAGGTGAAATATATGAAGAAACTGCCGAAATGTTAAAAGAAAAAGGTTATAATATTTTAATTCTAAACTTCCGTGATCCTCAACAAGGAAATGCATGGAATCCACTTTCGCTTCCTTATGAAATGTATAAAAATGGGAATCAAGATAAAGCAATTGAGTTATTAGATGACCTTGCTCAAAATATCTTATATGATGAATCAAGTAAAAATAATGATCCATTTTGGGAAAATACTTCCGCTGATTATTTTGCAGGAGTTGCCATAGGACTTTTTGAAGATGCTGCTGAAGAAGAAGTCAATATTAACAGTATTAACTTAATGACAACTGTTGGAGAAGAGAAATTTGCAGGATCTACTTATATTAAAACTTATTTTGATGCCAAAGATCCGACATCGACAGCTGCAGTTAACGCATCATCTACAATAAATGCTCCTGATGATACTAAAGGTAGTATTTTATCAGTATTCAGACAAAAAATAAAACTTTTTGCATCCCGTGAAAATTTAAGTGAAATGTTATCTTATAGTGACTTAGATCTTTCAACTATCGGTAAAGAAAAAACAGCTTTATTTATAGTAGTTCAAGATGAAAAGAAAACATATCACTCATTAGTTACTATTTTATTGAAACAATGTTATGAAACATTAATTAGAGTTGCTCAAGAAGCTGGTGGAAAACTTCCGATAAGAACTAATTTCTTACTAGATGAGTTTGCTAATATGCCACCTCTTAAAGATGTAACCACTATGATTACTGCCGCTCGTAGTCGTCAAATTAGATTTACTTTTATTATCCAAAACTATGCTCAACTTGATAGTGTCTATGGGAAAGAAGATGCTGAAACAATTAAAGGTAACTGTGGTAATATTATCTATCTTATTTCAGCAGAACTTTCAGCTCTTGAAGAAATATCTAAAATGTGTGGTGAAGTAAAATCTAAAAAAGATGATAAAACAGCCTCAACTCCACTTGTTACAGTAAGTGATTTACAACGTATGAAACAGTTTGAAGCAATTATACTTCGTATGAGAAAACAACCATTTAAAGTTATGCAAACACCGGACTTTAAAATAGATTGGGGTAAAAAATATCCTAAAGCAGAATATCCTCAAAGAGAGAAACAACCAGTTCATATTTTTGATTTAAAAACTTATGTAAAAGAAATAAGACAAAAAAGATTACTTGAAATGTTAAATCAACAAAGTAATGCTCCTACACCTCCTAGTGGTGGAGCAGGCATGATACCACCATTCATACCACCTAATGTGATGAATCAAAATAATGATGTTCAACCATCACAACAAATGCATGAAGAACCAGCAAAAGAAGAGCCATTAGGATTTAACATGGATGACTTAGTTAAAAAAATAGATGCTAAAATCGCAGAATTAGAAGCAGAAGAAAAAAGAAATCAAGCTGAAATTGAAAAACAAGAAAATATTTCTAGAGATGAGCATTCTCTAGTAAATGAAGTAGTTGCTGAAGATGATAATGAAGAATTTTTCGATGATTTCTTTGATGATTAATAAAAAGAAAGAGGTATAAGTTTATGAATATGAATCTAAAGTTAGTAAATTCAGATGATAAAACTTCTCAAGGAAAAAATAATACTCCAAAAAAAGATAATAGTTTAAAAAACAAAATGCTTAAGTATACTATATTTCTTACTATAGGAGTAGTTGTATTTCTTTTAGTTATGTTTTTATTCTCTTTAATATTTAGTCCAAGAAAGACTTATGTTGAAGTTGAAGAAATTATGAAGCAAGCTGCTCAAAAATATTATAGTGAACATAAAAATAGATTACCAGGTGAAAAAACTACCAACGAAGGTATAGAAGCAAGTACTTTAATAAAAGGTGAATATATGAAAGAATTTACCGAATATTTAGGTGATAATACTGAGTGTGATTCAGGTAGAGTTACTGTAGAAAAGATTAATAATAAATTTGTTTATACTCCATATTTATTTTGTAATGATGAATATGAGACATCAGAACTTTATAAGAAAGTAATAGATAAAAAGAATATAGTAGTTAATAATGATGGATTATATTTTCTAAATAATGAATATGTTTTTCGTGGTACAAACGTTAAGAATTATGTTTTACTTGATAATATCCTTTGGCGTATAGTAAAAGTAGACAGTTCAAATGAAATTTTACTAATACGTGATGATAAAAATAAAACAATGACAGTTGCTTGGGATGATAGATATAATACTCTTCGTTTGTATAAATCTGGTATTAATGATTTTTCTATTAGTAGAATGAGAAATTACTTAAAAGATTATTATAAATCAGCTAAAACTGTTTATTATGATACAGGTAAAATTATTTCTGATCAAACCAAGGAAAAATTAGTTCCATTTGATTTGTGTATTGGTAAAAGAGCTGAAGATTATGTCGCTAATAATAATTCTGTAGAATGTGGACAGAAAATTGAAAATCAAATGATTGGACTTTTAACATTATCAGATTACTTGAATGCTAGTACTGATCCTGAATGTATAAGTCCACTTGGTCGATCATGTCAAAACTACAACTATCTAGCAGCTAATTATAACTGGTGGTTAATAACTGCAGATGCTAATGATACATCAAATGTTTATAGTGTTAGAACGGGTATTGTAGAAAAAGTACAAGCAGCATCTTCTGCTTATATTAGACCAGTTATAAAGTTATCTAGTAGAACGATGTATAAAGAAGGAAAAGGTACGGAAAAAAATCCATATATAATTAGATAAAAGTCCTATGAATATAGGATTTTTTTTCATATACTATAAAGAGGTGGAACAAATGATTAGGTCTATTAATATCAAAGATTTAAAAGATATTTTACAAATTAGAAAAATAAATATGATAGACTTGAGAGATAATTACATGTATTTATCGGGAACAATACCTGGTGCAAAGAATGCTCCTATTAATTTTTTATTAATGATGCCAGATAAATATTTAAAAAAAGATGAAATATATTATTTGTTTTGTCAATATGGAAAACAAAGTATAAAAGCTTGTCGTAAATTAACTGAACTTGGATATAAAGTAATTAATATCGAAGGTGGTTACTTTGAATATAGTGCTAGTATTTAAAAAAAATTAAAAAAGTATGAATTTTGTATTTTCAAGAGAGTTTTGACTAGGAATTATAACAAATTCGCCTAAGGGGAATTTGTTAAATTCCTTTTATTTTTGAAGTGAATTTTAAAAAATGGTCGTTTGCACTTGTTTTTTATTTGTGTTAAAACTATGGGCGAAAGACTCTTATAATGAAATCGGATAGTTAAATTTTACAAAGTTTGATAAAATTAAATTATGGAGGATTGAAATATGAGAGTTGAAGAAAAAATTGAAAGAATTACAGAAGACACATTGATTTGTGGAATCGATGTAGGAAAGACAAATTGCTGTGTAAGATTTTGTGATTATAGAGGAAAGGAAGTGTATAAAAAAGTTTGGTTTGATAGAACTAAAAACTTGGATGTCATAGGATGTCAGATAACAGAGGCAATGTATAAGACAAATAAAAAAGATGTTTTAATATCTTTTGAACCAACAGGTCATTATTGGTTAAACATCAATAAATATTTTAAAGACTGCGGACAAGAAACAGTATTGATGCCAACAAAAACAGTTAAAAATGAAAAAGATTCATACGATGGTAATCCAGCAAAAAGTGATCCAAGGGATGCGATGTTAATCGCAAGATTAACATCAGAAGGAAAATATGTCAAACCTATAGAAAGAGATGAATTGTATCAAGATATATATTCTGGATACAGATTATATGAAGATAGAAAAAAAGAATTAAATAGAATAAA
>CANQVR010000003.1 GCA_947627375.1 uncultured Bacilli bacterium | reverse complement strand
AAGAGACTGATTCTCTAGTCTCTAATATCTTTATTACCATAGATGGTAACTTTACACAAAGTTTTTTACACTCTCTTAAAAGATGTTGTCCCAATTAATTGGAAAGAAGTATTAAAAGATCGAAAAGACAATACAAATCAAATTGTTAAATTAAAATAATATAAAAAGATAGTTATTATTAAACAAAAAATAATAGCTATCTTTTTTACTAATAATCTTTTATTGATAGTATTTAATTAAATTATTAATAAAAGAGCACTCAATCATCTTGAGTGCATACTAAATGGTAAGTGCTCAACCTGACTTTGAGTCTTCTTACAATATATTATTCAAGTTTCCTTGATAAATTAATCATATCATTAATTTATATTTTTTTCAATATAATTATTTTAAAAATCACAAGACTTTGGAGTTCTTGGATATGGTATAACATCTCTTATATTTTCAACTCCAGTTAAATACATAATTAATCTTTCAAATCCCATACCAAATCCTGAATGAATACATCCACCATATTCTCTAAGTTTTAAATACCAAGAAAGTTCATCACGTGAAACATTCATTTCTTCCATACGATGCATCAAAACATCATATCTTTCTTCTCTTTGTGAACCTCCCATTAATTCACCTGAACCTGGTACAAGTAAATCTACTGCTCCAACTGTTTCTAAATCATCATTAAGTCTCATATAAAATGCTTTAATATCTTTAGGCCAATCATAAACAAATACTGGACAATGATATTTTTCTTCAGTTAAATACTTTTCATGTTCACGGGCTAAATCTTCAGAAAACTCAGGCGTGAATTCGAAGTCTTTTCCAGAATTTTTTAAAATTTCTATCGCTTCATGATGAGTAATTCTCACTGCTTTAGAATTAACTAATTTTTCAAGTTTCTCTATTAAACCTTTTTCTACAAAATTATTTAAGAATTTAAGTTCTTCTTTACAATTTTTAAGTACATAATTAACTATATACTTTAACATATCTTCCATAACATCCATATCTTTTTCTAAATCACAAAATGCCATTTCAGGCTCGATCATCCAAAATTCAGAAGCATGTGTTTTAGTATTAGAGTTCTCTGCTCTAAATGTAGGTCCAAAAGTATAAACATTTTTATAAGCTAAAGCAAAAGTTTCTGCTTGAAGTTGTCCAGATACAGTTAGAGAAGCCATTTTACCAAAGAAATCTTTACTATAATCAACATTACCATTTTCATCTTTTGGAATATTTTCTAGATCAAAACTAGTAACATGAAACATCTCTCCTGCTCCTTCACAATCACTCGCAGTAATCAAAGGAGCATGAAGATAAACAAAATCTTTATTTTGAAAATATTCATGAATTGCAAAAGCTGCTTTACTTCTTACTTTAAAAACTGCTTGAAACAAATTAGTTCTAGGTCTAAGATAAGCTTGTTCTCTTAGAAATTCACGAGAATGTCTTTTAGGTTGAATCGGATAATCTTCAGGACAATCTCCTAATAAAACTATTTCTAAAGCATGTATCTCAAAAGCTTGATTTTCCTTAGGTGATTTAACCACAATTCCTCTTACTCTTATTGAACTACCTATATGAAATTTTGTAATAGTAGAAAAATTATCTAACTTATTATCATAAACAATTTGAATCTGTGGAAAATAAGTTCCATCAGAAAACGAAATAAATCCAAATTCTTTTTGTTTTCTATGATTTCTTATCCATCCTTCTAATACAACTTCTTTATCTAAATATTTTTCATAATTTAAATATAATTCTTTATCTGACATAATAACATCTCCAACTACCTATATTATAACACAAACACTTAAAATTATTTTTTTAATTTTAATTTTCCAAAAGTCATCTTTTGCACAAAATTATTTAAAAACTTAAATCCAAATATCTCTTGTAAAATATTCATCTTATAAGAAGTATATAAGAATACTACTGCTCCCACTATTGAAATAATAGCAATATATACAATACAACTTATTTTACTTGCTATATTTAATGGAATAATTAACTTAAGTATCAATACAACTCCAATCATGAAAATAAGTGGTACTATTGTTTTTCCTAAAACTTTAAATGTTTTTCGATAAGTAAGTTTTTCTTTTTGATGTAATGTAGTTAAGACCATAAATATAGTCAAACTATATCCTATTATAGTCGCAACAATCGCTCCATAATAAACAGGAAGTCCTAACTTATTAAATAAAAGCATCAAAGGAACATCTAATAAACCATTAGTAATAAATCCTGTAAATATACATATATATAATACTCTAAATTTATTAAGTCCTTGTAATACTGAATTAGTAATAACAAAAACATTAGTAAGTATTGCTACAAATATAGAAAGCGCTAAAATCAAAGTTCCATAATTATTTGGTTGATAGAAAAGTGCCCATATTGGTTTTGCAAGTAAGGAAATACCAACTGCCATTGGAATAGAAATAATAAGTATTATTTGTAATGCTTTATTAAGTTTATCATTTACATCTTTCCAATCTTTTTTAACATAACTAGATACTATTGTTGGAATTAAACTAACTGACATACCAGTAGCCATACTGGCTATAATCATATTAATTTTTGGAGCATAAGTTACTATTGAACTAGTAATCATTTCAACATCATGAGCTGTAAATTTTAAATAATCAAGTGTTCTAATAATTAAAACCATATCTATAAAATGATAAATACTTATTGCTGTATCCATTATTATTAAAGGTAATGAATAAACAATTATTTTTTTTATAATTTCTTTACTTTCTACATTATCTCTTGGTAAATCTTCATCTAAATCTAATTGATCTTTATTTTTACTTATTTTACCACGAATATATAAGTAAGCAACTATTCCACCAATAAACGCTCCAAGTAAAGAAACTGCAACACCAATAGATACATCAAAACCTAATAGTTTTATAATAATAAATGAACCACCAAGTAAAACTAAAATTCTTACAATTTGTTCTAAAACTTGACTAACTGAAGGAGGTCCAATAAAATGATGTCCTTGTAAATATCCTTTAGAAATAGCAAGGTATGGAATTACTAATATAGCAAATGAAATTGAACGTATAACTAAAGTTACATCTTTTATTGTATTTCCACCTGATAAATCACCAAGTATCGCAATCGCAATATATTTTGCAAAAAAGAAGACAATTAGAAAAGATATTAAAGAAAGAATTCCCACTATAATAATTCCAATCTTATAGGTACGAACCTTAGCTTCTTTTTTTCCTAATGTATTATACTCATTTATAAGTTTACTTATTGCAACTGGCAACCCTGCTGATGCTATATCTAAAAATATATTATAAATTGTATAAGCATAAGCATATAAACTTGCTCCCTTAACACCGACTATTGCATAAAAAGGAATAACATAAAGCATTCCAAGAATTTTTACAAAAATAATAGATGCTGTTGCAATAAAACTTCCTTCTAAAAATGAATTCTTTTTCATTCATTATCACTCCATTAATTTATAATTCCATATAATTATAACATTTTTTTTATAATTTTTATATACTCAATAAATAGATGTTAATCATTTATAGTATGATCACATCTATTTATTGATATGACTATATCTTATTTGTATTTTAATCAATTAAAATTTTATCTTTAGCATTTATTTGATTTTGTAAAGTTTCTAAGTTAATGGCAAAATTATATAAATTATATCATAGTTTTTCTAAATCTAATCACATCGTAAGATTACTATTTTCCGATTATTTATTATTACTTATTGTTACATAATCCATAGCAGCATTTTCATCATAATAAATAACTTTTAATATCTTATTTTGTTTTTTTCTTTGGTTTGATTCATTAAAAACTCCTCTTACAATAATTCTAAATATTTCTTTAACATTTCTATCTCTAATCCATTTATCAATTTGATAAAATCAGTATAATCTTTCGTTGTATGAGCTTTATCTAAAGCTTCATAATATTGTAGCCTATTTTCTTTTTTTATAATTACAGGGTTAAACCCATGCTTCATTAAATCTAAATTCATAATTAATCTTGATGTTCTTCCATTTCCATCAACAAAAGGATGAATTTTAACAAGTTCACCATGCAATAGCGTAGCTTGAATTATTGGATGATATTTATTCCAAGTTTTATAATTTAAAATTAATTTTTCCATTAACTCAGGCACTTTTACAAAATCTGGAGGAATATGAGTTGCTCCTTTTATAGTTACATTTTCATTTCTATATCTTCCTGCGTTTTCATCAATTTCCTTTAATATAAGAGTGTGTATATTTTTAATGTTCAATTCAGTAATTGGGTTATCATCCTTTACTAAATCATTTAAAAATAAAATTGCGTGTTCGTGATTTATAGCTTCTAAGTGTTCCTTTATCGATTTACCTCCAACAGTAATTCCTTCTAAAACTACTTGAGTTTCTCTAAGCGTCAAAGTATTTCCTTCTATACCATTACTGTTATAAGTCCATTCCAAATTGATTTTTTCTTGTAGAGTTCTAAGTGTATCTTTTGGTATAGGTCTTTTATTATCAAGTTCTTTTTTTAAATTGTCTACTTCATCAAAAAAGTTATTTGGTAAATTAATAATAAAATCATTATGATTAGGTTTTATAATCCTTTTATCAACTGGTTTTAATGCATCAATTGGAATATTCCAACTATTTCCGTTTTTGACTGCACCTTCTATTCTTCCCTCTTTTAATAATTTTCTTATTCTTCTTTCACTAATATTCCATTTTTGGGTAGCCTCTTTTGTAGTCATAAATTCCATAGATATCACCTCTCAAAATAATTGTACCGCAAACGGTATCTTTAGTCAATGACTTTAATCCTTTTATTTATAATTTGTTTAATAACTTTTGAAGAAATTGTTTGTTCGAATTTTTCACTTACTTCTTTTCGAACCTGTCGGAAATTTTGACATGTTGAACTTTTATCCAATTCTTCTTCTAAATATATATTGTTTATATGTTCAATAATATTTATTCTTGAAGTTTTAAAAAGTAATGCCATTTGTTGTTGAGATAACCAAACTGTTTCTTTTTCTAATTTAACATCAATTTTTGTAACTCCATCATCTGATTGATAAATAACAACATTATTAGAATTATCTCTATTATCCATTTATTAAACCTCCTAAAACATAAAAGATGTCAACTATTTATAATTAGTGACATTCTTTTTTTATCTTATTTCCCATGACAATGTTTATATTTCTTCCCTGACCCACATGGACAAGGTTCATTTCTTCCTACTTTTTTAACTCTTTTAGGTCTTTGTTTATGATCTTCTTTTGCTTCATTAGTAGTAGTTTTCTTTGCCACAGCCTTTCTTTCTATATTTTGATGTATTTCTGCTTTAAGTAAAAATATCGTAATATCTTTATCAATATTTTGCATCATTCCATCAAACATTTCAAAACCTTCCATAGTATATGCACGAAGAGGATCTTCTTGAGCATAACCACGTAAATGTATTCCTTCTCTTAAATGAGACATTGTATTAATATGTTCCATCCAATAACGATCAATTACTTGAAGAGAAATTGCTTTTTCAAATTCATCTTTTACTTCATCAGGTATTTCACTAACCTTTTCCTCATACTCAGCTGAAATTAATTTATAAAGTTTATCGATAATATCTTCTGCATCTAAATTTTCAAAATCACTTCTTTTAACATCTTTTTTAAGTAAATTTTCATTAGCAGCTTCAATTATTTCTTTAATATCATCCTCAGTAATTTCTCCTTCAGGCATTAAATGTGATTTTACTAAATCTTCAATATGATGTCTCATAGAATCAAGAGTAGTCTCATGAATAGATTCATTATCTAAGATTTCATTTCTTTTACGATAAATAATTTCTCTTTGATTATTCATAACATCATCATATTGAAGTAATTGTTTACGAATATCAAAGTTATTTCCTTCAACACGAGTTTGAGCAGTACCTATTGATTTAGTAAATGTTTTACTTTGAATCGCTTGATCTCCTAAGCCCATTGTTTGCATTAAATTCATAATTCTATCAGAACCGAAACGAATCATTAAATCATCTTGCATAGATACGAAAAATTGTGTATATCCAGGATCTCCTTGACGACCAGAACGTCCACGTAACTGATTGTCGATACGACGAGATTCGTGACGCTCAGTACCTAGTACAAAAAGTCCTCCTAACGCTCTAATTTCATCTGAAAGTTTAATATCAGTACCACGACCAGCCATATTAGTAGCTATTGTTACTGATTTATGTAATCCAATACCCGCAATGATATCTGCTTCACGAGCATGATTTTTAGCATTCAATACTTCATGTGGAATACCTGCTTTTTTTAATAAACTACTAATAAGTTCACTTGTCTCAATAGCAATTGTACCAATTAATACAGGTTGTCCTTTAGTATAACATTCTTTAACAGTTTCTATGATGGCTTTATATTTAGCTTCTTTTGTTGCATAAACTAAATCAGGCGCATCAATACGAATTACAGGTTTATTAGTTGGTATTTCAATAACATACATATTATAAATATTTCTAAATTCTTCTTCTTCAGTCTTAGCAGTACCAGTCATACCTGAAAGTTTTTTATACATTCTAAATAAGTTTTGGAAAGTTATAGTTGCAAGTGTCTTAGTCTCTTCGTTAATTTCAACACCTTCTTTAGCTTCAATTGCTTGATGAAGACCATCAGAATAAGCACGTCCTTTCATAAGACGTCCAGTAAATTGATCAACTATTACAATCTCTCCATCTTGTACTACATAATCAACATCTCTTACCATAGAATAATTAGCACGTAATGCTTGATTAATATAATGAACAAGAGTTGCATTGCTTAAATCATATAAATTGTTTATTCCAAACATTTTTTCAGCTTTATCGCTTCCGTTTTCAGTCAAACTAACGCTTTTTGTTTTTTCATCGTAAATGTAATCTTCATTCTCTTTCAACCCTTTTGAAAATCTATCTGCTTCTTGATAAAGATTAGCACTAGACATTTGTCCACCTGAAATAATAAGTGGTGTACGAGCTTCATCAATTAAAACCGAATCAACCTCATCGATAATAGCAAAGTTAAGCGGTCTTTGAACTCTATCTTCACTTTTTACAACCATATTATCTCTTAAATAATCAAAACCAATTTCATTATTAGTAGAATATAAAATATCACATGCATATTGCTCTTGTTTTTCTTTTGGACTCAAATCTCTAGTATTAACTCCTACAGTAAGTCCTAAAAAACGATGGATTCCTCCCATCCATTCAGCATCACGTCCTGCCAAGTATTCATTTACAGTAACAATATGAACTCCTTCTCCTGTTAAAGCATTCAAATAAGCAGGAAGTACACTAGTCAATGTTTTACCTTCACCAGTTTTCATTTCAGCAATATTACCATAATGAATAGCAAGTGCTCCTAGTATTTGAACATAAAAAGGTTTCTCTCCAATAACACGAAAAGCAGCCTCTCTTGCTACAGCAAAAGCTTCTACTAAAATATCATCTAATGTTTCATTATTTTGTAGCCTATTTTTAAATTCTTCAGTTTTAGCAACCAATTCAGTATCAGTAAGTTTTTGCATTTCATTATCAAGTGCTACTATAGAATCTGCAATCTTTGTAAATTTCTTTAATTCTTTATATTCATGATCAAATAACTTTTTTAACATGTTCATAAGAATCATCTCCTCATTTAGATATTATAACAAAAAAGAAAAAAGAATAAAAGATATTTCTTCTATTCTGATTCAATTATCCCATATCCTCCATCTTTTCTCTTATAAACAACAACTGGTTTCATAGTATCACTATCTTTATACATATAAAACTGATGTCCTAAAAGTTCTAGTTGTAAAATAGCTTCCTCTTCACTCATAGGTTTTACCTCGATTAATTTTCTTTTAACAACTACACTTTTTTCTCTTTCTTCATCTTCTATTTTTTCCATATAAAACTCAGGTTGTACATTTTTAGTTTGTCTTGCCATTAATTTAGTTTTATTTTTTCTAATTTGTCTTTCTAGTTTATCAATAGCCACATCAACTGCAGCATAAATATCTTCTTGAGCTTCTTCACTTCTTAAGATTAAAGATTTTAAAGGAATAGTAACTTCTATTACTTGTTTGTGATTTCTAATCTTTACTACTACCATCGCTCTTACATCTTCACTTTTTTGTAAATATTTTTCAAGCTTACTTATTTTCTCTTCAATATATTTTTTCATTGAATCGGTAACTTTTAATTTGTCACCTCTTATTACGATTTCCATAAAAATCCCTCCTATATATAGACCAATTATAACATAGAATAAATGGATAAATCAATAAACTAAAATTTATTATTTAATAAAAAAAGACTACACTAGTTTGTAGTCATATTGTCTTCGACTAAAGTTACATTCAAAGCTTGTAATCCTTTAACTGTTTCTATCATCTTGAAACTAACTAATTGTCCCTCAGATAAAGTTTTATAACCATCAGTTTGAATTGCAGAATAATGCACAAAGACATCTTGATTATCTTTATATTCAATAAAGCCATAACCTTTTTCGTTATTGAACCACTTGACTCTACTAATCACTTCGCACCTCACCTTCTATTATTTTTTTTGCTTTTTTTCTAGATATGCTTTCTTCTCAGATGTTATTATCACTTTATCATATGAATAAGCTAAAAAAATAATTTTTCCCTCAATTGTCGTTTTTAGGCCGCGAAATGCATTTTTTTAATTTTTTATTTCAATTTCTTGAACATAATAATTATCATCAATTATCTTTTGACCAATGTTAATCCATTCATAATTTCTATAAAGAATCTGTTCTAAAAGTTTAAACCCTTTTTTCCTTATATATATTTTATCAATCTTCATATTTTCTAAAATACTACTAGTAATAGTAATATTTAATTTACCCTTTTTAATATATATTTCTAATAATATATTTTTATCCTCAGTCTTAGTAGCATTATCTATGGCTTTATCAAAATAAATATTAAGTAAACTACATAAAACTTGTAATTGTTGATCATTTAATTTTTCAACTAAAGATATAGCTTTATGACTTACATCGATTGCAATATTAATATTATTCTTCTTAGCAATAGAAAACTTATAAAAAATTAATCCTTTTAATATACTTTTAGGAAGATATCTAAGTCCTTTAATCCATTCTTCTTCTACAAATTTATTTTTTTCTATAAAACTGTGAATAGCATCTATTACTTCTTTATCATCACTTAAACCAATTAAAATTGCTAACTGGTTTTTATATTCATGATTTTTATACTCCTCGTTTTCTATTCTTTCTTCAAATTCCTGTGCAAAATTAAATAAATTTTCATATTCAGATTCTAATTTATAATAATTATTCTTTTCATTTATAAAAATAATTACTAAAAAGAAAAATGCACTTAAAACAATCAAATCAACTAAATAATTACTATCAAATCCATGTACAACAGAAATATTATACAACATATAAACACATATAATCATAAGTAGTAAAAAAAATATAATGGTCGATGTTTTCTTATTATTATCAAGTTTAGAAATATAACTTTTAAAATAAATTTTAACTGCATGGATATTATAAACTAAAAAAGTTAACACTACTACTGCAATATTACCAAATAGTTTTAAATACCATACACCTCGTACTGATTTAATATTTATAAAATACATCGATAAACATGATACTATAATATCAGACATCAACATTAAGAGAAAAAATATACTGACTAAAATAATTATATTAAAAAGATCTTCATCAAATATATATTTATATATAATAATAGAAAAGACATAAACACTCAAAGTATAAATAGGATTATACCGAACACTATATAAAAGAACTGATAGAATTACTAAAATACTTATTTGTATTAAATTATTAATATTAAATAACTTACATGAATTATTAGTTAAATCTCTAATAATTATAAAACCCAAAATCGTATTTAATACACAACAAATAATATTAGTCATTAACATACTGTTTCAACTCCTTCTTCTTATCTCTAGAAACATCATAAGTAAAACTACCATTCTTAAAAACCAATTTATTCTCTTTTTTAAGAAAATAATCAATATAATCCTCATTGACAATTAAACTTTTATGAACTTGAATAAATCTTTTATCATCTAACTTTTTCATAATTGTTTTTAAACTTCCTTGATAAATTTTATTACCTGAAGTAGTTCTGATAAGACATTTTTTACTATCGATTATTTTCTCAATATTAATTATATTTCTGTATTCAATAGTACTAACAACGTTATGAGATTTTACTCTTATACTTTTAGGTCTATTATCATAATTCTTTATAGCTTTTCCTAATTCTTCAATAATAACTTCTTTTCCGTCTTCACTCTTATGAATAAAAGATGATATATAAAGTCTCTTAGCGAAAACTTCCATTTTATACTCACCATAAGAAGTAACTATTAAAATAATTGAAATCCAATCGTCATAATCTTCTCTAATCATTCTAGAAGCATCAAGACCAGTACCATTAGGAGTTTCAATATCAAGTAAATAAATTTTAAAACCTCTATCACTTTTAACTATCTTTTCAAACTCATCATCATACTTAGTAAAAGTAAAAATTTCGTAATCAAAATCATAATTAACAATAAATTTTTCAATGATATTACACATATTCTTTAAATATGTTCTATCATCATCAACTACTATGAAATTGATCATTATCTCACCCTTCCTACATTATTTTTTACTACTCCTTTAATTCAAATAAAAAGTAACTACTTTATTTTTGGGATGTAGTTACTTCTTAATATCATGCCTAAAAGCTCTCAATTTAGACTTAATTCTATCAGTTATCTTTTTATTTTTTTCAGAAATAATCGTTGTTCTAAAGACAAACCAAGCTACTATTATAAATAATATAATATAAATAATCCTACCAAGCATCGGATCTTTTAATATATAAAAGATAGATGCCAGAGCAAATAAAATATTTATACCGTAAATAATCAGTACTGTAGTTTTCTGAGAAAAATTCATCCCTAACAATTGGTGGTGAATATGCTCTTTATCCGGCGCAAAAATAGGCTGTCCTTTTAATAACCTCCTAATTATAGCAAAAGATGTATCTAATATAGGTATTCCCAAAATCATTAACGGAACAAAAAGTGAAGTAAGTGCGGCTCCCTTAAATTCCAATAAAGTTATAATAGAAATAATAAATCCCATAAATGTAGCACAATCTCCAGCAAAAATTTTCGCAGGATAAAAATTATGCATCAAAAAGCCAAATGTAGAGCCTAGCATAATAAAAGTTAGTAACATTACCAAACTCCCATATCTTGCTTGATAAAATCCGATTATACCTATTGTCAAATAAAATATACAACAAATTCCGCCACTTAAGCCATCGAGACCATCGATAAGATTAATAATATTGGTACAAGCTACAATAAAAAATATTGTTATAGGATAAGCCCATTTACCAAAATTAATATAAAATCCAAAAGCTGTAATATCACTTAATAATATTCCTCCATAAAAAACAATCACACAAGCTGCAATTAAGTGACCGAGTAGTTTTTGATAAGCTCTTATAGGTTTAATATCATCAATGATGCCCGTTAAAACGACAATAAAACTTCCTATTAAAATAGAATTCATACGTAAACTTTGTTCGCCAAATAGCATATAACCAAGAAGGAACGACAAGAAAATACCGACACCTCCAAGTTTAGGCACGGTCTTTTTATGAATATGTCTATGTCCTTCTTCACTCCTTGGAACATCAAGTGCTCCAATATGGACTGCAATTTTCTTCATTAAGGGCATGATTGCAACCGAAAATAAAAATGTAATTCCGACTATTCTTAGTGCATTTAAAACTTCATATTGCATATCGATACCTCATTTCTTTTATTTAATATAATCTAAATAAATTATATCAAATAAAATTCTATAATAAAACAAAAAAATTACAGAAGTTTACATATAGTACAAAACTTCTGCCTAAAAATCAAGTGTTTTTTGAAAAAAATTTATTTTTTTTGGTTTTTTTTACCAAATTCCTTCAAAACAAATCAAATTTATATTAATTTTCTTCTTCTAATTTACCAACATTTTCTAAAAGTACACCTGTTCCATTTGCAACACAAGTTAGTGGATCATCTGCAATAAATACAGGTACTTCTAATTCTTTCGACAAAAGTTCTGGTAACCCCTTTATCATTGCTCCTCCTCCAGTTAAAACAATGCCTTTATCGACAATATCTGCAGATAACTCAGGAGGTGTTTGTTCTAAAACATTAGTAGTTGCCTTGATAATTTTATAAATACTTTCACGTAAAGCATCTAAAGTTTCATTTTGAGTAATAGTTATAGTATGTGGAAGACCAGTAACTAAATTTCTTCCTTTAATCTCCATAGTTTCCTTTTTACTAGGATTAAATACATTACCAAAATTAATCTTAATATCTTCAGCTGTTGGATCTCCAATAAGTAATTTGTACTTATCCTTAATATATTTAATAATATCTTGATCAAATACATTACCAGCACATCTAATAGATGTAGAATTTACTATATCATCAAGTGAAAGTATTGCAATATCAGTAGTTCCTCCACCGATATCGATAACCATATTAGCAGTTGGTTTAGAAATATCCATACCTGCCCCTATAGCTGCAACTTTAGGTTCTTCTTCAATATAAACTTTTTTAGCTCCTGTTCTTTCTGCTGCTTCACGTATAGCATTTTTTTCAACAGGAGTAATATTAGATGGACAACATATTAATATTTTAGGACGAGTGAAAATAGATTTAGCTTTAATCTTTTTAATAAAAGTATTTAACATTATTTCAGTGATTTCAAAATCCGCAATAACTCCGTCTTTCATAGGCTTAATAGCTTTTACTTTTCCTGGAGTTCTCCCTAACATATCATTTGCTTCACGTCCAACGGCAATTACTCTTTTTGTTTCAGTATCTATTGCTACAATGCTAGGCTCATTTAGCACAATCCCTTGATCTTTTACATAAATTAATACATTGGCTGTTCCTAAGTCAATACCTATATTTTTTGCTAACATCTTCTTCCTCCTCTTTCTCCTTATTATTTTACCATAAAATCTAGATTTTATATTATTTTTTTATATTTTTTTTAGAGTTTTCTCCTCCTAAGTAATATCTAGACTCCAAATGTTCCCAAAATACCTTTTGAACTTTCCTATATAAATCTTCATCTAAATGAATTAGTTTAGTCTGCATATCTTTATGAATAGTACTTTTACTAACACCAAATTCAAGCGCTAATTCTCTTAAAGTTTTCCCAGTTTCCACAATTCTATTTCCTTCATTTAAGATCCTAGTTTTTAATTTCTCTTTCATATAACTCCTTCCTGTTTAATTATATAAAAAAGAAATTTTTTTATGAAAAAAGAAGCTTCCGCTTCCTATTCTTGATTATTTTTATTTTCTTCAGTTGTCGTATTATTAGAATTATTCTCTTCGTTTGTTTTATTAGTTGTAGAACTATTATCTTTTTTGATTTCTTTATCTACATAATTTACTGGATTAACAACTTGACCATTAACATAAAGTTCAAAATGTAAATGATTTCCTAAGTCTCCATCAAGTTTATTAGTACCACTCTTACCAATTACATCACCTTGTTTAACAGTATCTCCTTTTTTCAAAGATACTTCTGATAAACTTTGATAAACACTAACATAATCATTATCATGTTTTATTTCGATTGTTTTTCCAACAAGCTCATCATCTTTAACACTAGTAACAGTACCATCCATTACACTTAAGACATCAAAAGTTGTATTTAAAACATAATCAACTCCTGAGTTTTGCATATAAGTATTATCATGATAAATAATTGATTTTTCTTGTTCAGCAGCTTCTGCTTGATAATCATAATAAGTCTTAGCAATACTTACACCTTCTGCATTATAAGGATTAATGATTTTTGTAACTTCATTAATAACAGGTACATCTTCATCTACTATCGAACTAGAAACATATTGATTTTTATCATCATTATCATTAGTAGATGATCTCATAGCGTTCCTTAATGCATAAGCACTAAAAACTAAACCTACTATTAATACTAGATAAAGACTAATCCAAACTCCTTGTTTTAATTTTCTTCTTTTCATTTTTTCACCTCATTAAGAGTTTGGCACAAATAATATTTTTTATACTATTTTTAAAAAATTTTATATGAAGTAAATAAATCAAAAATAAAATTAGTAATTAAATAAATCATTGAAAGTCCAAGTAAAACATAAAACACTTGTGCTTGAATAACTTTATTTTTTTTAAAAAATCTATTAATATTTAAAGAATCCATCGCCCAAATCACAAGTATTGTGACAAAAATATAAATAAAAAACTTAACACTCATAATGTTCTTCCTCATATTTTTTTATTTTTTCAACTCTTCGATGATGTCTTTCTTCTTGTGAAAAAGCAGTAGTTAAAAACACATTTACAATTTCTAATGCTTCCTCGTTTTTAGTATTTGAAGAAATCGCTACAATATTAGCATCATTATCAATTCTTGTCATTCGTGCATCACTTACACTAGATACTTTTGCACAACGTATTCCTTTAACTTTATTGCAGGCAATGCTGATACCAATACCAGAACCACATATTGCAATTCCATAATCTACTTCTTGTTCTGATACTTTTTCTCCAAGTAAAAAACCATAATCAGGATAATCTACTGCTTCATTTGAATAAGTACCATAATCAATTATTTCATAATCATTTAAATTTTCTTTCAAATATTTTTTTAAATCATAACCTCTATGATCACTAGCTATACCTACTTTCATCAAATCACCCTTTCTATTATAAGTATATCACAAAAAAGAAAAAACTACTTAAATTAAGCAGCTTCTTTTTTATCGAATCCATATTTTTTGTTGAATTTATCTACACGTCCAGCACGTGATGCTCTATTTTGTTCTCCTGTATAAAATGGATGACACTTAGAACAAACTTCAACATTAATTTCATCCTTTACTGATTTTGTAGTAAAAGTTTCACCACAAACACAAGTAACAGTACAATCCTTAACTTCTGGATGAATTCCTTTTTTCATAAGTTTCACTCCTTCCGCCATGACAAATTATTTGTCATAGAAATATAAACAAGCATAGATAGTATAGCAAACTTTCCAAAAATACGCAAATTTTTAACAATAAAATTATTTTTTCACTTTTTGTTTTCCTTTTGCTTTAGCATCATAAACATAGTCATCATAACAACTAGTATGATTGTTCTTTTTATTATCACCTAAAATAAATTCTGTCTTTTTAACCTTATTATTATCTTTTCCTATAGTAACTTTTTTATCATGTAATTTTTCATTATTTTTTTCAGTAACTTTTTCATTATTACCTTTTTTACTTTCTTTCAAAAATGAACATATATTTTTAACTGCCCACATAGAAATCTGTATTGGCGCCACAACCAAAGCCAAAAAAGAAAATATTCCTACACCAAGACAAATACCAGATCCTAAACCACTTCCCAAAGTAAGAGCAGCAGAAAAAAGACTAAAAGTTGCATTTGCACCAAAACAAACAAAAAAAGGTGCGAGAAAACAAAGCATTGTTCCTTGTGCAGCAACAATCATTTTTTCACTTCTAGAAAGTTCTTTTTTTCGTTTTTTCATAATCCTTCTCCTTTTTAATAATCTCTATTATAGCACTGAGAATTATAAAAATCAATTAAAAAACTTTACTTAAAACTCTTCATTATTTCACTTTCTATAAATCTATATCCTTCTACATTTGGATAATAACTATTAGGATTAGAAAGATTATCATAATTCATTTTATTATAAATATCTATATAAGTAATACCATGTTTTTTAGCAATACTTTTATATTCTTCATTTAACTTTTCAAATATTTTAGAATCATTCTTATCATAAAATAAATTATAATATCCAACTAAAATAATATTACTATTATATTTCATAATTTCTTTTATTAATAAATTCATCTCATGAGAAATATTATCAACTATATCATCATCACTTATATTTTTAGATTGTTGAAAAGAAATCTTGGAAAACAAATCATCTTTTCCTATAGAAATAGTAATTAAATTAGCATCTCTTAAAGTACTTTTTAGAGATAATGTCTTTCCATCAATCAAAATTTTTTTATTAAAAATAATATCTTCATATAAATCTTGGATATAATAATTTTTTTTAGTAAATTCTTTAGTATATAATTTTATATTTTTATTTTTACTTAAATCATCTCTTAAATAATCAGCATAACTATAACCAACTTCTCCATAAGGATTTTCTCCTAATGCAAAAGAGTCTCCTAAAGCAATATAAGAAATAGTTTTACCATGGTAAAAAAAATAAATTAAATAAATAATTATAATCACTAATACAAAGAATAGTATTTTTTTATATTTCATGATGTATGCCTCCATACAAAAAAAGAATATATAATACTATATTTCTTTTAATGTTATTTTAGCACCGACACCGGTTAATTTTTCAATTATTTGTTCATATCCTCTTAAAATATGATCAATATTATCTATTATAGTAGTACCACTTGCTACAAGTCCTGCCACTACCAAAGCAGCTCCTGCACGTAAATCAGTAGCAGTAACTCGACAACCAACAAGAGGAGTATTTCTTAAAACAATAGCTGTAGTATCTCTAACTTCTATATCAGCTCCCATCTTTTCTAAATATGGAACATGCATAAAACGATTTTCCCAAATTGTTTCTTCGACCTTACTTTTTCCTTTACATTGAGTTAAAAGAGTCGTAAAAGGTTGTTGTAGGTCCGTTGGAAAGCCAGGATATACAAGCGTTTTTATATTAGTTGCTTTATAATGATTACCTTTATTAACAATAATATAATCAGCTCCTATTTCCAGTTCGGCACCTATTTCTTCTAATTTAGAAGTAAGACTTTCTAAATGTTCTGGAATAATATTATCTATTTTTAAATACTTTCCAACTAAAGCCCCAGCAATCAAATAAGTTCCTGCTTCAATTCTATCAGGTATAACTTCATGGAAACATCCGTGAAGTTTATCTACTCCAACTATCGTTATCGTAGAAGTACCTGCTCCTGTAATTTTTGCTCCCATATTATTTAAAAAGGTAGCAATATTAACAATCTCAGGCTCTTTAGCAGCATTTTCAATTACCGTTTTACCTTTTGCATAAACTGCAGCCAACATAATATTTACTGTAGCTCCAACTGAAGCTATATCTAAATAAATATTAGCGCCTTTAAGCTCATCTGCTGCCACTGTATATTTATTATCATCACTTGTAACTGTTGCTCCAAGAGATTCAAATCCTTTTAAATGTAAATTAATAGGTCTTTTTCCAATAGCACAACCTCCAGGAAAATACATAGTTACTTTTTTATATTTACCAAGAAGTGCTCCCATAAAATAATATGACGCTCTCAACTTTTGAGAATAGTGAATAGTTATTTCTTTGTTTTGTAATTTACTAGCATTTATAACTAAACTTTCACTAGCTCTTTTTACTGAAACATTTAAATATTCTAAAGCTTCACATAAAGCATCAGTATCCGTAATCTCAGGAACATTACAAATAGTAACATCTTCATCTGCTAAAATAGCCGCTGGAATTAAAGCTACAACACTATTTTTTGCCCCACTTATTCGTATAGTTCCAGATAGAGTTTGACCTCCTGTTATTTCTAATACTTTCATTATTTCCTCCAATTTATTATATTTTTATTTCATAGATTTTGTTCCAAAAATGTAAACTAATTCTTCTATTTTAGTTTTTATAGCGTTCTCTCCACTTCCAATAATTTTTCGTGGATCATAAACTTTACTATCACTATTTAAAAATTCACGAACAGCTTTTGACCAAACAATTTGTAAATCCGTATTAACATTAATTTTAGCAATTCCACAAGAAATAGCTTCTTTAATTTGATAATCAGGTATTCCTGAACCTCCATGCAAAACTAAAGGGATTTCCAAAGCCTCATCTATTTCTCTCATGGTTTTAAAATCAAGTTTAGGTTCTCCTTTATATGGACCATGAACACTACCTAAAGCCGGTGCAATAGAATCAATATTCGTTTCATTATAAAGTGTTTTACATTCATCTACTCTTGCATAAAACAACTTTCCACTTATATCATCTTCTACTCCACCAATATGACCAATTTCAGCTTCGACGCTAACACCTTTAGGATGAGCATATTCTACCACTTTTTTTGTTATTTCAATATTTTTATTTAACTCTTCACGGGAAGCATCTATCATAACTGAACTAAATCCAGCATCTACTGCTTTAAAACATCCTTCAAAAGTTCCATGATCTAAATGAAGACATACAGGAATAGTTATTCTTAAATCTTTAATAAGAGACTCAACTAATGCTACTACTATATGGTATCCTCCCATATATCTTACTGCACCTTCACTTACTCCTAAAATTACAGGTATATTAAGCTTTTGACATTCTTCCAAAATATACTTTGTCCACTCTAAATTATTAATATTAAACTGTGGAACAGCATATTTTTTTTGTTTTGCCTCATGCATCATTTCTTTAAAATTAACTAACATTATTATCACCAACTATATCATATAAAATTTATGATAACTTGTCAATTAAACTGCTTAAAAGAAAAAAGAAAAAAGATATTATTGTTTTTTGATAATATCCTTTATTTTAACTAATGCCTTATAAGAATTTTTTCGATTAACTTCAGCAGCTGCACTATGGGTATTGCCTCCTCCACCAATTTTTTTCATTATTTCACACACATCTAATCCATTTTCACTACTTCTAGCACTTATACGATATCTATTTTTATCAATTGGTCCCATGGCAATAGAAACATTTAAATTTTCTAATGATAAATTTTTAGACATTTGATTAGAAGCCATATCACCATTTAAAATTCTATCTGCAGCAATAGCAATTTCTTTTATTTCATAAACTTGTCTATTTTCTTTAGCAAGTCCAGCAATTCCTAAATTATAATTCATAAATTTAGCAGAATTAACTAATTTATATATTTTTAAATTCTGAATATTATTACTTTTCAATAAATTATTTGCTCTTTCTATACTAGCACCTCTTTTTAAAAGTTCTGCCGCAATTGTTAAAGTTTGAGATGTTGTATCTTTCATAAATCTATTAGTATCTAATACTATTCCCGTATATAAATAAGTTGCAATTTTAGCATCAAATTTAATATCATTATCAAGTAAAATATTAGTAACTATCTCACTAGCACTAGATGAAAAAACATTTATATACATTTTTTCTGGATCAGTAACAATAGTATTATTATCAACTTGATGATGGTCTATGATAAATATATCTTTAAAACTTTTAAGATCATTTTCCACATGCACAATATTTTTCTTATTAACATCGGTAGTGATTAACGTATCATTATCACTTTTAATTTGATTGTATTCTTCTAAAGTAATAAAATTATAATCTTCTTTTGCTTCATTGATTATTTCAGTAACTTTATAATCTAAGTTATCTAAATTATCATTTATTAAAATATAAGGTTTTCCTCCATAATGATTACATAAAGTTGCAATACCAAGAGCAGAACCTATAGCATCAAAATCAGGATATACATGTGGCGTAATTATAATATTAGTTGCTTTTTTTATAGCATTTTTTAAATCAACTTCAAAATTAGAAATATCAAAATACATTCTAAAGCCTCCCTCAATACTTTAAAAGCAGCTATATTTTAACATGAATTTTAAAAAAAGTCAAAAAATACTAAGACAAAATAAGATATTTAAGACCCAAAAAAAATAAAATTAAAGCTCCTATAACTTTAGAACACTTACCAAATTTCTTTCCAAAATAATTACCTATTAAAACTCCTAAGAAAGTAAAGATAAAACTAATTATCGAAAATATTAAAGCTGCAAGCAGCATCTCCTCTTTTAAAATACCATAAGCAATACCAACTGATAAACTATCTAAACTTACAGTAAAAGCAAAAAATAAAAAATGATAAAACTTAGAAAGTAAGATTACTTCCTCATCTTCATTTAAAGATCTAATCATGGAAATAGCAATTATAAAAAAGACAACACTAACTATTATATTAGCGCTAAAAATCAATTGCTTTTGAAACAAAACACCAACACTTCCACCCAATATCGGCATAAAAAAATGAAAAACTCCAACACATAAGGAAAGAAGTAACATTTTCATAAAAGTAATTTTACTAACTCCATAAACTATTGCCAAAGAAAATGCATCCATACTAAGACCTAAAGCCACAAAAAAATATATAAGGATATCTCTCATCATATCACCTTATATATTTTATTAATAACCTTTACTTAAAATACTTATCGATCAATTCTTTGACAAAAAATTTATACTCAACTTTTTCTTTTGCTTCATCTTCTTCTGCTTCTAAAAGACAAAGTGGAGGAAATAAAACACACCACCAATTATCTCCTTTTCCTTCTCCAAGTTTTACTACTAATGATTCATAATTTCCTTTTTTATAAGTAACTCCTTTATATACTTTTTCAGGAAAATAATTCATTCCATAATTAACATCTACTTTTTGTTTAACATTTAAATTTTTCAAAGTATTATTAACATTTTCTTCAAATAATAAAGTATTATTTTTTAAAATATTTCTAGAAGTCTCAATTGAATCAGATTCCTTTAAAACACTATTCATCTGTTTTTGTAAATTATCTCTAACTTTTAATTTTATATTTTGATCAAATGTCGAATTACTATTAGCAATCACTCTAAATCTAATCGCACTTTTGGGAATGATAACTTCCTCTGATACATTATTTAAAAGAGAAACTAAAATTAAAATAATTGTTCCAATAATTATAGTTTTTTTAATAATAAAACCACCTTTCACTTCTATAATGATTGGTGGTTATATTTTTATACAATTTTTAAATATTTTTTTCTAAATTATGAAAAATAAATACCATTCTATCACGTCCCGCTAAATCTTTTTTTACTTCAACTATAGCACCAGGTAAATATTTTTGAATTAAATTATAAACATCTTGTCCTTGTGTTGCACCTATTTCAAATGCTACTAAACACTTTGTTTTCATATGGTCTTTTATATCTTTTAAAATCTTATCATAAAAACAAAGTCCATCTTTTCCTCCATATAAAGCAATACTCGGTTCATTATTTTTAACTATATCTTCTATTTCCTCATCTTCTTTAATATAAGGAGGATTACTAATTATCACATCATATTTCTTTTTAACATTAGAAAACATATCACTTTCAATAAAAGATGCATCAACTTCTTGATATAAAGCATTACGATATGAAACGTTTAAAGCTTGTTTACTTATATCTAGTAAAGTTAAATCAATATTTTTTAACTTTTTAGCAAGAGTAATTCCTATCGCACCACTTCCACAGCCAAGATCAATAACGTCTATCTTATCATCAAAATACTTATTAACATATTCGATAGTTTTCTCGACAAGTTGTTCAGTTTCAAATCTAGGAATTAAAACATCTTTATTAACTAAAAACTGATAACCATAAAAATTTGTTTTCCCTGTCACATATTGAATTGGATTTCCTTCTTCCAAAGCTTTTATTTCTGCTTTATATAAATTACTTTTTTCTTCATTTATTTCTTTATTTAGATAATTTAAAAGTTCAAGTGGATTACAACCTAAAATATCTGAAAGTAAAAATTTAGCATGATCAGAATGACAATGTTTTTTTCCATAAATTAATAATTCTTCTACAGTCATAACTAACCCCTATTCTTGTTCTTCTAATTTTCTTTTTTGGTCTTCGCTAATCAAAGCCTCAATAATATCTTCTAAGTCTCCATCCATTACTCTATCTAAATTTTTAGTTGTAAATCCAATTCTATGATCAGTAACTCTATTTTGAGGATAATTATAAGTTCTAATCTTTTCTGCTCTATCTCCAGTACCAATTTTCATTCTTCTAACATCGCCTTGTTCAGCTTCGATTTTTTGTCTTTCTTGTTCATAAAGTCTTGCCTTTAAAACTTTCATTGCCTGTTCTTTATTTTGAATTTGACTTCTTTCATTTTGACAAGTAACAACTGTATTTGTCGGCAGATGTGTAATTCTCACCGCAGAATCAGTAGTATTAACTCCTTGTCCTCCACAACCACTCGATCTAAAGATATCTATTCTTAAATCACTTGGATTAATATTAATATCTATACTATCATCTTCTTCTGGAATAACTAAAACTGTAGCTGTCGAAGTTTGAATTCTTCCATTAGATTCTGTAACAGGCACCCTCTGTACTCTATGAGATCCACTTTCATATTTAAGTTTGGAATAAATATTTTTACCTTTAATAATAAATTCTATTTGACTATACCCTCCAGCACTTCCTTCGACTGCATTATATACTTGATAAGTAAATCCTTGTTTTTCAGCGTATCTAGTATACATTCTAAATAGATCCCCCGCAAAAATATTTGCTTCATCTCCTCCTGCTGCTCCTCTTATTTCCATAATAACATTTTTATCATCATTCGGATCTTTAGGAATAAGTAATATTTCAAGTTCTTTTTCTAAAGTCTCTTTTTCTTCTTCTAAATTAGAAATATCCTCTTTAGCCATTTCTCCTAGTTCAGGATCTTTAAGCATTTCTCTAGTATCATTAATATTTTCTAATAATTTTTTATATTTTTTAAAAACACTAACTACTTCTTCAATTTCTGAAATTTTCTTAGATATTTCTTTCGTTTTATTAAAATCATTTAATACTTCCGGAGTTGTAAGTTTTCTTTGTAAATCATCATACTTTTTTTCAATTACTTCTAATCTCTCAATCATTATATACACTCCTTTCTGCAACAGTATTATAACATGAGTTTAATATTTTGTACAAACTCTTTAAAACAAAAAAGAACAATTAATCTTGTTCTAATTCATTTTCATCTAATATTACTAAATCTTTTATATCTTCATTAGGATCTACATAATCATCGTTATCATCAGTAGCATCATAATTATCTTCTATTACTTCATCATCTTCCTCTTCTTCTACTTCTTGATCTGCTAGATCATCATCTTCCTCTTCTTCTGCTATATTTTGTTTAACTTTATCTGAACTATGTCTATTTTTTAAATCCCAATTACCATTATCAAGTAAAATAAATCTTTTGTCAGTAGATAAAGTAGTATAAAAATCCGCAATTTTTTCTTCAAATGTAGATTCAGGTAACTTTAACATATCAATTATTTTTTTAAAAAGAGCTGCTGTACTTATAGATCTTTTTCTTTCATTTAAAATCATATACGCAATATCTTTATTAGACATTAACTCTAAATCTTCTAATTTTTTCTTATTCATACTAATACTTCCTCCTGTAATATTTTCTAAATACTATATGATAGAAAATAAATTTTGTTTATTATCACAAACAAACTTATAACATGAAATAAATATAAATGCAATAATTTTTGCTATTTTTCTAAAGTTTTTGTTATTTTATATTCATAATTTTTACCATCATAATAGTACTTTACACTAATAATATCATTAGTTTTAATAATTTTTTCAACTTGTAAAGAAATTTTTGTCTTTTGATTAATTTCTTTAAACAAAATAGATCCAATGGAATTATTAAAATCAAATTCCATATACAAACTATTATTATCCCTTTTTAAAATATTATTCATATAATTATAACTTACAAAAGTCTTTTCTTTATCTTTTTCAATATATGTTATTTCGGTTTCTTTTTTATTAATAAAAATATCCACATCATAAACAGATTCTTCATTTTCTGTTTTAAGTATTATTCTAGCTTTTAAATTTTTCATAAAATTTACTCCTTTAGATGATTATAATACAAAATTAATTTTTTATATACATAATTTTTAAACTTATTTTTCATACTAAAACTTAGAAAGGTGTGGAAATATGAAATTTTTAAAACGACTATTAAAAACTTTTTTTGCTATAATCATTTTAATTGTTGTTTTAAACATAGGAATTTTTACATATGCTAAAATAACACCAAAATTAGAAATAAAAAACGCTAATAGTATTTCACTATATGATAGCAATAATAATTTGTTTTTTCAAGGTACTGGTTCTAAAGAATGGATACCTTTAAAAAAAATATCTCAAAATCTAATTAATGCTACTTTAGTTACCGAAGATAAAAATTTTTATAAACATAATGGTTTTGACTATTTAAGAATCCTAAAAGCTAGTTATACAAATATTACTAAACATGATAAACTTCAAGGAGCATCAACCATTACTCAACAATATGCTAAAAATTTATTTTTAGACTTTGATAAAACATGGCAAAGAAAATGGAAAGAAATGTGGTATACCATAGAACTTGAAACTCATTATAGTAAAGAAGAAATCTTAGAAGGATACTTAAATACCATTAACTACGGACACGGAATGTATGGAATAGAAAACGCTAGTAAATTTTATTTTGATAAAAGTGCTTCTCAGTTAACTCTTGCAGAAGCTACGATACTTGCTGGAATTCCTAAATCGCCAGCTAACTTTTCCCCTCTTGCGGATTATACAACAGCTAAAGAAAGACAACTTATTATTTTAGAGAACATGCAAAAAGCAGGTATGATAACTGAAGAAGAAAAAAATGCCTCTTATAATGAAAAATTAAATTTAGTCGGAAAAAATAACTTAGAAAAATTAAATACTGAAATGTATTTTCACGATGCTGTTTTAAAAGAATTAAAGACAATAGAAAATATCCCTGAATCATATACTGAAACCAATGGTTTAAAAATATATACTACTTTAGATCCCGATGCGCAAAGTAATCTAGAAGAAAATGTAAAAAACACAATGCCTGAAGATAACGAAGAATTACAAACTGCCAGTGTTATGATTAAACCGACCACTGGAGAAGTAATTGCTTTAGTTGGTGGTAGAAATTATAATATTTCTGAATTTAATCGTGCAACCAGTGCTGCTCGCCAAGTAGGTTCTACTATGAAACCTTTTCTTTATTACGCTGCTTTAGAAAATGGTTTTACTTCAAGTACTGCTTTTACCAGTGAACAAACTACCTTTAATTTCTCAAATAACACCACCTATTCTCCTAAAAATTATAACGACAAATATGGAAACAAACCTATATCTATGGCTACAGCTATAGCTTATTCAGAAAATGTTTTTGCAGTAAAAACACATATGTTTTTAGGAAGTGATGCCTTAATAAATACCGCTAGAAGAACAGGAATTACTACTAAATTAGAAAATGTTGCTTCTCTTCCTCTTGGTACTAAAGAAATAAATATGTTAGAATTTGCTGGTGGATATTGTGCTTTTGCCAATGAAGGTTATAAAGTTAAACCTCATTTTATAAAAAAAATAGAAGACTCTAATGGTAACGTTCTATATAGTGCCAAACAAGAAAAAAATAAAGTATTAGACTCAAGTTTAACTTTTATTTTAAATAACATGTTAACTGCAACATACGATAAAGATTACATTGATTATAATTATCCTACAGCTATTGGACTTGCTTCTAAATTAACTCATAAATATGCTTTAAAAAGTGGTACAACTGATACAGATAACTGGTATATTGGTTATAATAAAGATATTTTAGTAGCAAGTTGGGTAGGTTATGATAATAACAAAACTTTACTATCATCTGATTATAAATATGGACAAAATATTTGGTATCAAACGATTGAAAACTATGAAAAAAATAAAGAAGATGATTGGTATCAAATACCTGATAACGTCACAGGAGTTTTAGTAGATCCTATATCAGGAAAACCAGTAAATGAGGCAAGTGAAAGAAAAAAACTAATGTATTTCATCAAGGGGAGTGAACCAAAAGATACTGATACTGTCTTTGATGAAAAATTAGAGAATGCTAATCCAACATAAAATTAAAATATTTTGTCACAATAATTGTATATAAATCATTCTTTTGTTATAATTGTAAAGTAGAAGGTGGTTTATATGATAATAGGAATTATAATAGGAATAAGTTTATTATTAATAGTTATTATTGCTATAACAGTAATATCATGTTATAACAAATTTCAGTTTGCAATCATCAAAATTAATGAAGCAGAAAAAAATACTGATTTAGTTTTAGAAAAGAAAAAAGAATATTTAGATAGATTAAAACCTCTAATCAAAGAAGAAATAGATGAAAAAAACTTTTTAAATAACTTAGAAGAACTAGATATAAAAAAAGAAAATCATTTTCAAACTAATTCTATACTTGCTGATTTTTATATTGAACTTATGAAAACAATTGATGAAAATGAGAAATTACTTAATAATGAGCAAATAGCAAACCTAATTGAAGATTTAAGTGATAATGAATTAGATCTGATCGCATCAATAAAATATTATAATGATAACGTCGTTGAATTTAATAAATTAATTGTCTCTTTTCCATCTAATATTATTAGAATTTTCTTTAGATATAAGAAGAAAGAATTCTATAAAGATGAAAAAAGAGAAATGTATGAAATTTTAAATGATAAATAGGAAGTAAGAATTATGGATTTTATAAAAAATATAAAAACAAGAGCCAAACAAGATTTAAAAACAATTGTATTACCAGAATCGATGGATCAAAGAGTCTTAAAAGCTGCTGAAATTATTTTAAAAGAAGGTATTGCTAAAATTATTCTTATTGGAAAAATAAAAGAAATAAAGAAAAGTAATTTAAAGCTTGATCAAGCTATTATTATAGATCCATCTATGAGTGGTTTAACTGAAAAATTTATAGAAAAATTAGTTACTATTAGAAAAGATAAAGGTATGACTTATGCGAAAGCTCGAAAATTTTTATTAGAAGACTATATGTATTATGCTTGTATGCTTGTAAAAGAAGGTTATGCCGACGGAGTAGTTTCAGGAGCATGTCATTTTACTTCTGATACTCTAAGACCTGCTCTGCAGATCATTAAAACAAAACCTAAAACTCCTATTGTATCAGCTTTCTTTTTAATGATTGTTCCAAATTGTGAATATGGCGAAAAAGGTGTCTTTATCTTTGCTGATGCAGGACTTATTCAATATCCAACTAAAGATGAATTAGTAACAATCGCAGAAACTAGTGCAGAAACATTTAAAAAATTAGTTCAAAAAGAACCTAAAGTTGCTTTATTATCACATTCTACTTTAGGTAGTGCTAAACACAAAATAATCGATAATATAATAGAAGCTGTCAAAATAACCAAAAAGAAAAATCCAAATTTAAAAATAGATGGTGAATTACAATTAGATGCTGCTATTGATCCAGAAATTGCAAAAATAAAAGCACCTAAAAGTAACGTTGCTGGCAAAGCAAATGTATTAATTTTTCCAAATTTAGATGCTGGAAATATTGGTTATAAATTAGTCCAAAGATTAGCTAAAGCTGAAGCATATGGTCCTATATGTCAAGGAATTGCCGCACCTATTAATGATTTATCTAGAGGTTGTAGCATAGATGATATTGTAGGAGTCGTAGCTATTACTGCTGTTCAAGCTCAAAAAGATAAAAACTGAAGAATCAATCTTCAGTTTTCTTATTCTATTTTCCAATTTACTTCTTCTATACCTTTAGATTTTAAAAAATTATTAGCTTTTGAAAATGGTTTACTTCCAAAAAAACCATTATTTGCAGAAAAAGGCGAAGGATGAGGTGACTCTATAACATAATGAATATCATTAGTAATTAAAGATCTCTTATTTCTTGCATAACTCCCCCAAAGTATAAATACAACAGGAGTTTTCTTTCTATTAATAATTTTAATAACTTCATCAGTGAATTTTTCCCAACCTTTATCTTTATGGGAAGTTGGATTATGTTCTTCTACTGTTAACACTGAATTTAATAACAAAACTCCCTCTTTTGCCCATGGCTTTAAAGAATTTTTTTCAGGAAAAGGAATCCCTAAATCATCCTCTAATTCCTTAAAAATATTTTTTAAAGAAGGAGGTTTTAAAACACTATTACTAACTGAAAAAGAAAGACCCTCGGCTTGATTAGGACCATGATATGGATCTTGTCCCAAAATAACTACTTTAACATTATCAAAATCAGTATATCTAAAAGCATTAAAAACTTCATTTTGTTTTGGATATACTACCTTTTCCTTATATTCTTTTGAAATGTACTTAATTAATTCTTTAAAATATTCTTTATCATATTCCTCTTCTAAATAATAATCCCAATCATTTCCTATCATATACTTCACCTCTACTACTTATGATAACTCTCTTTATTAATTATTTTAAAAGCCCTATATATTTGTTCTAATAACATAACTCTAAATAATTGGTGTGGAAAAGTTAATTTAGAAAAAGATAATTGTAAATTTGAAATTTTTTTAATTTCTTCATCCAAACCATAACTCCCACCTATAATGAAATTTATATTACTATAATTATTAAATACTTTTTCGATTTTTAAAGCAAAATCTATAGATGGTAACATTTCTCCTTCTATTACAAGGGAAATATTATAATCTTTATCTTTGATATATTTTTTAATATTTAAAGCTTCTTTCTTCTGTATTTCTTTTATTGTTCCTATAGATTCATCTTTTACTTCGATAATTTCAAATTTAGTATATTTAGATATTCTTTTACTATAATCAGCTATAGCATCTTTTAAGAATTGTTTCTTTATTTTTCCTACACATATTATTCTAATCATATTATACCTCTACAAACGGACTTTCTTCTTCTTGATTAGCAATTATTATTTCAATATCATCTTTATTTATTTCTTTTAATTTTTGTTCAGTAGCCGCCATAGCTAAAGTTGGAGTATTATTTTTTTCACTTAAATGCGCTAAAAAAACATATTTAGTCTTATCTCCTACCAACTCTTTTAAATATTTGGCAGTTGTTTCATTAGATAAATGTCCTTTATCCGAAATAACTCTTTGTTTTAAATAATATGGATAAGGCCCATTCATTAACATTTCTTCATCATGATTACTTTCTATTAAATATATTTCTTTACCTTTAATTCTTTTAAAATATTTACGATTAATATATCCTGTATCAGTAACATATACTATAGATTTATTATTACAAGTTAGAATATAACCAACTGAATAATCTGCATCATGAGAAGTTTTTATATAATTAATATCAAAATCTCCAATATTATATTCTACAGGTATAGCTACTATTCTCTCCTTTGGGATAAGTTCACTTAATTCTTTTATCATATCAACTGGGGCATAAACATTAATTTTATTATGTTTCAAAGTAGATGATAATCCTTTAATATGATCATTATGACAATGAGTAATTAAAATAGCAGCAAAATCATCTACTTTTAACTTATTTTTTTCAAGCTTTCTTTTCAATTGCAAATGAGAAATACCTAAATCAATAATAATTTTAGTATTATCACTTATAACAATTGAACAATTACCTTTGGAACCGCTTGCTAAAGATTGAAACTTCATTTTAATATAAACTTGCTGGATTTAATGCCGTTCCATTTCTATAAGGATAACCAGTCCATAATGAAAAATGTAAGTGAACTCCGGTAGCATTTCCTGTTTGTCCCATACCACCAATTACTTGTCCTTTGACAACATTTGCCCCGGCTGAAACACGAAGACAACCTTTGCACATGTGAGCATACATTGTATAGTAACCATTATGATGATCGATTAATACAGCTTCACCACTTCCGATAAATATACCAGAACCTGCCGCTACTACTGTACCACTTTGGGCTGCAAAAATATTAGATCCATAACCACAACCAGCTATATCCATTCCATCATGTAAACTTCCCCAGCGATATCCAAATCCTGATGACGTTGTTGAACAAGATGCAGGCCAACCCCATTCTCCACGGGTTGCTACTACTTGACCATATCCGCCACCTTTATAATTTTCTTCTTTTCCACCTTTAACTATTTTTTCTTTAATTGGTTCTTTAATAACTTCAGTATTAACAGTTACAACACTAGTAGTTTCACCATTAACCTTTTGAATTTTTTGAGTTACTTTATTTTCTCCTTTTACCCCTTCTTGGACAACTTCGGTTGTTCCAATTGGTTTATCAGGATCATAAGTCGTTTCAGTTTCATAATTTTTTTCTTCTTTTATAACTGTATGATCTTCTTCTACTAAACTGATTTGTGGTTTTAAAATACCAATAGTAACTTCTTGCCCTGCATAAAGTAGAGCTTTATCATCTTGAAAATCAGTATTAGCAATTAAAAATTCTTCAGTTGAAATTTTATTATTAAAAGATATATCAGAGATCGTATCTCCTTCTTTAACAGTATATTTTTGTTGTTCCTTAGTAGTTCCAAATAACAAATATTTACTTAATGATTCTTTACTCATATATATCTTTTTATTAACAGGAATTTTTTGCTTACTAATAGAAACATTATTTTTGATATAAATATTTTCAATAATAGAACCAGTATCTTTTATCTTAGTTTGAGTATTTTCCTTATAAGCTTTATATTTATCAGAATCAACAAAAGATTTAATAGTATTATCTACGGAATCAGTAAATACTTTTTTATCCAAAACATATAAAATTTGATCTTTACTCTTTTTCTTTTTACTTTCATTAGTTACAGTCTCAATTCCTTTTATCTTAATTGCAAAACCATCAACAGTAAATGGTGCTTTATCTTCTATTTTTTCATATATTTCTTTTATAGTAGATAAATCCTCATTATAAGTAATTTCTTTTCTGATATCAAGTGTATCAGGAGCATAAATTTTATCTACTTTATATTTTTTCTTTAAACGTTCTTGTTTCTTATCAATATAATTTTCTAATGCTTTAGAAGATTTTATAATTCCTAAAGACTTTCCTCCTAAGTAAACTCTATATACTTTTTGAGGAGTCTCTGAATAAGATTTATACCCTACACTAAAAATCGAAACAATTAATAAAAAACTTATCATTAAAATTTTATTCTTCACTACTGTTCCTCCTCTTTTTTAAATCCTTTTTGCATATTAACAAAAGTTGAAGTATTCTTTTTAAATAATAATTCTATAGTTGCAGTAGGTCCATTACGATGTTTTCCAATAATGAATTCACTGATACTAATATCATCTTCTCTTCTAGCTTCTTTGTTATAATAATCATCACGATATAAGAATGAAACAATATCAGCATCTTGTTCAATAGAACCAGATTCACGTAAATCACTCATAAGAGGTCTTTTATCCTCACGACTCTCAACAGCACGAGAAAGTTGCGCTAAAGCGATAATAGGAACATGTAACTCCATTGCAAGTGTCTTTAAACTCCTAGAAATATCAGATACTTCCTGTTGACGATTACTACCATAATTTTTACCACCTGAAATAAGTTGTAAATAATCTATTATAACTATACCTAATCCTTTATCACTACTAGCAAGTCTTCGACATTTAGCTCTTATTTCACCAATAGTTATACCAGGTGTATCATCTATAAAAATATTTGTTCCTTCAATTTGAGAAACAGCTTCATTTACTCTTTTCCAATCATCATTTAAAAGTTTACCAGTACGAAGTTTATATCCTTCGACTTGTCCAAGTGATGAAAGTATTCTATTAGCAAGTTGTTCAGCTCCCATTTCCAAATTAAATAAAGCAATGGCTTTATCAGTAGAATTAGCCATAGAAGTAGCCATATTAAGAGCAAAAGCAGTTTTACCCATTGCTGGACGTGCAGCGATAACTATAAACTCATTTTCATGAAAACCACTAGTTATTTTATCAATTTCATAAAAACCTGTTGCAAGTCCTGTAATTTCGTTTTTAGTATCTGCAAGTTTTTCCAAATTAGCCTGAGCTTTATTTATAACATCTTTAATAGAACGAAATTCACTAGTTTGTCTTTTCTTTATATTTAAAATTTTCTTTTCTGATTCATCAAGTAAAGTATTAACATCATCTTCATTTTGATAACCGCTTGTAACAATATCAGTAGCTGTATCTATTAAATTTCTAGTAATAGCAGCATCTTCTACATTTTTAATATAATAATCAATATTAGCAGCAGTAGGAACAAAATTTAAAAGTTCAGTTAAATATTCTACTCCTCCTACTTCTTTCAATTTATTTTTTTTCTTAAGTTTACCAGTAATAGTAGTTAAATCAATTGGTGTTTTTTCATCAACTAGTTCTTGCATAGCTTTGAAAATTTCACTATTTTTATCATCATAAAAATAATCAGGATTTAAAATATCACATGTTTTTTGTAAAGCCGATTTACTTAAAAAACATGCTCCTAAAACTGATTGCTCTGCTTCAATATTGTTAGGCATTACTCTTCCTGGCATATATATCACCTACTTTGTTATTTCTATTTTTATTTTTGCATCTACTCCATGATAAAGATGAATTATAATATCATGAAATCCTAAGTTAGTAATAGGATGATCTAATTCTATTTTAGTTTTATCAATTGAAAAACCTTTTTCTTCTAATTTTTCTTTTATTTGCTTTACTGAAACACTTCCAAACATTTTATCATTTGCTCCAGTTTTAACAACAAATTTAAATTTAGTTTTTTCTAGTTTTTTAGCAATTTCTAAAGCTTTCTCTTTGTTTTCAGCATCTAACTTTTTCTCTTTTTTCTTTTGATGTTCCAACTCAGCTAGATTCTTCTGATTAGCTGGTTTAGCCAAACCATTTTTTATTAAATAATTTTGACCATAACCATCCTTAACAGTCTTAATTTCACCTTTTTTACCAAGTTTTCTTACATCTTTTATTAAAATAACTTGCATTTTAACCCTCCTGATTTTTTTCTTTTAATAATTTAACTAATTTTTGATTGATTTTACTAACAGTATCATCTTCGATACGAGCTGCTCCGTTATATTGGTCTCCTCCACCATTAAATTCTTTTAAAATATTATTAATATCATAATTACCCATACTTCTAGCGCTTACGCCAACAACTTTATCACCAAGTTTACCAATAACAAATGATGCTTCTACTCCATTAAAGAATAATAAAATATCTGCAACTTTTGCTAAATCTTCTCTTCGATACTTAGCATAACTAGTACCTTTTGAAACTGCTATTTTATCAATAATAGTAATATCAGTAAATAATTTTTGACGTTCAATATATTCTTTCAAATCTTGTTTCAACAAATATTGTACTTTCTTAGTACTAGCACCAAGACACGCTAAATAATAAGCAGTATAATAAGTTTCAGCATTTGTTTTTAATGTAAAATTATTAGTATCAAGTACAATTCCTGAAAGAAGCAATGTCGCATAATATGATTCTAAATCTATCTTTAATTTTTCTACTAAAGTAGTAAGCATCTCACAAGTAGAAGAAACATTATTATCGATAACAAGCAAACCATCTTTAATAGATTTATCATCATATTCATGATGATCAATTATAATTTTTCTCGTTATTTTTCCTAATACATCAGAACTTTGAACTAAATCACTTTTACTAGTATCTAAAACTATAAGTAAATTTTTTTTATGATGAGAATATAAATTATTATCTACTTCATTACTTTTAATAATATTAAAGCATCCTTCTTGTTCCTCTAAAATTTTACTAACACCCATTTCATGGTTTTTATCATCTATTATAATAAAACATTCCTTATTATAATGTTTCGCAATAAGTGCCATTCCAATTGAACTACCTAAAGCATCTAGATCTAAATCTTTATGTCCCATAATAAATATCTTTTTGGACTTTTTAATTTCTTTTATTATTTCTTTACTATTTTCTAAAATAACCATTATTGCCATCCCTTCCATCTCTTCTTTATTATATAATAAAATATAACTAATGTCTAATAAAATACAAAAGAAAAAGAATGAATAAATCACTCTTAAAATCTTATTTTGTATATGGAAGTAAACCAATTGCACGAGCTCTTTTGATTTGTGTTGCAATAACTCTTTGATGACGAGCGCAATTTCCAGTAACACGTCTAGGTAAAATTTTACCTTTCTCATTAATATATCTTTTTAAAGTATCTATATCTTTATAATCAACAGTTGCTCCTGTACACATTCTACATACTTTTTTCTTTTTACGATAAAAATCTGCCATAATTCTCCTCCTTTTTCTAAAAATACACTCTACGTTATTTTAAAATGGTAATTCATCATCACTAATTTCTACATTTGCACCAAAATCTGCAAAAGGATTATTATCTACATCAGTAGTTTTAGCTTGTTCATCAGGAAAATCATATGGAGTAACTTCTTCTTTTGATGAAACAGATTTAGTATTATTCTGTGAAGGTTTATTATCATTATTATCTCTTTTAGAACTAATAAATTCTACATTATCAGCTACTACCTCAGTAATATAACGTCTTTTTCCTTCCTCAGTTTCATAACTTCTACTTTGAATACGTCCATCAATAGCTACTTGACTTCCTTGTGATAAATAATTTTTTACATTTTCTGCTTGTTTTCTCCAAACAACAATGTTAATAAAATCTGCTTCTCTTTCTCCTGAACTGTTAGTAAAAGTTCTATTTACTGCAAGAAAAAAAGTAGCAACAGCAATATTACTAGATGTATATCTAAGTTCTGGATCTCTAGTAAGTCTTCCAATTAAAAATACCTTATTCATAATAACCTCTCTTAATCTTCTACTCTAACAACAATATGACGTAGAACGTTTTCATTAATTAATATTACTCTTTCAAATTCATCGATTGCTGCACTATCAGCTTCAACTGTTAATAGAAAGTAATAACCTATTTTATGTTTTTTAATTTCATAAGCTAATTCTTTTTGACCTAAAGCTTTTTCCTCTAGTATTTTAGCTTTATGAGATTTAAGTACTTTCTTTAATGAATCAACAACACTATTAACTGCGCTTTCTTCAATATCAGTTTTAACGATAAACATTAATTCATATTTTCTCATTTGTACACCTCCTTTTGGACATAAGGCCTAATATAGGCAAGGAGTATTAAAAATACTCGTATGTATTATAACAAATTTTTCTTTAACTATCAAGATATTAATCTAATCTTCTTTTAGGAAAAATCTTTATTAAATTTATTTTTATATTTAAAACAAATAATAATATGTCAAGCAATTACAAATATTAATTATTTTTTTTGTATTTAAAAAACACATTAAGGAATTAAACAAATATAAAAATGTAAAAAACTAAGTAAATATATTAATTACATATGTAAATAAAATTACTTAGTATTTATAATATTTTATTTAAACATTAAATCTAAAATGACAAATATCACCATCTTGCATTAAATAATCTTTTCCTTCAAGTCTCATTTTACCAGCTTCTCTTACTGCCAATTCACTCCCACAATCAATCAAATCATCATAAGACATAACTTCTGCACGAATAAAACCTTTTTCAAAATCAGTATGAATAATACCTGCACACTTTTTAGCATTCATTCCCTTTCTAAAAGTCCACGCTCTAACTTCATCTTTTCCTACTGTAAAATAAGTTTCTAAACCAAGTAAATCATATGTAGCTTGAATCAAATCATCAAGACCTGAAGTTTTTAAATCAAGTCCTTCTAACAATTCTTTTCTTTCTACATCTTCTAATTCAGACAAATCTTCCTCTAATTTAGCACAAACTGTAACAACTTTAGCTTCTTCCTTCTCAGCGTATTCTTTTACCTTTTGAACATATACATTATCTTTTTGACCTACCATATCTTCTGCTATATTAGCAAGATATATCATAGGCTTCAAAGTTAAAAAATTATATGATTTTAAAGCTAGTTTTTCTTCTTCACTAAAATCAACTAAACGAAGCGGTTTATTTTCCTTTAAAGTTGCACAAGCTTTATCAAGTGCTTCAAGTTCTAAAAGTTCCTCTTTTTGTTTAGTTGTCCTAGCTTTTTTAGAGACTTTTTCCAACCTGTTTTGAACAATTTCTAAATCGGCAATAGCAAGTTCTAAATTAATTGTTTCAATATCTCTAATTGGATCTATTTCTCCATCTACATGAATAATATTACCATCATTAAAACAACGAACTACCTCGACAATAGCATCTACCTCTCTAATATGAGATAAAAATTTATTACCAAGTCCTTCTCCAGTTGAAGCTCCTTTTACAAGACCAGCTATATCCGTAAATTCATAAGTTGTAGGTATTTTTCTCTTAGGTTGATACATCTGATTTAATTTTTCTATCCTCTCATCAGGTACTACCACCACACCTACATTAGGATCGATTGTTGCAAAAGGGTAATTTTCAGCTAAAATCTTTTGTTTCGTAATAGCATTAAATAACGTTGACTTTCCGACATTTGGAAGTCCAACAATTCCAGTGCATAAACTCATAATATCCCTCATTTCTTTTTATATTATACCAATAGAAAAAGTGTATTTCAACACTTTTAAATTGTTGGATAAACATTAGGTCCAATTGGAAGACCCAATAAATACCATCCAAATATAATTAATAACCATACTCCAACACTAACTACAAAGTAAGGCATTATCATCTTTATAGCTTTTGTAATAACTATCGGTTTGGATTTATCTTTATTATAAATATTTAAATATCCTAAATAAATTGTAAATGCCGCCAGTAATGGTGTTATACCATTTGTCATAGAATCAGATGCTCTCATTATAAATTGAGCAAATTGTGGTGAAATATTAGATTCCATTAAAAGTGGTACCACTACTGGAGAAAATATTTGCCATTTTATAGATGGTGATGTTAAAAACAAATTAGATACCGCAATAGCAACAATAACAATTATAATCAGTGGTATACCTGTAAACTTAAGTGATTCTATTAAATTTGCTAAATTACCGGCAATAACTGTTCCTATTTCAGTTTTCTTAAATATAGATAAAAATTGAGACGCTACAAACATAAGTAAGATTATACTACCTATTTTTTCAAAATTAGTAGTAGCTTTTTCAATAATATCTTTATCATTTTTTACAGAATTTGCTCCTATTCCGTATGCAAGTCCAACAACTAAAAACAATAAACTAATCATATAAGTAAATCCATCTTGGAAATAAGCACTATCACCAAATATTTGATTTAAATAAGTTTTTTGTTTCATATCAAGAAGTAATCCTGACCAAGGTAAATTAGGTATTAACATATAAATAAATATTGAAATAACAATAATACCGGCAAAAAGAGAATATCTTAAACCACGTTTTTGATTTTTTTCTTTTTCAATTTTTTGTTGTTCAAATTCTTCTATATCGATTATATCAATTTCTTGTGTCCTACTAAAATTCTTTTCTTCTTTATATGCACTAAGTTTTGGTGCGATAAGTTTTTCTATTACAAAAGTACCAAAAATAGTCAACAAAAATACACTTACTATTATTATAAATAAATTAGAACTTAAACTAACATGAACTGCTTCATCGACTAAATGAGCTGCACTAGTAGTATAAGGAATTAAAGAAACCTCCATCGATCCAATAAAAACCGATACCCCATACCCAAAGGCTACTCCACAAAAAGCCGTAATAATTCCGAGGGATGGATTTCTCTTTAAAATTTTATATATCATAGCTGATAATGGAATTAATATAGCATATCCAACATCATTAATTAATGAAGAGATTATTCCTATAAAAAGAATAATAAATGTAAGTTTTGGTTTAGTTAATTTTCTTAAATATTTTTTACTAAAAGCTTCTAAAAAACCAGTTGCCTCAGCAACACTTATTCCAATTAAAGAAATAAGTAAAGATGCCAATGGAGCAAAACTCATAAAGTTTTTAGTAGAATTACTAATTATATATTTCATACCATCAAAGTTCAAAAGATTTTCAACCGCAACTACTGTCGTTTCTAAATCATTAACGCTGTCACTTACTAATTGATAAGTACTTTGAACTTGTAACTTTTCAAGAACTGCACTTAACAATACTACTACAACACTACAAACTAAAAACATAGTAATTGGATGAAAATAAAACTTTTTCAGTTTTAGTTTTCTTTTTTCTTTTCTCATATTTAAATCACTCCTAAGAGATTACTTTTTTCACTTTTTTATTAAATTCTATTCTTGGTAGTAAAATAGATCTTCCACAATTAAGACATTTTATCTTAATATCTGCTCCTAACCTAGTAATCTCAAATTCATTATTACCACAAGGATGTTGTTTTTTCATTACTACTTTACTTCCTAACTTATAATTAAAATCATTTTGCATTATGTACCTCTATTTGTTTATATGGTATTTTTACTGATGACTTTTTAAATGCCTCAGCAATTTCTTTTCTCAAAGTTCTTTGAGTAATAATATGCTTCATTGGTTCCACTAAAGCAGTCACTCTATATACTATTGCAGAATCATCTAAATTGTCAATACCTAAAATTTCGATATCACCTTTTAAATAATCTAATTTTTTCTCTAATTTTTTAGCTAAATTATTTAAAACTTTCTCCACTTCATTTAAATCACTTTCATAAGCTACCGATACATCTACAACAGCTAGAGAATCATGAAGATTATAATTTATAACTTTGTTAATAGAATGATTTGCAATAATCATAGTAGCACCTTTATAATCTCTTATCTTAGTAGAACGAAGACCAATAAAAACAACTTCTCCCATAAAACCATCGATTTTTACTGTATCTCCTATCTCAAATTCATCATCAGTTATCATCGAAACACCAGCTATTATATCTTTAGCTGTATCTTGAAATGCAAGTCCAATCAAAGCTGCAGAAACACCAAGTCCTGCCACTATTCCACTTACATTTACTCCAAAGATTGATAAAATATATAAAAATACAAAGATATATATAATATATTTAGTTAAATTTTTAAGTAAAGATTGTATGGTTTGTAATCTCTTTTGCTTATATTTAGATCTTGTCTTACTTTTAGTAGTTAACTTAATTATCGTTTTTTTAATGAATTTATATATTATTATCCCTATTGAAATACTTATAACACACTTTAAAATCTTACTTACAATTAACCATAAATCAATGCCAAATATCGCCATTAGACCACCCTCTTTTTTAATTATTCAAATTCATTATTTCTAATATTCTATTAAAATCATTTTTATTTACAAATTGAATTTCTAAACGATTATTCTTTATTTTTACTTTAGTACCAAATTTTTCACATAAAACTTCTTCTAAATATTTATATTCTGAAGATTGAATATTTTTGGTATTATTTACTTTATTTTTTCTTACAAATTTTGTAGTTTCTTTTGTTTTTTCTTCTAGTTGTCTAACACTTAATCCTTCACTAACAATTTTATCTGCTAGAGATTTGATTTGATTTTCATCTTCTAATTTACTAAGAACTCTAGCATGTCCCATACTAATTTTTTTATCAGTTATCAAATTTTTAACTGATGATGGTAAATGTAAAATACCAAGCATATTTGTAATATGACTTCTACTTTTACCAAGACGTTTTGCTAAAGCTTCTTGCGTTATTTTTAAATGATCTAACATTTTTTTATAAGCTGTTGCCTCTTCTAAAGCTGTTAAATTTTCTCTTTGTAAATTCTCAAGTAGAGCTATTTCCATCATTTCATCATCCGTAAAATCTCTAATTATTGCAGGAATTTCTTTAAGACCTGCCATAGTAGATGCTTTAACTCTTCTCTCACCAGCTATTATTTCATAACCTTTTATACTTTTTTTCACAATTATCGGTTGAAAAACACCATGTTCCTTGATAGATTCAGATAATTCTCGTAAAGCATTCTCTTCAAATTTTTGCCTAGGCTGATATGGATTACTACGTAAATCAGATATAGAAATCTTTTGAATTGCATCTTTTGGCGTTTCAGTAATAATCTTTTCTTCTACTTTATTATAATCCATTGGTTCATTATTAAATAATTCTTCTAAACCACGCCCTAGCGCTTTTCTCCTATTAGTTTCCATTTCTTTCTATCACTTCCTTAGCCAAATTTATATAAGCTTCACTACCTCTACTTTTTGGATCATAAGCAATAATTGGTTCTCCATGCGAAGGTGCTTCTGTAAGTCTTATAAGTCTAGGAATTATAGTATTATAAACTCTTTCCTTAAAGAATTTTCTAATATCATCTACAACTTCAAAACCTAAATTAGTTCTAGAATCTAACATAGTTAATAAAACTCCTTCTATATCTAAATTTGGATTCAAACTTTTTTGAGCCATCATAATAGTATTTAAAAGTTGCATTATTCCTTCTAATGCGAAGAATTCACATTGTACAGGTATTATTACAGAATTAGAAGCACTTAAAGCATTAGTTGTAATTAATCCAAGTGAAGGTGGACAATCTAGAATTATAAAATCAAAAGATTCTCTAATTGTATCTAAATGTTTTTTTAATTGATTACCTTTTGAAAAATCCTTAGAAGTTCTACTCTTTTCGATCAATTCTAAATCAAGTCCTGCCAAATTAATTGTAGCAGGTATCACAAATAAATTTTTATATTTAGTTTTAATAATAGATTCATTAATTGAACATTTAGAAATTAATACATCATAAATACTTTTATCAATATCACCTTTATTAATTCCAACACCAGTCGTTGTATTTCCTTGAGGATCTAAATCTATTAACAATACTTTTTTTCCTAATAAAGCTAAAGATGCAGAAAGGTTTATACTAGTTGTAGTCTTTCCCACTCCACCTTTTTGATTTACTAAAGATATTACCTTTCCCATATTTATCACCTTTCTTTTTCTACTTATAATATTGTATCAAAAAATAGAATAATTGAAAATGGTTTTAAACGAAAAAAGTATATTTATCCGAATTTTTATTTGGAAGTTCGTTTTAAATAAATTAACGGAAATAAGTCTAATTATAGTATAATATATATTATGT
>CANQVR010000002.1 GCA_947627375.1 uncultured Bacilli bacterium | reverse complement strand
ATGTAAAATAAAATTAAAAACATAAAATTAAGTCAAATTTTGTAAGAAATACTTGACTTTATTATGGGAGGAGGAATTTTATGTACTTATATAATACAAAGCCGATTGAAAGCAATAAATACTATTATAAAGTTAATCCTAATAGCAACTTTATGCCTACAGTTGTAGATGATGTCTTTAATATCATGATTAATAATGAAAATAAAAAAGAATATGCTTCATTAATTATATCTGAAACATTAGATTTAAATTTTAATTATGTATTTAATAATATAATATTTCTAAATAATAAATTAAATAAAGATAAAATAAAAGAAACAACTAAAACAGTAGATTTATTATGTTTAGTTGGAGAATATCTAGTATTAATAGAAATGAATAGATTTCCTGATGTAAATAGATTAATTAGAAATATAGAATATTTATTTAAAGTATTTACTAATATAAGGAAAAAAGGAGAAGGATATAATTATAAGAAAGTAAGATTAATAAATATAGATAATTATATATTTAAAGGGATAAATGAAAAGATGATAAAATATAGATTATCAAATATAGATAAAGATAAATTTCATTATTTAACAGACATATGTGAAGTATATCATATTTTTCTTCCAAATATCAGAAAAGTAAGATATAATATAGACAAGTTAAGTAGATTAGATAGATTTATGCTTGTAATGAATGAAGAGGAAGAAAAAGAAATAGAAAAAATAATAGGAGGCGATAAAATAATGAAAAAATATAGAGAAGATTTAAAAGGTATTTTAGAAGAAGGATTAATAACATTAGAAGAACATGAAGAGATAGAAAGACATTACATGAGAGATAGAGATGCGAGTATAAGACTTGAAGGTATGAATAAAGGTATGAACAAAGAAAAAACATCAATTGCGAAAAACTTACTAAAAGAAAAAATGGATATTTCTTTTATAAGTAAAGTAACAGGACTTTCAGAAAATAAAATATTATCACTTAAATAAATTATAATTCTTGTTATTAATTAAAAAATAAGATTCAGTTTTGAATCTTATTTTGATTATTGATAAGTAATATTTTTAGGATCAAATAATTCACTATCAAAAAAATCACGAATAGAAATTTTTAAAGTAATACATATTTGAAATATTACATAAGAACTTGGATTTATATTTCTGCAACTAGTTATATTTTGTAATGTAGATGGTGGAATGTTAGAGCGTTCAGCAAGACCATTAGGTGTATAGTTATATTTATCACATAATTCATAGATGCGCATACTAACTGCTTTTTGAAATTTAATCATTGTTCATCACCTCTTAATATGTATAATTTTATCAAAAAATGAAGAATTAAATTTACGCATATACACGTAATACTTACGTATATGCGTAGAAAATAATTTGAAAAATTATTCCTATTTTTAGATTAAATTACAAAAAAAGACATTTTTTTTAATTTTTAGTGTTGTTTACTACATTATTTTGTTTTTGTTACTTATATTATAATAGGAGTGATGAAAATGAATATGGAAAGAATAAAGGGATATTTAGTTAATGCTTTGCGTACATTTATAATGGCTTTTTTAGGTTCGGTGGTAGCAATGATTCCCACTGTTGATTTTTCATCTTCTAAAGAAGTAATTGGCACGATGCTTTATGGACTTTTTGCATCTAGTGTGGCTGCGGGTATCAGTGCAGTTATGAATATGAAAGAGGAGACGGTATAATGCTTAAAGGAGAAAAAAGTGTAAGAGGAGGAATTGAAGATTTATTATGTCCTTTTACAGATATGTTTATTACCCAAGGTAGTGGCGGAAGTGTAAGTCATAAGGGTACTAAAGCTATGGATGTGCGAGGTTTACAAATAGGTGTTAGATATCCTTATTATGCTCCATGTAAAGTACGTTGTGTTAAAGTTTATCCTGAATCGGGTCAAGTAATGTGGCAGTCGGTTGATAAAGTAAGGTATGCTGATGGAACAATCGACTATGTAACTTTTATGACTGCTCATGATAATTCACTTGATTCTTTTGTAGGGCAAATTGTAGAACAAGGTGCACAACTTGGAAATATGGGTAATAAAGGTAATGCATCAGGAGTTCACTGTCATATTGAAGTATCTCGTGGAAGTGATACTACTTGGATGATTAATAAGTATGGAATTTATAGTTTTAAAAATGAAATAGAATTTGAAGAGGCCTTTTTTATGAATAATACTAATATTATAAGTGGCAAAGGAGCATGGAAATATACGGATAGTATAATTGTAGTTGAAGGAAGTCCTAATCGTAATTATGCTAACTTAGATCCTAAAATCTCAAGTTGGCGAGTCTATGATTTACATGTCAAGCCGGTAGCTAAAAATGCAAAAGGAAAACTTAATCCTAAAAAGTTTGGAGGACTTACATATTATATTTATTCCTATATGGATCAAGGAACAACAGCTGAAATAGAAACAGCGGACTTTGGTAGAGTAAAAATATATATAGTTAATGAAAATTGTAAAATAACTATAGATAATCCATTATATCAATATGGAAATTATTAAAATAATTATTATAGAAAAAATAAGTTTCTAAGTTAAATTTGTTTTTTCTATATTTTTTTGTGTTATAATATTAATAGGGAGGAGGCACAAATGGAAGAAGAGAAATTTGATATTAGAAAAAAGCGTATTAGTATTTTAGATACTTATGGAGAAGACTTTACTCAAAAAGAGTTTGTTACTAATCCAGCGATAGGTAGAGAAAAAGAGATTAAAGATGCTGTACTTGTACTTCTTACTCCTGATAAATCAGTTATTTTAACAGGAAAACCTGGTGTTGGTAAAACGGCAATAGTCGAAGGTATTGCTTATCGTATTCAGATTGGTAATATTCCTAATGCTTTAAAGGATTATAGAGTTATTAAAATTAATACTTCTGCACTTCTTGGTATCGATCCAGTAACAGGAGAATCTAAGATTCAAAACTTAATTGACGAACTTAAACAGTATAATAATTTAATACTTTTTATAGATGAGATTCATACTTTGATGGGTTCTAAGGGAGAAGCACTAGATTTTGCGAATATGTTTAAACCGGGACTTGATCGTGGTGATATTAAAGTTATTGGAGCGACAACTAGTGAAGAATATGAAAGATATATTTTAAGAGATAAGGCTTTTACTAGACGTTTTCAAAGAGTAGATGTTAGTGAACCTAATAGAAGTGAAACTATTAAAATAGTTATGGGAACTATTCCTAAAATAGAGAAAAGAACTGGTGTTAAAATGAAATATGGACCTTTTGTTAGACAAAAGATTGCTGAATTTTTAACGGATCTTACTAGTGAATTTAGAAGAATATATGAAATAGGATCACGTTATCCAGATATTGTTTTAACACTTATGCAAGAATCATTTTCTTATGCCTCTTTTGATAACAGAGATGTAGTAAATATTATGGATGTAAGACGTGCGATAGAAAATACTAAAAATGTATATCAAGACGTAATTGAAAAGGAGTTGCCTAGATTTGATCAAGTGTTTAAAGATGAGATTGAACAAACTAAAGTAGTTAAAAAGGATAGGTATGAGTAATTTCCGAAAATATTTATATTATACTGGGCAGATATGTATTTTAATAATTCTTCTTGCAGTAATAGAATTATTACCTTTGATATTTAAATCGTCTTGGCAGGGGGTTATATTAATTATTTCTTTGACAATATTTCTAATGGTTAGACTTTATTTCTACCTACCAGAGAACAAGGAACTTACAAAACTTCCCATATATAATATATTGATTATAGTAATTACTTTATATTTTTTACTAGTGTGTTATAAGATATATGATGCAGTGGATTTTAAAAGATATCTTTTAGATGAAATTAGTATGGAATATTGTAATGCAAATTTTGTTATTTTGTCATGTTCATTAATAGGAGTTGTTTTAAATTCCTTTCTATATAAAATTACATACAATATAAATGAGTAGGAGGAAAAATATGTGTGGAATTGTTGGATATTTAGGAAAAAGAAGAGTAAGTGAGGTTTTGACTGGTGGTCTTACCACGTTAGAGTATCGTGGATATGATTCTGCGGGAGTAGCTTTAAGTGATGGTAATACTTTACAAATAGTGAAGAAAGTAGGGCGTGTTAAGGAACTTGAGGAGAAACTTTCTTCTATGGAGTTAATTGATGCGACTTATGGTATTGCACATACTAGATGGGCTACTAATGGAGGAGTTATGGATGAAAATGCACATCCTCATAATGTGGGACGTGTTACGCTTGTTCATAATGGAATAATTGAAAATGCTAATGCATTAAAAGAAAGCTTAAGTAAGGAATATGATTTTCAATCTGAAACTGATACTGAAGTTATCGCAGCTTTAATCGATAAAGAGTTAAAAGCAAAAGATCCTGTCATTGCGATCAGAGATGCAGTTAAACAACTAACAGGTAGTTTTGCTCTTGTGATTATGATAGATGGTGAGAGCAATAAACTTTATGCAACTCGTAAAGATAGTCCGTTTATTATTGGAATTGGCAAAGATGAAGTAGTTATGGCTTCAGATATTCCGGCTATACTTGACTATACAAATAAATATATGTTACTTGATACTTATGAAGTAGCAGAACTTACAGCACATGATGTTAAAATATATGCTGAAGATGGTGCGATTGTCTCTAAAGAAGTTAAAGAGACAACTTACTTAAAAGAAGAAGCAGGTAAGAATGGTTATCCACATTACATGTTGAAAGAAATGATGGAAGAACCTATAGTTGTTGAAAACTTAATTAATTATTATCAAGATAAATTAGAAAAGTTAGATTTATCTAAATATGAAGAAATTCATATTGTCGCTTGTGGATCTGCGATGTATGCAGGAATGGTTGGGAAGAGTTTATTAGAAAAATATGCTCATATTCCAACTACAGTTGAAGTTGCTAGTGAATATCGTTATCAGACAGTATTATATACGAGAAAAACTTTAGTTATTTTAATTTCTCAATCAGGGGAAACTGCTGATACTATCGCTGCTATGAATAAAGTTAAAGAAGAAGGAATAGATACTTTAGCTATTGTCAATGCAGAGTATTCTACTATTGCTAATGAAGCAGATAATGTTTTATTTATTAAAGCTGGACCTGAGATTGCTGTTGCTACTACTAAAGCTTATATTTTACAAACTTTGGTACTTACAATGCTTGCTCGTGAAACAGCTCATAATAAAGGATTATTAACTGATGATGAGTACAATAGTTTAATTGAGGATTATAAAGAAATTCCTAGACAAATTAAAAGTGTTCTAGAAAAACGTGATTTATATAAAAATCTTGCTAAAGAAATATATAAACACGAAGATGTTTTCTTTATTGGACGTGGAATAGATTATTCTATGAGTATGGAAGGTAGTTTAAAAATTAAGGAAATATCTTATATTCATAGTGAAACATTCCAAGCTGGAGAATTAAAACATGGAACTATTTCTTTAATTGATGAAGGTACTCCAGTTATAGCGATTATTACTGATGAGTTAACTAAAGATAAAACGTATGCTAATGTTTTAGAGGTAGTTGCTCGTGGTGCTAAAGTGATTATTGCAACAACTGAAAAACTTGATAATTATGAGGAATTAAAAATTGTCGTATCTACGACAAGTGAATTTGTCCAACCACTTTTAGTAGTTCCAGGGCTTCAACTTTTAGCGTATGAAATTGCTGTACTTCGTGGATGTGACATAGACAAACCTAAGAATTTAGCAAAGAGTGTAACAGTAGAATAATAACATAATTTCCCATAATCTTTTTATAATTTAACTGTATTTCTTTTATATAATGAAATTGTAGAAAGGAGATGGAGCTTATAAGAAGATAAAAGGGAAAGTTTCTCACCATTTAATATAAAATACATTTCACTCTTTACTTTAAACTTTAGTTTAGTTATAAATAAAAAAGTCATTAGTTCTCTTTTACTAATGACTTTTTAAAGTGTCTATTAATTCTTCTAAAGATAATTGTTCTACTTCATGTGTTTTAGTATCTTCAAGTTCATAAGTTTCACCATCAAATTTATTTCCCAAAATAATCATCTTAGGAGTACCTAAAACATAAACATCATTTATTCTATTACCAATAGTTAAGTTATCTCGATCATCTAATATTGCTTCTATATTACTATCTAGAAGTGTTTCATATAATTTTTGGGCTTCAGTAATATTTTTTTCATTATAGATAATTTGTATTTTGTATGGAGCAATATTATAAGGAAGAGAGAAACCTTTTATTTTATCTTTTTCTTTGATAAGACTATTTTCTAAAATACAAGCAATAATTCTACCTAGACCTATACCATAACAGCCCATGTAATAAGGTTTGTTTTCTCCAGATTCATCAGTATAATAAAGTTTCATCGAAGAAGAGTATTTAGTACCTAGTTCAAAGTTATTTCCAAGTTCTACTGAATTATATTCTTCTAAATCATTAATGTTTTCAACACCGAAGGCTTTTATGAAAGTTTCTTTATCATCAAATTCTAAAACATTTTTATTTAAACCAACATTATGTTTCTTATCATATAAAATTATATCTTCCCCAAGTTCAGTTATAGCTTGAAACTCTTCGGATACTCTTCCTCCCATGTTGCCACCATCACTTACGACAGGGATTATATTAATACCAATTCTTTTAAAGATATTTAAATATACATCATGCATTTTAGAAAAAGTTTTATGCATATCTTCTTCGTTTTTATCAAAAGAGTAGGCATCCATCATAATGAAAGTACGAGGTCTAAATAAATATCCTCTAGTTCTAATTTCTTTTCTAAATTTATCTCCTATTTGATAATAAATAGTAGGTAAGTTTTTATAAGATGGAAGTCTATTAGAACCAAAGATTGTTGCGCATTCTTCAGCTGTAGGAGCAAGGCCATAAGTACCTAAATTATTATCTACTATATACATAATATCAGCATCTTTAGTATATGTATCCCATCTATTAGATTGATCCCATATTTTTTTTGGTTGTAATTTTGGAAAATCTACATGAATACAGTCAGCTTTATCAAGTTCACTGATAATTATATTTTCTATTTTTCTTTCTAGTTTCATCCACAGATTACCATAACCATATAGACCACTTTCAAATTGATATAGTTCGCCAAGTTTTAATAAGATATCTTGAACTGAATAGTTCTCATCGACATCATTTAGATTAATTTTTTTGATATTTAGTTTACTTAATTTCATAAAAATCCTCCTATAATAAAAGATGATACCAAAGGAGTGCTTATGCACGGTACCATCCTCAATTTACTTAATTTAATAACGGTTTTAGCCGGAAATGATTTAGCATTTCACTCCGAGGTAGGAATAGGTAAGTAGTATTGTTAGATTTCAGCAAACTCTAACTCTCTTTGAATACTAGATTTATCTATTGTGTCCTCTTCATAGATTTACAAAATTATTATAGCATATATAAATTTGTTTGACAATTGTTTTACGTTTGGGTTGACATCAACTTTATTATCTTTTTGATAAACTTAAAACTTTTACTTTATTATTTTTCTTTGAGTTATCATTGTCTATTGGTATTGAAAATTCAAGGGAACTTTCTTTTCTATAATTTTCTTCTTTAGATTGATTAATAGTTGGTTTTTCGACTTTATATTTAGCTTTTTCTTTTGCTTTAGTTAATTCCTTTTCTAGGTTAGATATTTCTAATTTCTTTGTTTCAATGTCAGAAGTTAGTTTCTGTTTTTCACGATTTCTCCTTCTTTTTGTACCCCACACACATAAAGATCCCACTTTGATACAAGAATAGAAAAAAAGTGATACTCCTAGTGTAGGTAGTGATATAGGAGAAAAAACAAATGGGATAATAGCTACCGCTATTGCTAAGAAATTATATATTTTAGCCAATCCTGTTTTAATCTCATTCCAATTTAGGTCATGTTGATGATCTTCTAGTTGTGATTTTAAATTTTCTAAATCATTTTCTTTTGATAATATTTCTTCAAATTGACATGAATCGTTTTCTTTTTTGATTAAATTGACATTTCCATTTTCATCTAAAACGGCACCATGATTATTATTTGTTTCGATTAATTCTTTATTCATAGTAAAAACCTCCTTTGATAGGGATTATTATAACATAATTTAATTAAAAATGAAATAATTTTATAAATAAAAAAACCCTTATAAAAAAGGGTTTAGTTCAATATGGGGCGATATATCGGGATCGAACCGATGCATGCTGGTGCCACAAACCAGTGTGTTAACCACTTCACCAATATCGCCATTTGAAAATACATATATATTTTATCAAGAAATAGGTAAATATGCAATAATTTTTTTAAATTCTAGGTTAATATCTATACACGATAGTCCTAAAAGAATACTTTAATTATGAAGGAGGCTATTATGTATAACTATAACTATTTGGATAATTATAATAACTTAAGAAGTAATATCAATAATACTTCTTATGTACCATCTTATGATAATTATAATATGGATAGAAGTGCAGATGATAGAGTAACTGTTGGAGGAATGGAGTTATTTGCACCAAAAGAGGCATATGAAAAAGGTAATTTATTTAAAGATTTATATACTCCATATAAAAATTATAAACCATATAAGTTAACACCTAAAGATGAAAGACAAAAATTATTTTTAGAACTTAGTGAATATGATTTTGCTGCTCATGAATTAAATCTTTATTTAGACTTACATCCTGAAGATAAAAAAGCATTAAATTTATTTAATGATTATAGAAGACGCGCTAATGAATTGTTGGAAAAGTATGAAAGTCAATATGGTCCACTTACAGTTAGTAGCGATGCACTTGTTAAATCACCATTTTTATGGGAAGAACAAACATTTCCGTTTGATAAAGGAGGTGTAAGTAATGTTTAGATATCAAAAAAGATTACAATTTCCAGTTGATATTAAAACTAAAAATGTTCGTTTGGCAAAACTTTTAATCGATCAATATGGTGGTAGTCAAAGTGAACTTGCGGCAGCACTTCGTTATTTTAATCAAAGATATACAATGCCTGATAATAAAGGTAAAGCATTACTTACTGATATTGCAACTGAAGAACTTTCACATTTAGAGATCATTGCGGCAATGGTTTATCAACTTATGAAAGATGCCACAATTGATGAGATTAAAGCAGCTGGCTTAGATGCTCACTATGCAGAACATAAAAAAGCTCTTTATCCAACTGATTCTAATGGAGTACCGTTTACAATAACTTATATTTCGACAACTGGAGATCCTCTTGCGGATTTATCTGAGGATATGGCTGCAGAACAAAAAGCTCGTGCTGTCTATGAAAATATTATTGATTTAACTGATGATCCTGATGTACTTAGACCACTTCTATGGTTAAGACAACGTGAGATAGTACATTATAATCGTTTTAAAGAATTATTTAATTATTATCAAAAAAAGTTTAATAAAAAACAAGATCAAGTAGATAATAATATGAATAACATGACTAATATGAATGATATGTTAGGAATGAATACTCCTATGGATAATTATATAGTTGATGTTAATGAAGCTATTTTAAGGAATTAATTTAGGGCATACTTCGGTATGCTTTTTTCTTTGCACAAAATAATGATTAATGCTATAATTAAATAAAATAGGAGGGATAAGATGCAGATAGAAAATATTGATAGACATATTTTTCGTGGTTATGATATTCGAGGTGTTTATGGGAAAAATATAACTGAAGATGTTGCATATTATATAGGACTTGGTTTCGGTAGTTATATTCAAGATATAGGTAAAAGTAAATGTATTGTCGGACATGATAATAGACTTTCTAGTCCCGCTCTTTACAATTCTTTAATTAAAGGAATAACTGAAACTGGAGTCGAAGTTATCTCTTTAGACCTTGTAACGACACCGATGTATTATTATGCCGCTATAAAACTTAATATACCATCAGGTGTTATGATTACAGCTAGTCATAATCCTAAAGATGAAAATGGTTTTAAAATTGCTTTTGATGAATCAGGTAATGCTAAAGGGCAAGAGATTCAAGATTTTTATAATTATATAAAGAAAGGGAACTTTAAAAGCGGAGAAGGAACTGTTACAAATTATAATATAAAACCTGATTATCTAGAACTATTTAAAAAATCACTTGATTTTGGTGATCGTCGTGTAAAAGTAGTGATCGATTGTGGTAATGGAACTCCTAGTATTATTGCGAAAGAAATATTTTCTTTATTTAATATAGAAGTAATCGATATTTTTTGCGAAAGTGATGGAAGTTTTCCAAATCATCATCCTGATCCTTCAATTGAAGAAAATCTTACAGTATTAAAACAAAAAGTTTTAGAAAATCATGCTGATTTAGGACTTGCTTTTGATGGAGATGGAGATAGAGTAGGAGTTATTAGTGAAAAGGGTGTTTTCGTACCGACTGATTATTATATGATTGTGATAATACGTAATATTATTAATGACGTTCGTAATAAGACTTTCTTATATGATGTTAAATGTACAAAGGCACTTCAAGATGAAATCGAAAGACTTGGTGGAAAGGGTATTTGTTATAGGACAGGAAACTCTTATACGAAAGCTAAAGTAAGAGAAGATGATTTACCATTTGGTGGAGAACTTTCAGGACATGTTTACTTTAGAGATCGTTTCTTAGGATTTGACAGTGGAATATATGCGGGTCTTCGTTTAGTAGAGATTTTATCAAAGACTGATCAAACTTTAACTGATTTAATGCAAAATATACCAGTATATTATTCAACTGAAGAAATAAAATTCCCATCTGATGATGAGAAAAAATTCGTAGTAGTTGAAAAAATACTAATGTATGCTCAAAATCAAAATTATGAAGTTTTAACAATAGATGGAGTGAAAATATTATTCGATGATGGTTGGGCTCTAATTAGGGCATCTAATACCGGACCTAATATTACAGCTAGATTTGAAGCTTCTACTAAGGAAAGATTAAATGATTTACAAAATGAATTTGTAAACTTAATAAATACTTATAATTCATAGTAAAAAGAGAATTTTGCCTTTTTTTGGAAAGCATTAATATTATACTTAACATTAAAATGACAAATTTACAAAAAAATGTCTTGTCTAAAACATTTTTTAATGATATAGTTTTATTATAGGAGGGATAAAGTAATGAGCAAGAACGATAAAGCTAAAGATAGAGAAGCTCGAGAACGTGAACTCCAAGAAAAAGAGGCTGAAAATCGGAAAAAGGTAGTTTTATCTATTTTAGCTGTTCTAGTCTTAGTAATGATGGTGATAAGTGTCACTTATGCGGTAGTTATCTACAGTAAAGATGGCGTTAAAGAAAATACTATTCGTAGTGGAAGTATTAAGTTTGAATATAACGAAGTTACTAATGGTATTTCGATAACTGATGCTATGCCGATGAGTGATTCTGAAGGTAAAGCAATTGAGAATTCATCTAATGCTAATGTTACACAAGGATTTTTCGATTTTACTGTAACTGCTACATTAGGAGATTCGTCTCATGTTAATTATGAAATCTCTGCAACTGATGTATCACCAAGTAGTGAGAAGTTAGATCCACAGTATGTTAAAGTATATTTAACTGATGCAACGAATGATATGCCAGTTGAAGGATATACTAAAGATGTACCTGTATATAGTAATTTAGAAAGAGCTACTGGTAAGCCAACTAATAAAAGATTATATAATGATACATTTAGAGGAAGTGGAACTAGAAAATATAGACTAAGACTATGGGTGGCAGATAATTATCCGGTTTTGGAAAGAGGGAATGAGACATTTTCTATGAAAGTGAATGTCGAAGCCACTTTATAGATTAGAATAAAAATAAAAAATATGATTATTAAAAGAAAGTAGGAGGAAAAAATGAAAGATAATCAAAAAGATAACAATCAATCAAAACAAATATTATTATCAGTATTAGCTGTTGCTATACTTGTAGTAGCAGTAATAGGAGTAACATTTGCAGCATTTGTTTATACTAAAACTGGTGAAAAAGTAAACCAAATTACAACAGGAACAATCAATATGGAATATACTGAAGGAGAAAATGGAATTGAGATTACTGATGCTATGCCTGTAAGCGATGCTGTTGGTGCAGCTATTACACCTGATTCTGCAGGAACTGCTGGAACTACTACAACTGGTCATGGAGTATTCGATTTTACAGTTAAAGCAACAATTAAAGGTACTACATCAATTAACTACGAAGTATCTGCAAGAAAAATAGATGTTACTGGAAATGACACAACTGAACAATTACCTGATACTGCAGTAAAATTATATCTAGAAAAAGATGCAGCAGGTGGAACAAATTATACACAAGCTAATACAAAATTTGGTTCTGATGATACTAAAACAGGAATAGCATTTAGTCAAGCAGGAGAAGCATCAGATGTAGGAACTCCAGCAACTAATATGTTACTAGATTCTGGAACATTTACAAGTGATGGAAGTGCAGAACAAACTGTTAATTATAGATTACGTATGTGGGTTGCTGAGTCATTTGATATGTCTAAACTTGCACAAGGTAAAAAAGGACAATATAAAGTAAGAGTAGATGTTTATGGAAAAGCAGCTGTTGCTGGAGCATAATAATCTAAATAGTAAAAATAAGTTTTGATTGTCGAGTCACGAAAGTGACTCTTTTGTTTTGGTTATTTTTCCAAAAAAAATACTGAGTTTTCTCAGTATTTATAGTATTTATTTTAAAATTTCAGATGTTATATCTTTAGCAATCGGTACTTCATCAGGTACAGACATATTAATTTTATTTTCTTCATCTAATTTTAATTTAACAGGTTTTTTATTTTCATGATCTATACTAGATATTTTAGCAAAATCATTATCTTCTGCTATTTTAATACTTGGATATATTCTAGGTTTAACACCTAATTCATTATAATAAGCTTCAAGTTGTGGAGTTTCATCAGTTAATTCTAAATCATCTATATTATTATATTTAGTTGAATAATCATCAAATAAAGTATCTTTCTTTTCTTGTTCATCAGGGGGTACTACTTTTATTTCTTCAGTTTCTATGTCAATTGAATCATCTTGTTCTTTTTTCTTATTATCTTTTTCATCTTTAGTAGCAGTTTCATCATTTTGTTCTTTTATACCAGGGATAATAAGATTTTCCTCATCTTTATTTTCTGTTTCTTTATCTTCATCTTCATTATGTTCCTCGGTTTTGGTTTCTACTTCAGTGTGTGTTTCGTTTTGAGTTGTTTCTTCGTATTCTTCTGATTGTTTTTTGAATACTGATTCTAGATCATCATCTATATCTATGATTCTATAAACTTCATCAAATGTCGTTAAACCATTTAAAACCTTGATTAAAGCATCTTGTAACATGGCAATAACTTTAGGAGTGTAAACTATCTCACGTAAATCATCTTTTTCAATATTAGGATTTGTTAAAGCATCACGGATGTTGTCATCTATTTCTAAAACTTCATGAATTGCGATACGACCTTTATAACCATGGGTACACTCTTTACAACCATCGGGGTTGGCAATATATGTTTTTTTAATATCTTGATTTAAGGCAATTTTAAAAACTTTCTTTTCATATGGAGTAGTTTCTTTTTCTTTTCGACAATGTGGACAAAGTTTTTTGGCAAGACGTTGAGAAATTATTCCTGTTAAAGCACTTGAAAGTAGATATCTTTCAACATTCATATCTAAAAGTCTTTCGATAGTTGCGAGTGAATTATTAGTATGGATTGTCGATAATACTAAATGTCCAGTAATTGATGCACGAACGGCAATTTGAGCTGTTTCAGAATCACGAATTTCTCCAATTAGAATAATATTTGGGTCTTGACGTAAAATAGATCTTAAAACAGTAGCAAAATCTAGACCGATTTCACTATTTACTTGAACTTGATTCATACCTTCGATGTTCATTTCGATTGGGTCTTCAACTGTTATGATATTAGTTTCTTCTTTGTTTAATTCTTGTAAAACAGAGTAAACAGTAGTACTTTTACCACTACCAGTAGCACCAGTTACTAGTATTATTCCATTAGGAACATGAATCATACGATTTAATTTTTCAAAGTTTTGCTCATGAAATCCTAAAGCTTTCATTCCTGATAAACTTCTCGAATAATCTAGGATACGAATAACTACTTTTTCACCTTCGTTAGTAGGTAAGCAGGAAACACGCATGTCTAAATTCATCCCACCAATATTTCCTTTGATGGCACCATCTTGAGGAAGTCTACTTTCAGTTATGTTCATACTAGCAAGTAATTTTAGTCTCGTTATTAAATTTCTTTCATAAACTTTTGGGATAAAAGTGTAATCTTTAAGTTCACCATCGATTCTCATCCTGACGATTAAACCATTTTCCCTAGGGTCAAAATGAATATCACTGGCACTGTTTTTTGCCGATTGGACAATGATAAAGTCAGCTATCTGAGTTATAGGTGTTTTGACAAAATCAAATGTGACCATACTATTTCAACCCCTTTTTATCTTTTTAATCTAGTATTTTCCTATAATATATTATATAATATATCTATAAGAATATCAAGAAGGTGTTTTAGAAAATGAAGAAAAATAATAAGGGGTTTGTACTCGTCGAAACTCTAATTGTATCAGTAGCAATTGCAGCTATATTTTCAGTTATTTATACTAATATTGTGCCAGTGCTTGGAGAATATGAGAAAGTGGAATTTTATGATGATTTAGATACGAAATATATTGCTCATTGGATGAGGATGTTAATAATCGAAAAGGGTAACGGAACACTTAATAATAAAATGACTACTATGGGTAATGGATATATTTCTATTAAAAAAAGTGATTGTGGTACTTACTTTGTAGATAGTAATGTTTGTAATAATTTCTTTGATGTCTTTAATGTTACTAAATTTTATATAACACCTTATACGCTTACTAGTTTTAAAAGTACTGTAAAGTCAAGTTTTGGTGATCATCCTGGTTTTCAAGGATATGTTTCATCTCTACCGGACTTTAAAACAGGAAATACTTCTTATTATAGGGTAATAGTTGAAGTAGAACACAATAAAGATTTAGAAGAAAGTATTGATGATCATTATACAAGTTATGCGACTGTCGAGGTGAATAGAGATGTTAATCAAGTTACGAAAGTTAGATAATAAAGGAATGAGTGCAGTAGAAGTTGTCATCTGTTTTACACTGGTATCTATTATTTCTATTTCACTTTTAAATATTGTTATGAGTTATAAAGATAGAGAAGATTTAGAAGGTTATAAACAAGAGATAATTTCTTATAAAAATAGTGTGACGAAAGTTATACAAGATGATATTACTAATTATATTTTAGAAGAAGTTGAACCTATGGGTAAAGAGTATGGTTCTTTGTGTAAAGAATATGATCCTAATGATAAATTTTATAGTGAAGCCGTAAGTCAGAATAATACTTTAAATAGGATTTCTTATAGACTTCATTTTGCTTTATCAGATGAGGTTAAAACTTTAACTATAGATCGTCTTAATAATAGAATTACTTATACTGAAGATGGTAAAGAAGTAACACATAGTTTACCTGATTTTGGAGAGTCTTCTAGTGAAAGAGTGGGTAAATATAAATGTAGTAATATTAAATCTTTAAGAATAAGTGATATTAGTCTTAAAGAAGAGAAAAATTTCTTTATTATAGATGTTAACTTTTATCATAATAAAGTAAAATTAGAGAATAGATATGGTATTCATATTAAAGCACCATTAGGATTTACAACAGCATAATGATAAATAAAATTATAGATATTATAATACCTAGAAGTCTTCCATAAAGGAAGTTAGTGTATTTTACTTTCTTTTCTAGGATACTTGCTACTTGTAGATGAACTGATATTGAACCAAAAGAGATAAATGTTAAGATAAGTATACTCTTTGTAATTAAAGGTATACTTATATTTTTTAAAGAAGTTGTTCCTAAAGTTAAGTCTAATAATCCATTTACAATAATAGTTGTAAAATTATTTAAGTGAAATATTTTTATAATAAGAGCGGATACTAAAAAACAAAAGATAGTAGTTCCCATGATTAAAGATAAAGTGTTGTAGGTATTTTTTAAGGATTTATTTAAACTAAGAGAAAAGTTTGTTTTTTGTTTTTTAAAAGATATTTCTTTTGTTAAAGTATTTTTCTTAGGTCTTAAAAGATAGGCGATGATGAAGTTTGATAAGAAGTGCGCAAGGAGTATTTTAAGACAAATTAATTTATTATGAAGTGATAAGTTTACGACATTAAGGATGAATAGGGGATTAGAAAAATGGGTAAAAGTTATCAAATAATTAGCTTCAGTTACAGTGATGAGATTTTTTTCTAAAAGACTGATAATGTTTTTAGAACCAGAGGGAAAACCTGATATTAGACTTATTAAAATAATATAACCACATTCTCCTCTTACATGGAATATTTTTTCAATAAAAGGTTTTAAATATTTACTAATAATAATGACAGTATTATATTCAATTAAAAGATTTGTAAATAAAAACATAGGAAAGAAAGTAGGAAAAAGAATTGTTATAAAGACGTTTAAAGATAAGAGAATTTGTCTTTTTATAAGAGTTGGAAATAAAAAAAGAGATACTATTATAATGAGGATATTTGTAATTATAAAAAAATCTTTATATTTTTTTAACATATTTCACCTACTTTTTGTTATAATTAGATTGAAAGGTTGATTAGATGTTTAATAAAATTTATGATAAGATTAAAAAATTTATTAAAGAAGAATATAAGACACTTATATTTTTTGGTATTTTATATTTTATAGTTTTATGTCCAGTTAATTATTATATTATTACTGGAGGTGGAACTGTCGATATAAAAGATAGAGTTCAAATTAAGAATAGTTATAAGAGTAAGGGAAGTATGCGCCTTGCGTATGTCTCACAAATTAAAGGAACTATTTTAACTTATGGCTTATCTTTTATCGTGCCTTCTTGGGAAAAAGAAAGTATGGATGATTATAAGTATAGTAAAGAAGAGAAAGTAAGTGATCTTGAGTTTAGAGATGATCTTGATTTAAAAGTCGCTAATGAATGGGCAATATATCATGCTTATGATATGGCAGGTAAGAAGTTTCAAATAAAGAAAAGTCATCTTTATATTATTTATGTAGAAGAACATAATAAAAAGATGCTTAATGTAGGAGATGAAATATTAGAAGTTAAAGGAGAAAAAGTTAATTCTTTTGATGACTTTAGTAGAATTATTACTTCTTGTAGTGATAAAGAAAAGATAAAGATTAAACTTTTAAGGGGTAAAAAGGAAATTGAACGCGAAGTAGAAGTTTATTTAGAAAATGGTAAATTAATGGTCGGAGTAATGGTTTCACGTTTAGATGATTATAAAACTAGTCCTGAGGTTTCTTTGAAGTTTAGAAGTAGTGAATCAGGTCCGAGTGGGGGCATGATGCTTACTTTAGATATTTATAATAAACTTACGAAAAAAGATATTACTAAAGGTCTTAATATTGTTGGAACTGGTACGATTGAAGAAGATGGTAGTATCGGTGAGATAGGGGGAGTTAAATATAAATTAATGGGAGCCGTTAAAGATAAAGCAGATGTTTTTATCGTACCTAGTAATAATTATAAAGAGGCTTTAAAATGTAAAAAAGAAAATAATTATAATATTAAATTAATTAAAGCTATTAATATTAGACAAGTTCTAAATGAAATGAAAAAGATAAAAAAATAAATAGTACTTTGAGTACTATTTTTAGATTGCTCGATATTCGTTTTGACCTTTGAAAGGATTATTTTTATCGATATGATCTATAAATAAGATTCCGTTTAAGTGATCTATTTCATGTTGGAAAGCGATAGCTAGTTCTTCACGGGCACGAGTGGTTTTTTTGTTGCCAAGTTCATCGAAATATTCCACAGTTATACGTGCATATCTTGGAACGATACCATCGACTTCACGATTAACAGAAAGACATCCTTCACCCATATCAACATAAATTTTTTCAGTTGAGTTACTGATAATTTTGGGATTTATTACTATATAAGTTTCAAATCTTTTAGAGTTGTCTGTTGCCTCAGGATCTACTTCATAGACGATGACAAAATATCTTTTACTAATACCTAATTGAATAGCGCTCATCCCCATACCTGGGCGCAAGTCATATTTTTCCGCTAATTCATCTATTTGACTATTAACTAAATACTCAGTCATATCTTTTATTATTTTTTTATCTTCTTTTGTCAGTGGAAAAACAACTTCTTTACTAATGTTTCTAAGTCTTTTATCTTTTTCATCTAAAATATCTTTAGTTTTTAACATAATATCACCCCAACTGCCCTTAATTATACCAAAAAAGTAAAAAAAATTAAAGTATAATATAAAAAACAAATAGAAAAGCCTATTTGTTTTTTACTTCTTAATAATATTTAATGATTAGTTTGCCCATCTAGTTCCTATCACGATTACAAGTAAGATAAATAATACTAAAATTATTGCATATACAGAACTATTGTTTTGATATCCGTATGCAGGATAATATGGTTGGTATCCACCTTGGTTACCGCAGCCACAAGATCCGCCACCATAGTAATACATAACTTATGCCTCCTTTTCTAATCTACTATAAGATATGAATTTGTCTAAAATGTGTTAATATAACTTGCCTAATTTACATTTTTCTTTGTAAAACTTCACAAATATGATAAAATTGTTATAGAATAGGGATGTGGTAGAGTGAAGAAGGTAATTAAGTATCTCGATAAACCATTATTTTTTATGACTTTACTATTATTTATAGTTGGTTTAGTGATGGTTTTTTCTTCCAGCAATGTTACTGCTTATATGTCTCATGCAGTAAGTCCTTATAATTATTTTATTAAACAAGCCTTTATTTTGGTAACAGGTTTTATTATATTTTTATTTATGGTTAATTTTAATACAAAATTATATGGGATAGTCTCCTGGCTTTTACTTTTTGTAATTGGAGGCTCTTTGATTATTTTGTTAATTATGGGAGAAGCTCAAAACCAAGCTGTAAGTTGGTTTGATTTTGGATTTTTTAGTTTTCAACCTAGTGAGTTTCTGAAAGTTATTTTTATAGTTTGGATGGCTAGGTATTATGAAGTTAATGAGAAAAAATTAAAAAGTTTTGTAGTTAGTATTATTCCGATTGCGATTGCCGCCGGACTTACTTTACTTATTTTAATGCAACCTGATCTTGGAACTGCGATTATCTTTATGTTTATAGTTGCCGCTATATTTTTGGCATCTCCTGTACCTAGAAAGATAAAAGTAGAAACTTGTTTTTGTGCTGCAATCTTAGGAATGTTACTAGCATTCGCACTTGTTGCCAGTGGAAAAAATATTTTTCAAGCAAGACAGATGGAAAGATTTAATTTTACGAGACCGTGTGATAGATTATTTACTACCGGTTCACAAGTTTGTAATGGTTATATTGCGATTAATAATGGGGGACTTACGGGTGTAGGACTTGGTAATTCAACGCAAAAATATTTGTATTTACCGGAACCTTATACTGACTTTATTTTCGCAGTTATTATAGAAGAGTTGGGACTTGTTACTGGTATTGCGATTATAATATTTTATATTTTAGTACTCATGCGGATTTTGGTAATAGGTAAGAGAAGTTATACTAATCGGGGAGCGATGATCTGTTATGGAGTTGCGGTTTATATATTCTGTCATATCGCAGTTAATTTGATGGGTCTTTTTGGACTAATGCCTATGACAGGAGTACCACTTCCATTTATGAGTTATGGAGGAAGTTTTACGTGGTGTTTGATTGCGGCTTTGACTTTTGTCCAACGGGTAAGCGTCGAGACAGGAGTTAGAGGAAATGTGAAAAAAAGAAAAAAAATCAAAAAAAAGTAAAAGAAAGTGTGAAAACTTTCTTTTTTTCTATAATGATATAAGTGGAGGTGGGAAAATGACATTTAAATATCGTTATAAAAAACAAATTATTGCTTGCTCTTTTGTCGCAGCAATCCTTTTAGTTTTAGGAGGTTTTATTATCCAGAAGAACTTTAGTGGTAAAAAGGAAGAAAAAAAGAAGATGAGTATTGTAAAAAAAGATACTAAGAGTAGTTTGTTTAAAAAGGATGAAAAAGATGCCGGAGGAGATTTATATGTCGATATCAAAGGTGAAGTTTTGGCTCCTGGAACATATTTAGTAGAAGATGGCAAGAGAGTAAAAGATGTTGTCGAAATGGCTGGAGGTCTTACTGACAAGGCCGATACTTCAGTTATTAATTTAAGTAAAAAAATAAGTGATGAGATGGTTATTATCATTTATAGTAAGTGGGAAGTTCAAAATTTTGTGGCGACTAAAGAGAAAGAAAAAGCAGCTATAGAAGGATGTCAGTTCAGTGAAGAATATCAATTAAAAAATGATGCTTGTATCGATAGTGAACAAAATAGTGATAGTACTCAAAGTAAAACAAGTAATACGACTTCTAGTGTGTCGCTTAATAACGCTACAAAAGAAGAGTTGATGAGTTTAACAGGAATAGGTGAGGCGAAGGCTTTAGATATAATTAATTATCGAAATAGTAATGGAGGCTTTAAAAGTATCGAAGAAGTTAAAAATGTTAAAGGAATAGGAGATGCCGTGTTTGCTAAAATTAAGGACCGTCTTACTTTGTAATTATCCTTATTTAATAATTTTATTGATAGTAGCAATTATTACTATTTTTAGATTACAATTACCAAAAGAAAGTATCTATAATAAGAATTCTAAAGTTTTTGCTGGTGTTTTAGAAGAATATCAAGTAGATGGTAATAAACTTACTTTAATTGTTTCAAATAAAGAGAAAGTTATCGGTAATTATTATTTTAAAACTTTAAAAGAGAAAAATAATTTTTTAAAAAATATTAAATTAGGTGTTGAAATAAAATGTTTTGGAGAATTTAATGTTCCTGATAAGAATACAGTTTTTAATGGTTTTTCTTATAAAGATTATTTATATAAAGAAGATACATTCTTTATCGTATCTCTTAGTAAATATAAAATAATTAATAGAAAAGAAAATATCTATTATAAGATTAAAAATAGTTTTTATAATCGTGTTAAGAAGTTGAAGTCTGCTCCTTATATTAAGACATTTTTACTAGGAGATAAAAATGATCTAAAAAAAGATGTAAAAGAGAATTATCAATTCTTAGGTATTTCTCATTTATTTGCTATCAGTGGTATGCATATTACTTTTTTAAGTGGATTATTACTCAGTCTTTTAAAAAAACTAAAAGTAAGAGAAGAAAAGCGATACTTTATAGTAATGTCTTTTCTTTCTTTTTATCTGATCTTAGTAGGATTTAATGCTTCTATTTTAAGGGCAGTGATATTTTTCTTTTTATTTTCTCTTAACAAAATATATTATTTTTATATAAAACCTTTAAATATATTTATCTTAACACTTGCTATTTCTCTTTTAATATCTCCATATTTTATATATGATGTAGGATTTTTATATTCATTTGGGATCAGTTTTGCTTTAATTTATTTTTCATCTTTATTAAATAGTTTTAAATATTATTTAACTAAACTATTTATCACGTCATCTCTTTCGTTTTTAATAAGTATTCCGATTAGTTTATATTCTTTTTATCAAATTAATTTTATGAGTATTATCTATAATATGTTTTATGTTCCTTTTGTCACTATAATTTTATTTCCTTTATCTTTAATTACTTATATATTTCCAGTATTAGATAATATTTTAATAATATTTATTAAGATATTAGAAAAGTCAACTATATTTTTAAAACATATTAATTTTGGAATATTGATATTTCCTAGATTTAATATAATTTATTATATAATGTTATTTATCTTTATCGTTTTAGTAATACGTTTTAAAAATAAGATACTTTGGACTTTTCTGATCTTTGTTTTAGTTTTTCATTATAACTATCTGAATATTTTTAAAAGCTCTTTTGTAACTTTTATTGATGTAGGTCAAGGGGATAGTAGTTTGTTTTATTCAAATGGGAAAGCAATGCTGATAGATACTGGTGGGATTATGAGTTTTAATTATGAAAAGTGGCAGAAGAGAAAAAATAATTATTCACTGGTTAAAACTAGAACTATTCCATATCTTAAATCTTTAGGTATTAAAAAACTTGATGTTTTAGTTTTAACTCATGGAGATTATGATCATTTAGGAGAAGCACTAGAATTGATTGATAATTTTTCTATAGATAAAATTTATATAAATATGGGAAATATGAATAATTTAGAGAAAAAAATAAATAAAAAACATCCAGTTAAAAAATTAAAACAAGGAGATAGTTTTAATTTAGGAGAATTTTCTATTGTCTCTTTAAATAAAAATAATTCTAATGAAAACGATAGTAGTTTAGTTTTATATATCAAGTGTTTTGCAACATCAGTTTTAATGATGGGAGATGCTACTGTGAAAAGTGAAGAAGTAATACTTGATACTTTTGATATTGGTAAAGTTGATATTATTAAACTGGGACATCATGGTAGTAAAACAAGTAGTAGTCTAAAATTTTTAAAAGAAGTAACCCCCTCTTTAGCAGTTATTTCAGCTGGTCGTGATAATAAATTTAATCATCCTCATGAAGTTGTTTTAAAAAGACTTAAGAAGCTTTCTATTCCATATTTATCGACAATTGATAAAAACTCGATAAATATAGATTTAAAAACATTAGAAATATCTTTTTCACTAGATTAGCTTATAGTAAATTCAATTGATTTCTCCTTTTATATATAATATTATTATAAGTATGAAAAGAGGTGTTTAGGTATGAAAATGATAGATAAAGTTATTGAAAATAATACCTTGAATACCCGTGCGTTAGAAAAATCATTTCATGAAGCTTGTAGTGATAAAGAGTTTTATGAATTTGTCGAAAAGTTAAATGTTAAAGATGAAATATTAATGAAGTATACTTCCAGATTAGAAGAATGTTTTAAAGAAAGTAAGAACTGTCAGAAATGTCGAAATAGTGTTTTTTGTAAGAATAAAATTTCAGGTTACTTTTTGATGCCTAAAACTGTAGGTGAAAGACTTGATTTTAGTTATGTTGCTTGCTCTAAAACAGTAAGAAATGAAGAAAGAAATAAGTATAAAGAAAACTTAGGCTTTTTTGATATTTCTAAAGAAATTGCTGATGCCTCTTTTAAGAATATTTATAAAGATGATAAAAAAAGACTTCCTATTATTAAATATTTTAAAACTTTTATGGATCAATATAAAAAAGGAGATAATCCAAAAGGTTTATACTTGACGGGATCATTTGGTAGTGGAAAGACTTACTTAATTGCGTCTTTATTTAACGAGATGGCACATAATGGAGTAGTCAGTGCTTTTGTTTATTATCCAGAATTTTTAAGAAGTTTAAAATCTTCTTTTGGAACAGGATCATCTTACGAAGAAAAATTTAATTATATTAAAAAAGTACCACTTTTACTTCTTGATGATATTGGTGCAGAGAATGCAACAGTATGGTCTAGAGATGAAGTTCTCGGACCTATTTTACAATATAGAATGGAAGAGGATTTACCAACCTTTTTTACTTCTAATTTAACACTTGATGAGCTAGAAAATAACTTATCTAATATTCCAGGGGGAGTTTCTAAAGTTAAAGCAAGACGTATTGTCGAAAGAATTAAACAACTAACTCAAGAAATGGAATTAGTAAGTAAAAATAGGAGAAAGTAGTATGAAAAATGTTAATCTAAAAAAATCAATATTAGATTCTAACATGACAGTTAATAATTTATATAATCTTTATGATAATGATGGTAACTTTATTATAGATTTAATTTTAGAAAGTATGTACCTACAACTTAAAAACTTTCAAGATTTAAGAATTAATAAAACAAATGATTCTATTATAATGATTAATAAAGGATTGAATCTAATAACTGATATTTCTTATAATGATAAAAATATTGATCAGAAAAAAGTAGAAGAAAAACTTGAGAAATTTTCTATTAAAATAGAAAATATCTTAAGTAATAGTAAATTAACAGTAAATGATAAAAAAAATCTTAAAAGAATTATTCATAATACAGATGAACTTGTAGATATTATAAATAATTTTAAAGATGATAATATTAGTAATTATAAATTTATTAATCATATTGCATTTAATGTTAAGAATATTTATTTTTTAAAGAATATTTTTTATCACTTTCCAGAAGCGGTTAATCTTGTTAATTTAAAAAATCATACTTTAATGTATAGTACCGTTATGAAATATTTAAATGCTTGTAGTGATAGTAAAGAATTCGATGAAGATCTAATAGATTATTATACTAAAGTTATAAGTGTTATTATTAAGAATAAAAGTTTTCGTTTTAGAGAAGATGAAAAATCTGAATGTGTTTATAAATTATTAGATACTGTAAATAAACTTGATCCTAATAACCCAAATTTTACTTTAAAAAAGAAAGTACTTGAATTTTTAGAAACTAGTTTGTGTTTTGATGATCAAAAAGATATTGTTTTAGATAAAACTGATTATGAAGAAGAATTTGATCAAAAGATATTTAATGTTATGCACAATGATTTGATATTTTCACAATCTAATATAAATTGTCTTAGAGATGATTATGTTATTTCGATTGATTCTGTTAATACTGAAAGAGTAGATGATGCTTTATCGGTTAAGAAACTTGATAATGGAGGCTATGAAGTTGGTATTCATATTGCGGCAGTTACTAGTTATTTTGATTTCTATTCTGAAATTGTCCAAAATGCTTTATATGGAGGAGAAAATATCTATGATTATGATGTTAATAATTTAAAAATGTTTCCATATGAATTTTCTAGTAAAATTGCTTCTCTTTGTGAACAAGTTCCTAGATTTGCTCAATCTTTATATTTAAATATAGCACCTGATGGAGAAATATTAAATAAACGTTTTCTAAAGACAATTATTAATAATAGAAGAAAACTATCTTATAATGAAGTTGATTTATATTTGAAGTATGGATGTAATGATAAGAAACTTTTAGAGACAATTAATAATTTAAGAGATGTTTTTAAAATAATTAGAAAAAGATATAATTTTAGTAAGAATGTTAATGCCGAGAGTATTGTTATGTCATGTATGCTTCTTAATAATGAAGAAATTGCTAAATTCTTTCATGAAAATAATTATGAGACAGTTTATAGAGTAAGACAAAAAATAAAAGAAGAAGATCAAAAGATTATAAAGATGACTAAAGACTTTGTCGATAGTTATAAAAATGGAAATGATCCAAAAAGACAAAGAATTATTAATAGAATGTTAAACTATGAAGAAGGTGCAAGTTACGCATTAGAAGGGACTTATCTTTTACATAATAAAAAAATTTATTATACTCATGCTTCATCTCCTTTAAGACGTAGAGCGGATATTGTAGTTCAAAGAGGGATAGATCTTTATTGTCATCATTTGGGAACAGATAAAGATGTTTATCGTTATGAAGAAGAGTTACCACATTTAGTAGAAGTATTAAATAAAAAAGAAGATAAAGATAAACAATTTGTAAAAGAGATTAATATGAGATATAGATTTTGACATTTTATATCTTTTTTGTTATAATAACAAGCGATTTTTGACTTTTGGGAAGTGGTTGATAATGAAAAAAGTCGTGTTGTTATTTATCTTGATAGGTCTTTCTTTTATCTTGATAGGAAGTGGAGTAGAACTTCAAGGAAAGAGCGTTAAGAAAGAGAGTAAAAAAATATTATTTTATACCGATAATATTAGTAGTAAAGATTATGAGACTGCTAAAATTAATTTAAATCAAATAAAAGAATCAACTGAGAAAAAAGTAGAAGAAAAACCAGTAGAAGAAGTACCTGTAGAGGTTGTTCCTGTGAGAAATTGGTATAATCCTACTAATAATGGATATATTTCTAATTCGATGGGATTTAGAGATCGTGATTTTCATTTTGGTTATGATATAACTAGTCCACTTGGGACGAGAGAAGTAATTTATCCAATTGCTGATGGAGTTATTTCAGGTATTTTTTATGATAATGCTGGGGCACTTATTGTAACAGTTAATCATAATATTAATGGACAAGATTATACTTCTATGTATGTACATTTAAGTGCTTTTGCTAGAGGTATTAAAAGTGGAATGACAGTTACTAAAGATACACCACTTGGATTTATGGGACAAACAGGTAATGCAACAGGAGTTCATTTACATTTAGAAGTAGCAGACTGTGCATTGTTTTCACCAAGTGATAATAATTGTTCATCTATTTCAGGTTATTACAATTATTTAAGAAGACGTTTTAGAGAGGGATTTAGAGGAGCTCAAACTGTTGTTAATTTACCTCAAAGCTGGTCTTCTAGATAAAAATATTAAGGGGCTACTTGAGAAATTAGATATTTAAGATCTCAGTAGTCTCTTTTTGTCAAAAAAATAAATTAGAAAGTGTGGTAATTATATGAAAGAAGAAATAACTCTACTTACGAAAAAACAAATAGAAAAATCAGATGTTTTAAAAGGCTATGGAAAAGAAAATCTAATAACTGATTTTTATATAGTTCAAAAAGGAACATATTATTCTGGAAGAGGAGAATGTTGGACTAAAACCCCATATATCAGTAATTCGAATGAGGTTTTTTATTCTTATCCTAGCGGTGATGTGATTACAGGTGGTTCAAGTGATACTAGCTTTGGTGTTCGTCCCGCAATATCATTATCTCAAATCTATAAATCTGAAGAAGAATTAAATAAGGTATTAGAAAGTAAAATAGGAACAGTAGAATATGGAGAATATCCTCAGTTTGTAGTTGAAGAGGATTTGGAAGAAGAACTTGAAAATTTATATCAAGAAGATAGATTGAAAAAAACTAAAAAAAGTTATACTTCAATGTTAAAAGAAAAAGAAAAAAATATCAAGAATATAAATATAAAAATAATAAATATATAAGAGTAAAAAAGTCTGTTCTTTTTAAAGAGCATTCTAAGTTTCATTATGGGTTTGGAAGAGAAGCAATAGATGGGAAAACATATTGGATAGAAGTAAAACCAATAAAGTGGTTAATAGATAAGAAGGAAGAAATAGCTATATCTGAGTATGTACTTACCACTATGCCATTTTCATATAAAGGAAATAATGATTATGAGAAAAGCGATATTAAAGTATTTTTAGAAGATTATTTTATAAAAGAAATAGAGCCGAGTAAAAGTATAGATATGGAAAAGATAGATAATTTAGTAGATTTAATGTTTGAGACATATGTACCAAAAAAGAAGAAAGCAAAGCAGAAAGTGAGGTAGTTATATGGAAAATGAAATAACTCTACTTACGAAAGAACAAGTAGAAAATTTAGATATCTTAAAAAAATATGGAAAGGAAGCAGAGGAAACAGATTTTTATAAAAGTCAAAGAGGATTGGGTATTGCTGGAAAAGGATTTTATTGGACCAAAACTCCGGATTCCGATAACTCGTACGACGTGTTCTATGTCGGCTCCGGCGGCGATGTGAACTACGACTACGCGGACGACTCCAGCTATGGGGTCCGCCCCGTAATACCATTATCTCAAATCTATCAATCTAAAGAAGGCTTTAATATAAGTAAATCTAATGGTATTGAAGTAATAGAATATGGAGAATATCCTCAGACAGTAGTAGATGAAAAAATAGAGAAAAAGTTAGAAAATTTATATCAAAATGGAAAGCTTAAAGAAACTAAAAAAAGATATACTTCGATGTTAAAAAGAAAAAAAGAAAAGTATCAAGAGTACAAGTATCAAAATAATAAATATATAAGAGTAAAAGAGGCAAATATATATAACGCTTATGAGTTTGTAAATGGAAGAAAAGCAATAAAAGGAGAAACATATTGGTTAAAGGTAGAACCAATAGAGTGGTTAATGGATAAAAATGCGAAAATTGCGATAGCTAAAAATGCACTTACTACTATGCCATTTTCATATAGAGGAAATAATAATTATGAGAAAAGTAATATTAAAGTGTTTTTAGAAAAATATTTTATAAATGAAATAGACCCGAGTAAAAGTATGGATATGGAAAAGATAGATAATTTAATAGATTTGATGTTTGATGTATATGTACCGAAGAAGAAAGCAAAACAAAAAGTGAGGTAGTTATATGGAAGATGAAATAACTTTACTTACAAAAGAACAAGTGGAAAATTTGGATATTTTAAAGAAATATGGAAAGGAAACAGAAGTAACTGACTTTTATATAATTCAAGGTGGATTTTATTTTGATGATGAAAGAAAAGGATGCTATTGGACAAAAACTCCGTCTTCCTGTAATTTTAGCGATGTCTTACATGTTGATAACTATGGTGATGTGCAGATAAGTTATGCCTACAACGTCAGTGTTGGTGTTCGCCCAGTAATACCGTTATCTAAAATCTATAAATCTGAAGAAGAATTAAATAAAGTATTAGAAAGTAATAGAAATATAGTAGAATATGGAGAATATCCTAAGACAATAGTAGATTGCGATTTAGAGAAAAAGTTAGAAAGCCTATATCGAAAAAAAATACTTTTAAAAACTGAGAAAGTTTATAATTTACTTTTTGATGAACAAAAAATAAATTATCAAGAATATATTTATCAGAATAATAAATACATCAGGATGGAAAATAAATTAGATGTATATGATAGTAAACATTTTGCAAATGGAAGAGAATTAATGGAAGGAGAAACATATTGGTTAAAAGTAGAACCGATAAAGTGGTTAATAGATAAAAAAGAAAAGTTAGCAATAGCTAATAATGTACTTGCCAATATGCCATTTTCATTTGGAGCAAATAATAATTACGAGAAAAGTGATGTTAAAATATTTTTAGAAAAATATTTTATAAAAGAAATAAAATCAAGTATAAATACGAAAAAATTAGATAATTTAGTAGATTTAATGTTTGATGTATATGTACCAAAGAAAAAGAAAGTAAAACAGAAAGTGAGGTAGTTATATGGAAGATGAAATAACTTTACTTACAGAAGAACAAACAGAAAATTTAGCTATTTTAAAGAAATATGGAAAAAAAGCAGAAGCAACTGATTTTTATATGATTCAAGGAGGTTATGTTGATAATCGAAAAGGCCCTTATTGGACCAAAACTCCAGATGGAGATACTAAAAGTTTCTTGCTTGCTATCTATGATGATGTTAATATAAATCATGATCTTGCTTTTGAGTCTCATGGAATACGTCCGGTGATGCCCTTATCAAGAATTTATAAATCTGAGGAAAAATTAAATAAAGTATTAGAAAGTAATATAGATATAGTAGAATATGGAGAATATCCTCAGACAGTCATAGATCAATATTTAGAAAAAAATTTAGAAAGATTATATAGCATGGGTAAATTAAAAGAAACCGGAAAAAATTATACTTCTATATTAACAATGTTAAAACAAAAGAAAATAGAATATCAAGAGTATAGTTATCATGATAATAAATATGTAAGAGTAGGAATTTCATATGTGTTTTTGGATGATCATTTTGCAAATGGAAGAGAAGCAAAAAGTGAACAAACATATTGGGTAAAAGTAGAACCAATAGAATGGTTAATAGATAAAAACGCGAAAATTGCTATAGCAAAAAATGTACTTACCAATATGCCTTTTTCGTGTTATAATTCTAATGATTATGAAAAAAGTGATATTAAAATATTTTTAAATAAGAATTTTATAAAAGAAATAGAAGCAAGTGTAAATATAGAAAAGATAGATAATTTAGTAGATTTGATGTTTGAGACATATGTACCAAAAGAGAAGAAAGCAAAGCAGAAAGTGAGGTAGTTATATGAAAGAGGAAATAACTTTACTTACAAGAGAACAGGCAGAAAATTTAGATGTTTTAAAAACAAAAGGGAAAATAGCTGGATTAACTGATTTTTATCAAGTTCAAAATGGATTGGATGATGCTGGAAAAGGAATTTATTGGACCAAAACTCCGAATTCCGGCAACTCGTACTGCGTGTTCTATGTCACCTCCGGCGGCTTGAGCAGCAACGGCGCGTACGACACCGGCATTGGGGTCCGCCCCGTAATACCATTATCTCAAATCTATAAATCAGAAGAAGAATTAAATAAAATATTAGAAAGTAATAGAGATATAGTAGAATACGGAGAATATCCTAAGACAGTAGTAGATTGCGATTTAGATGAAACGTTAGAAAGGTTATATCAAAGAGGAAATCTTAAAGAAACTAATAAAAGTTACACTTCGATGTTAAAAGAAGAAAAAGAAAAGTATCAAGAGTATTTTTATCAAAACAATAAGTATATAAGAGTAAAAGAAGCAAATATATCTATGGATGATTGTGAATTTGCAAATGGAAGAAAAGCAATAAAAGGAGAAACATATTGGTTAAAAGTAGAACCAATAGAATGGTTAATAGATAAAAATGCGAAAATTGCGATAGCAAAAAATGTACTTACCGCTATGCCGTTTTCATATGAACATGATAATGATTATGAAAAAAGTGTTGTTAAAGTATTTTTAGAAGATTATTTTATAAAAGAAATAAAACCAAGTATAAATATGGAAAGGATAGATAATTTAGTAGATTTGATGTTTGTAACTTATGTACCAAAAGAGAAGAAAGCAAAGCAGAAAGTGAGGTAGTTATATGGAAGATGAAATAACTTTACTTACAAGAAAACAAGTAAAAAATTTAGATATTTTAAAGAAATATGGAATAGAAGCAGATGAAACAGATTTTTATATAATTCAAGGAGGATATGTTCATTATGGAAAAGGGGACTATTGGACCAAAACTCCGTATTCTGACTTCTCGTTCTGCGTATTCTATGTAGGCTGCGGCTATGTGAGCTACGATAGTGTGTACGATTCCTACTTTGGGGTCCGTCCGGTAATACCGTTATCTCAAATCTATAAATCAGAAGAAAAATTAAATAAAGTATTAGAAAGTAATAGAGATATAGTAGAGTACGGAGAATATCCTAAGATAGTAGTAGATTGCGATTTAGAGAAAAAGTTAGAAAGGTTATATCAAAGAGGAAATCTTAAAGAAACTAATAAAAGTTACACTTCGATGTTAAAAGAAGAAAAAGAAAAGTATCAAGAGTATTTTTATCAAAACAATAAGTATATAAGAGTAAAAGAAGCAAATATATCTATGGATGATTGTGAATTTGCAAATGGAAGAAAAGCAATAAAAGGAGAAACATATTGGTTAAAAGTAGAGCCAATAGAGTGGTTAATAGATAAAAAAAAGAGTATTGCGATAGCTAAAAATGTACTTACCGCTATGCCGTTTTCATATGAGAATGATAATGATTATGAGAAAAGTGATATTAAAGTATTTTTAGAAAATTATTTTATAAAAGAAATAGAACCGAGTAAAAGTATAAATATGGAAAAGATAGATAATTTAATAGATTTAATGTTTGTAACTTATGTACCAAAAGAGAAGAAAGCAAAGCAGAAAGTGAGGTAGTCATATGAAAGAGGAAATAACTTTACTTACAAGAGAACAGGCAGAAAATTTAGATGTTTTAAAAACAAAAGGGAAAATAGCTGGATTAACTGATTTTTATCAAGTTCAAAATGGATTTATTTGTTGTGGAACAGGAACTTATTGGACAAAAACTCCATGTGCTAAAAAATTGGTTAAGGTTTATTATGTTGATGATTCTGATAGTGAGTGCTGGGCTCTTTTTCTTCCTGTTCATGGAGTTCGTCCAGTAATATCGTTGTCTAAAATTTATGAAAATGAAGAAGAACTAAGGAAAGTATTAGAAAGTGATATAGATATAGTAGAATATGGAGAATATCCTCAGTCCGTAGTAGATGAAAATTTAGAAAAAAAGTTAGAGGAATTATATCAAAAAGTTAAACTCAAAAGAACGAAGAAAAGTTATACTTCGATGTTAAACGAAGAAAAAGAAAAATATCAAGAGTATATTTATCAAAATAATAAATATATAAGAGTAAAAGAAGCAAGTATGTATTGGGAAGAGTGTGAGTTTATAAATAGAAGAAAAGCAATAAGAGGAAAAACATATTGGTTAAAAGTAGAACCAATAAAGTGGTTGATAGATAAAAATGCGAGTATTGCCTTATCTAAAAATTTATTAACATGTATGCCATTTTCATATAAAAATGATGATGATTATGAGAAAAGTGATATTAAAGTATTTTTAGAAGATTATTTTATAAAAGAAATAGAGCCGAGTAAAAGTATAGATACGGAAAAGATAGATAATTTAATAGATTTAATGTTTGAGACATATGTGCCAGAAGAGAAGAAAGCAAAGCAGAAAGTGAGGTAGTCATATGAAAGATGAAATAACTTTACTTACAAGAAAACAAGTAGAAAATTTGGATATTTTAAAAAAATATGGAATAGAAGCAGAAGCAACAGATTTTTATCAAATGATAAATGGTGGAGTCTATGATAATAGAATGGGAAATTATTGGACTAGAACTTTTAATTTTTATGATGTATATGATGTGTTTTATGTCGATTTTACTGGTAAAATGAATTTTTGTCATACGTTTATGACTGGTCTTGGAGTTAGACCGGTGATTGATTTAACTAAAATTTATGAAAATAAAGAAGAACTTAAGAAAGTATTAGAAAGCAATAGAGATATAGTAGAATATGGAGAGTATCCTAAGACAATAGTAGATAAATATTTAGACACGAAATTAGAAAATTTATATAAAAAAAGAAATCTTAAAGAAACTAAAAAAAGTTATACTTCAATGTTAAAAGAAGAAAAAGAAAAATATCAAGAGTATATTTATCAAAATAATAAATATGTAAGAATGGAAAATAAATTAAATATATATAGTAATAGGCAATTTTCAAATGGAAAAGAAGCAAGATATGGAGAAACACATTGGGTAAAAGTAGAACCAATAAAATGGTTAATAGATAAAAAAGAAAATATTGCGATAGCTAAAAATTTACTTACAAGTATGCCATTTTCATATAAAGACAATAGTAATTATGAAGAAAGTGATATTAAAATATTTTTAGAAGACTATTTTATAAAAGAAATAAAATCGAGTATCGATATGGAAAAGATAGATAATTTAGTAGATTTAATGTTTGAGGCATATACATCAAAAACTAAAGTTTATCAAAAGAAATTAAAATAATTTTTATTGACAAATTTATATTTTGTGATATGCTTAAAATGTAAATACGATGAGGAAGGACAAGATTTGTTTATTATCTTTTAAAGAGACCTTGTGGTAGGTGTAAACAAGGAAAGAATAAATAAATTACTACCTTCTTAGTAGAATTATGAAAAGTAATTCCGGTTATACCGTTATAGAAATTAAGTTAAGTAAGGATGGTACCGCATTACAAGCTCCTGGCATGTAATGTGGTTTTAATTTTAAGGAGGATTTTATGATTAATATTAAAGAAGATGAAAAATTAAGTGTACTTAATCATTCTTGTGCACATTTACTTGCTCAAGCTGTAAAACATTTATATCCAAAGGCTTTATTTTGGGTTGGTCCTGTTATTGAAGATGGATTTTATTATGATATTGATTTAGGAGATATTACTCTAACTGATGAGGATTTACCGAAAATAGAAAAAGAAATGAAAAAAATTGCTAAAGATGGAAAAAGAATTGTAAGAGAAGAAATATCTAAAAGTGAAGCTCTTGAAAGATTTAAAAATGATCCATATAAAATTGATTTAATTGAGAGAATGAACGAAGACGAAGAAGTAATATCATGTTATACTCAAGGAGATTTTACTGATCTTTGTCGTGGACCTCATGTTGAAAGTGTAAAAGAATTAAAACATTTTAAATTAATTAAAAGTAGTGGAGCATATTTTAAAGGAGATTCTAAAAACAAAGTACTACAAAGAATATATGGTATTTGTTTTGAGACTGAAGAAGATTTGAATAAATACTTAGAATATTTAGAAGAATGTAAGATGCGTGATCATCGTAAGATAGGACGTGAACAAGAACTTTTTATGAGTCATAATTTAGTTGGATCTGGTATGCCTTTATGGCTTCCTAATGGGGCTTTGATCAGAAAGCAACTTGAAAATTATATTTATGATAAAGAAAGACGTCTTGGGTATCTTCATGTTTATACTCCATGTGTTGGAACAGTAGATTTATATAAAACTAGTGGACATTGGGATCATTATAAAGAAAATATGTTTCCAGTGATGAAAGTTGATGAAGAAGAATTTGTCCTTCGTCCAATGAATTGTCCACATCATATGTTAATATATAAAAATAGTCTTCATTCTTATCGTGATTTACCAATTCGTATTGGTGAGGCTGCAACTGATTTTAGATATGAAGCAAGTGGTGCGGTGAAAGGACTTGAAAGAGTTAGATGTATGTGTCAAAATGATGCTCACTTATTCGTTCGTCCTGACCAAATAGGAGAAGAATTTAAAAAAGTTGTGGGACTTATTTTAGATGTTTATAAAGATTTTGGAATTACTAATTATAAATTTAGACTTTCACTTAGAGATCCTGAAGATACTGAAAAATATTTTGATGATGATCAGATGTGGAATGAAGCAGAAAACACTCTTCGTCAAGTATTGGATAGTATGGATATAGATTATTTTGAAGCTATTGGTGAAGCAGCTTTTTATGGACCTAAGTTAGATGTTGAAGTTAAACCAGCAGTAGGACCTGAAGTTACACTTTCAACATGTCAGTTAGATTTCTTATTACCGAGAAGATTTGATTTATCATATATCGCGAGTAATGGAGAAAAACAAGTTCCTGTTGTTATTCATCGCGCAATCTTTGGAACATTCGATAGATTTACAGCGTTTTTTATCGAAGAATGTAAAGGGGCTTTTCCAACTTGGCTTGCACCAACTCAAGTTGCAGTAATGCCAGTATCTGCAGAACACCAAGGAGAATACGCTAAAGAAATAGCTGATTTCTTAAGTGATAATGATATTAGAGTAAAATTAGATGATAGAAATGAGAAACTAGGTTATCGTTTAAGAGAAGCTCAAACATCTAAAATTCCTTATACTTTAATACTTGGAGATAACGAAAAAAATGATAAGACTATCAGTTATCGTCTATATGGAAAAAAAGAAACTACGACAGTTACGAAAGAAGAGTTTTTAAAACTTTTAAAACAAGAAATAGAAAATAAAGCTTGTAATAAGGAAATGTAGGTTATGAGTAGAAATAATTTTAAAATAAGAAAAGAAGTTACAATATTATCAGAAAATAAAAAAATTCAAGAAAGGTTAACTTGAATTTTTTTATTTTTCTTCTATAGCCCCAGTTGGGCATGATTCAATAGCTTCACGAGCTTTATCAGCTTGACTATCGTCTAACTTTTCACTTGTTGCAGTTGATAATCCTTCATCATTGATTTGAAAAATATCATCAGCAATCGCAACACAAGCACCGCAGCCGATACAAGCATCTTCATTTACTTTTACTTTCATTTTTAACTTCTCCTTTACACTTTTATTATAAACTAAAAAAGATTTTACGTAAATAGTTAATTACTTTCTTTTGTTTTTTTCGACAATATGTTACACTTATAGTAAGATTGGAGGTAAAAATATGCCAAGTCGTATGGATAGATATGGTTCACAAGAGAACAATTCTTTAACATCACGTCGTTCTAGTCGCAATCAAAATTTATATAGTAATATAGGTAAAAATACAAAATATACTAATTTTACTGATATAAGTCAAGTAGATGCGATAGATTTAAATGCCGCAAAAAGAAACTATAGAACTAGAGAAGGCTATCATCAATATAAAGACTATAGTGAAATTGCTCCACCTCCAAGAGTAAAAAAAGAATTAGATGATTTTAATCATTTATATCAAGATCATGAAAATAGAGTATATGATATTAATCGTATTTTAGAAGAAGCAAGAGATACGAGAGTAGATGTCGATGAATTAGATAAAAAACGTAAACTTAAAAATACTAATTATAATATTTTGGCGAGCTTGAATCCAAGTGAGCTTGAAAATTATCGTAAAGAAAGAGAAAGTAAAAATAATCCTGATGAAGAAGAGTTAAGAGATTTAATCGATACGATTACTTCTAAAACTTTAAAAGGAGAAATCGATCAAGCTACTAGTGTAGATTTATTAAGTGAACTTATGACTAGTAACTTAGAAGATCAAATACCTAGTAATGATACTAAACTTAATTTTAGTAAAGATATTTTAGATCAAGATACTTTAAAGAAAGTAGATATCATTAAAGCTAAAGAAACAAGTAGTAAGACTGATTCTGATATATTAAAAGATATGGATAAATCTTTTTATACTAAATCGATGGATCTATCTGATAAAGATTTTAATTTTAGTGGAATGGAAGATAGGCCTTCTAAATTAATGGGAGCTTTAAAAATAGGTTTAGTTTTAATATTAGTATGTGGAATTATAACAGCTATTTATTTTCTAGTTAAGACTTTTTAAACAACAATATTTTGTTGCTTTTTTCTTTTAAGTCCTTTTCAAATTTTTTTTCTTATGATATATTTTATATAGAGAAGAAATGTCAGGATGTGATTTAGTTGAACTTAAAATTTGTAGTAAATGATTATGTACTTATTTGGAACTTGTTATTTCAAGCTTCTATATCTGAAAATATACATAGATATAAACAAAAATTATGGCAAAGTTATAAAAAAGAATACAATTTAACTTATAGTGATTATGAACTTATTCTTAAAGATCCGAAAAATTTTATTCCGAGGGATGATACTGTTTATAATTTGATGATGGATTATAGTGGTTATAAAGATTTAAAAAAAGCAACTGAAGAATATAGAGTTTATTTAGTTAAGATGTGGGATAAATATAAAAAACAAACTATTAAAGAGTTAAAAGATATTTTACGTATCGATATAAAACAATATCAAGTTTTGGTAATAACACCTAAACTTAAGTGTTCTACAGTAACCAAACCACCAGTTTCTAAGGTTAATACTTTAACTCTTGGTTCTAAACATAAAACTGAAGTAGCTAATTTGATGCATATAGTTTTTGAAATTATTAAAAGAGAACTTAAAGATTTTAAAAAAGATTATCAAGATATAGTTAAAGCTGTAGCTGAACTTGCGGTACTAAACGAGTTTGCCACTCGTATTACTGGTAAGAGTAAATATTTATCAGGAGAAGAGTCACTTAAATTTTTAAAGACGCAAATATATCCATATTGGCTTATGTATTTAGGTGTTAAAAAAGATGACTTAGTAAAATATATGAAACGTGATAAAATAGTTTTTGATGTTTCTAAATACACGTATGAAAAACAACTTAGAAAAGTAGATTTATATACTTTTATAGATTTTTGTATTAAGAATCAAAAACATATTTTAAAAATAGATGAATTGGAAATTATCTAAAGTTTCTACGATGAAACTTTTTCTTTTCAGGAGGTAGTAGCATGGAAAAAAATATTAAATTACTTTTAGATAAATTTAAAATAGATGAGGAAATGTATACTTATTTTGAAGATGCTATACTTGAAAAGATTGTCGTGAGTAAAAAGAGGGATAGTTATAAATTTATAATAAAAAATAAAACTCTTTTTCCTATAAAAGTAATCGAAGCTTTAGAAGAAGATAAATTTAATATAGATCCTGCTATTGATAAGATAGATATTATTTATAAGGTAGATAATTTAGACTTAGAAATACTTAAAAGTTATTTTCCTTATCTTTTAAAAAAATTAAAAGATAAATTAAAGATTATTTCTTTATTTCAAGATAGTTTACAAATAGAAGATGATTCATTAATTTTAGTAGTCGAATTAAAAAAAGAAGAAGAGAAACTAAAAAAAGTATTAACTGATATTTCCTCTTTTTATAAAAAATTTGGATATACTAAAGAAATTCCTATCATATTAGAAAGTAAAAATAATATTTTAGAAGAAATAGAAAAAGAAAAATATAATTTTAAAGATATTGAAATAAAAAAAGAAAAAAGTAAGATAGAGAATAATTCTAAGAAAAATAAAAATTTTAAACCTGTTAATGAAGAAGGAATGGTTTTAGGAAAACATATAAAAGGAAAAAGTATTCCTATTAGGATGTTACTTGGAGAAGATAATAATATTATAGTTGAGGGAGTTATCTTTGGAATTGAATATTTTGAATCTAATAAGACTGATTTTAAGATTATTACTTTAAAGATAACTGATTATACTGATAGTATTTATTGTAAAGTTTTTGTGAGAAATGATAAAGAATATCAAAGACTTAAAAAAGAACTTAAGAAAAATACTTGGTATAGGATTAGAGGATATTCTAGAAATGATAATTATGCTAAAGAGTTAGTACTTAATGCGAGAGATATTGAAAAACTTGAACGAGTTGAAGAAAAACGTGTTGATAATAGTGATGTTAAAAGAGTTGAGTTACATACTCATACGAAAATGAGTCAGATGGATGGAGTGTGTGATGAAATTGAACTTGTAAAACAAGCTATTGATTTTGGGCATAAAGCTATTGCGATAACTGATCATAATGGTGTTCAGGCTTTTCCGCATGTTTTTAACTTTGTAAAATCATATAATAAAAAGAAAAAAGAAGAAGATAAATTTACAGTAATTTATGGAACAGAACTTTCGATGATCGATGATAATGTAGATGTAGTTATACGTCCTAATCGAAATGTGATGTTAGATGAGACTTATATAGTTTTCGATTTAGAAACAACTGGTTTTAATGCTGGTGGAGCTGATTCTATTATTGAAATTGGTGCCGTTAAAATGAAAAATGGTGAAATAATCGAAAGATATGATGAACTTATCAATCCTGGTAGAAAATTACCTAGAAAAATAGTAGAAGTTACTAGTATTACTGATGAGATGCTTGAGGATAAAGATAATGAAGAAAATGCAGTTAAAAGATTTAAAGATTTTATAGAAGATTTTCCTCTTGTTGCGCATAATGCTAAATTTGATACCTCATTTTTAGAGATGGCTTATAAAAAATATGGTTTAGGAAAAGTTACTAATCCTATTATAGATACTTTAGAACTTTCAAGGACACTAGATACTAACTATGCAAGGCACTCACTTTCAGCACTTGTTAAACGTTATGAAATACCTTGGGATGAGGAACATCATCATCGAGGAGATTACGATGCTGAAGGAACAGCTTTAGTATTTTATAAAATGTTAAAGAAACTTTCTAATCGTAATATAGAAAAAATGGATCAATTATTAGAAATGATATCCCATGATGATATTCATAAATTTGGACGTATGCATCATATTAATATATTAGTAAAAAATAAAACAGGACTTAAGAATTTATTTAAATTAGTGTCATATGCTAATACTACTTATCTTTATAAGACACCTAGAATACTTAGAAGTGAAGTAGAGAAATATCGAGAAGGACTTTTAATTGGTAGTGGATGTTATGAAAGTGAAGTATTTACGATGGCTAAAAGTAAAACTGAAGAAGAGTTAGCTAATATCGTTAGATTTTATGATTATGTAGAAGTACAACCATTAGAATGTTATAATCATTTAATTCAAACAGGAGACTTTGTAAATGAATTAGAACTTTCAGAACATTTAAAGAAAATAATTAGAGTAACTCGTGATGCTGGTAAAATAATTGTCGCAACAGGAGATGTTCATCATATTAATAGAGATGATAAAATATTTAGAGAGATAATCGTCAATCAAAAAGTACCTGGAGGAGGACGTCATCCTCTTGCGAGAAAAGGGATAAATGAGATTCCTTCTAATCATTTTAGAACGACTGATGAGATGCTTGATGATTTTAACTTTTTAGATGAGAGCTTAGCACGTGAGATTGTTATTGATAATCCAAATAAAATCGCAAATATGATTGAAGAAGTAGAAGTAATTATAGATACAGGTGGAGTTCCTTTTTCACCTAAGATAGAAAACTCTGAACAAGAAGTTAAAGATATGGTTTATAATAAAGCTCATTTAATGTATGGAGATGTACTTCCTAAAAATATCGAAAAGAGAATAGAAGAAGAACTTTCCGGTATTATTGGGGGAGGTTTTGATGTTATTTATTTGATTGCTCAAAAACTAGTTAAAAAAAGTAATGATGATGGATATATTGTCGGTTCACGTGGTTCGGTTGGGTCATCTTTTGTAGCGACGATGATGGGAATTACAGAAGTTAATCCTCTTCCTGCTCATTATTTATGTAAAAAGTGTAAATATTCTGAGTTTGAAGATGAGGCTGGTAAAGCTTATGCTTTAGAATATTCATCAGGTTATGATCTTCCTGATAAAGTATGTCCAAAGTGTGGGGAATGCTTAACAAAAGAAGGACAAGATATGCCTTTTGCAACTTTCCTTGGTTTTAATGCTGATAAAGTTCCCGATATCGATCTTAATTTTTCAGGAGAATATCAATGGAAAGCTCACGAATATACTAAAGAGTTATTTGGAATTGATAATGTTTATCGTGCTGGGACTATCGGTACTGTAGCTGAGAAAACTGCTTTTGGTTTTGTCAAAGGTTATTTTGAAGATAAAGGTATCGAAGATGTTAGAAATGCCGAAGTTGAAAGACTGGCAATAGGTTGTACTGGTGTTAAAAGAACGACAGGTCAACATCCAGGAGGAATTGTCGTTATTCCAGGTTATATGGATGTCTTTGATTTTACACCTTTCCAGTATCCTGCTGATGATAATACTTCTTTATGGAGGACAACTCACTTTGATTATCATGCTATCGATCAAGATGTTTTAAAACTTGATATACTAGGTCACGATGATCCGACTGTCCTTAGAATGTTAGAAGATCTTTCTGGACTAGATGTTACTGAACTTCCGATGGATGATCCTTTAGTCTTTGAACTTTTATGTTCACCAAAATCTTTAGGAGTAAAAGAAGATGACATAATGTGTAAAACAGGAACACTTGGACTTCCAGAACTCGGTACTAAATTTGTCATTGGAATGCTTGAAGAAACTAAACCGAAAACATTTTCTGAACTAGTAAAAATTTCAGGACTTTCACATGGTACTGATGTATGGACAGGAAATGCCTCAGAACTTATTAAAAATAAGATAGTTCCATTTAAAGAAGTTATCGGTTGTCGTGATGATATTATGGTATCTTTAATAAATTGGGGAGTAGAACCATTACAAGCATTTAAGATAATGGAGTTTGTTCGTAAAGGGCGAGCAAGTGGGGATCCTGATACTTGGCAAAAATATGTTGAAATTATGCAAAAAGCAAATATTCCTGAATGGTATATCGAATCTTGTCATAAAATTAAATATATGTTCCCAAAAGCTCATGCTTGTGCTTACGTTATGAGTGCCCTTAGAATAGCTTGGTTTAAAGTACATCAACCTTTAAATTATTATGCTGCATTTTTTTCAGTTCGTATAACTGATTTTGATATTGAAACAATGATAAAAGGACGTAGTTCCATCAAACAAAAAATAGAAGATATAGTTGCTAAAGGATATGAGGCTACAAATAAAGAAACAGGAATATTAGAATCATTAAAAATAGCCTTAGAGGCGACAGCTCGTGGATTTAAATTTGCAAATATAGATATCGAAAAAAGTGAAGCTACTAAATTTATTATCGATAAAGAACATGAAAATACCTTAATACCACCATTTTCTACTATTGATGGTCTAGGAATTACTGCTGCTAAACAACTAGTAAAAGCAAGAAGTCAGCAAAAATTTATAAGTATAGAGGATGTTTCTAATCGTGGTAAAATTTCTAAAACATTAGTAGAAAAAATGCGTGAGATGGGAATATTCGAAGGAATGGATGAATCTAATCAATTATCTTTATTCTAGATTTTACACTAGTTACTAAATTTATGTTACATATATTTATATTTCGTGGTAAACTAATAATAGAAAAGGAGTTGTTGATGATGAAATTAAAACACGAAAAAAAGATACCAGTAAAGAATTATATTATTTTAATATGTCTTTTTCTAGGTACAATTTTAATTTTGTATTTTATAGCTAATAAGTATATTGCGGTTTCCGAATATAATAAACAAACTCCAATTATTCGTGATACACTACCAGAGATTGGATATACGGAAATAGATCATTATATTACTGAGAATCCTAGTGTTGTAATGTATTTATGTACTGCTAGTGATGAAGTGTGTCGTAATTATGAGAAAAAATTAAAACCACTTCTTGTCGAAGAAGGATTAACAAATAATATTACTTATGTTAATTTGAGTGATGTAGATCTTTATAGATTTGTAGATGAGTTTAATGATAAATATCCTTACAAAAAAGAACTTACAACTTCATATCCTGCTTTCATTATCTTAAAAGATAATGAAGTAGTTGATATATTACAAGGTAGTAAAGATAAACCTTTAAGTATTAGTAAAACTAAAGCCTTTTTAGAATATTATGAAGTAGGAGTAGATGATGAATAACATCGTCTTATACGAACCTGAAATACCAGGAAATACTGGTAATATTATGAGAACATGTGTCGCAACTAATACGAGACTTCATTTAATAAAACCTTTAGGTTTTTCACTTTCGGATAAGTATTTAAAAAGAAGTGGAGTAAATTATATAGATAAGCTAGAATATTATGTGTATGAAGATTTTGAGGACTTTAAAAGTAAAAATAAAGGTATTTATTATTACTTTACGAGATATGGAAAAAAACCTCATACTAGTTTTGATTATAAGAATGAAGAAGATAAAGAATTATATTTTATCTTTGGAAAAGAATCAACTGGTATTCCAAAAGAAATATTAAAATATAATTTAGATTATTGTATGAGAATACCGATGACTAAAAATGTGAGGGCACTTAATTTATCTAATGCTGCAGCAATTGTTATTTATGAAGTGTTACGACAACAAGATTTTAATGATTTACTCAGGTTAGAGCCGCATAAAGGAGAAAATTATTTAGAAACCTAAAAAGAGAACTAAAAAAAATTCTCTTTTTCTTTTTGCCATATTTTTCCACCAATTATAATTTTTGACTATGATATAATTAAGTTATAGATTATTAATTTATAACTTAATAAGATAGGGAGGAATTAAACTGGAATAGGTGTGTATTGATCAACACGTAAAGGTAATTCTTTTGCTTTTTGTGCTGTCTTTGGGTCGAATAATTTAATAACCTCAATCTTTAAAGCTTCGGCAATAACATCGATGTTATTACAAGTTAAATTAGTATGTCCACATTCAATAAGACTTATGTATGACATTTTAAAATTTGTAATTTCTGAAAATTGTTCTTGAGTTATTTTGTTTTGGTATCTATACCATTTGGTATTAAGACCAACTAATTCCATTGTTTTCATAATATTTTATTTCTTTCCTTTAATTTTTTTTAACTAAATAGTTAATATATAAATTATAAATCTTTAAATTAATAATATTAATACCAGTATAAATTATTAATTTATATTGAAAGAATAAAAAAGTATAATACTGTAAAGTATTATCCAAAATAAGTAATGATTAAGAGGTGTTGTTTGATGAAAGAAAATAGTAAGAAGGTAATAAGTATAGTCTTAACAATGTCATTAATATTAGTAATAATAGGAGTAACATATGCAGCATTTATCTATTCAAAAGAAGGAACAAAAGAAAATAAAGTAACAACAGGAAAGATAAACTTTGTCTATAATGAAACAACAAATGGAATAGAAATATCAAATGCTCTACCTATGGAAGATGATGAAGGGAAACTAATAAAAGAAACAGATGAAAATGCAACAAGAGGATATTTTGATTTTAATGTAGAAGCAACTCTAGGAGGAAATACAACAATACCATATTATGTCTATGCAGTAGATACAACTGATGCAGAAAATAAATTAGATCCAAAGTATGTAAAGATGTATCTAACAGATCAAAGTGATACCCCTTATGATAATTATAAAGAAGTAGTACCAACATTTGATGATTTAGAAGATATCAAAAGAGAAGATGAAGGAAAAGAAGTAAAAGGAAAACTATTATATCAAGATGTAGCAAATAAAACAGAAACAAAATATTTTAGATTAAGAATGTGGGTAAGAGAAGATTATGATGTAACAGGAGAAGAGAAGACATTTAAATTAAGAGTAGATGTATCAACAGAAGGAGAGATAATACCAAAAGATCAAAAAGCCCCAACATGTGTAATAGAGAATGTAAATAAAGAAAACCCATCAAAAGATGAAGATATAACAATGAATATAAAATGTACAGATGAAAGTGGAACAGTAACAAGTACCATGACAAAGGATAATGTCCATGTATTAGTAAATAATGAAGAAGTAGAACCTACAAAGAAAGAGTTAACAGAGGGAATAGCTGCCGCAGAAGTAACAGGAGATAATGGAATACAACATACTCTAACATTAAATGGATTTGAAAAGAATGGAAAAGTATCAATAAAGATAGATAAAGGAGTAGTAAAAGATAAGTATAATAATACAAATGAAGAGATTACACTAGAAACTAATATAAATATAAAGAAAAGAGTAGTAGTAACATATGAAAAAGGAAGTGGAGTAGCAAGTATCCAAGGTGATAAGCAAAGTGACTATTGTGATATAGAAGGATCATCAGATTCATGTAGTATCACACTACCAGAGATAACACCATTAACAGGATATGATAAACCAGGATACTTCACAACTGACCAAGCTCAAAAAACAGGAGAAACTCCAGGAACATCAATTAGTGTAAGTGAAAATAAAACATACTATGCTAAAGCAAATGATACAACAAGACCTGTATGTAGTATATATAATGCCGAGACTAAAGAAATAGATAAGAATACAAGTGC
>CANQVR010000001.1 GCA_947627375.1 uncultured Bacilli bacterium | reverse complement strand
AAGATTTATATGAAAAGGAAACGAAAAAATCAGCTATATCTAAAAGTAATAGCTTAAATTATCAATATATAGATGAGGCAAAGAAAATAGAAGAAAAGTGGTGATGAAAATGAGTAATAATAGTAAAAAACAGGGGGTGCAAAAAATCGTAATCAACTGGTATCCAGGTCATATGGCCAAAACGAAAAGACAAGTAAAAGAAAATTTAAAATTTGTAGATATAATTTATGAGGTAATCGATGCTAGAATGCCTATGTCATCTAAAATAGTTGATATAGATGAATGGACGAGAGGAAAACCTAAAATTTTAATAATGACTAAATATGATTTATGTGATAAAACACAAACAAATAAGTTTATTAAATATTATGAAAATAAAGGTTATACTGTAATACCACTAGATTTAGTCCATGATAAAGTTACTAAAGTAATCGATGCCAGCCAAGAAATATTAAAAGAAGAACAGGAAAAAAGGATCAAAAAAGGACTTAAACCAAGAAGTATTAGAGCGTTAATAGTAGGTGTACCAAATGTTGGGAAGAGCACTTTAATAAATCGTTTGGTAGGAAGAAAAAGTGCTCAAATCGGAAATAGGCCTGGAGTTACTAAAAACTTATCTTGGATTAGAATTAATAAAGATATCGAACTTTTAGATTCTCCAGGAGTATTATGGCCAAAACTTACTGATCAAGAAGGTGCGAGAGTTTTAGCGGCATTATCTTCTATTAAAGAAGAAATATTAAATATTGATGACCTTGCTATCTTCGTATTGAAAAAGATGCATGAATTATATCCCGAGCAATTAAAAAATAGATATGGTATCGAAGAATTAGATGAAGACTTTATTGATACTTATGAGATGATTGCTAAAAAAAGAGGAGCGCTTGCTCGTGGTGGAGTTGCTGATTACGAGAAAGTCTCAAATATTATAGTGAGAGATTTAAAAGATGGTTATCTTGGTAACATAACATTAGATAGATTAAAAGAAGAGGACTAAATACTCTTCTTTTTTCATAGTCTAAAGTAAGGTGATCTTTATGATAGAAAAAGTTTCTAGATACCTGATCGATAAAGAATTTAAACTTACTTTATATACATATAAATTACATATTGTAAACTATAAAGAAATATTATCTTTAACTGATCAAGAAGTTATAATCAAAACAACGAAAGGGAAAGTCCTAATATATGGAGAAAATCTAACTTTAATTAAATTAGTCGAAGACGAGGTGTTATTGTCAGGAAAAATAAAAAGAATAGAGGTAGATTTTCATGATTAAAAATCTTTATAAACTAAAAATTAGTGGTAAAGATTTTAGACAGGTAATAAATGATTTAGTAAGATTTAAAATCTATTTTAATTATAGTGAAATAAAAGAAAAAGAATGCTTTATAATTGTAGATGATGAAAATTTAGAAAAAATAAAAAAACTAAAATCGATATATAAAATAGATATTGTTAATACTTATGGACCAATAAAATATAAAAGACTTTTAAAAAAATATACTTTTTTTCTTTTAGCGTTGTTTATTGGTTTTTTACTCCTTACTTTTTTATCTTCTTTAATTTTTAGAGTTGAAGTAGTTCATAGTAATAAAGAAATAAGAAATCTTGTTAAGAAAGATCTAGAAGAATATAATTTAAAACCATATAGATTTAAAGTCTCTTTTCAAGCACGTGAAAAAATTGTCAAAAAAATTTTAGAAAAAGAAAAAGAGAGATTAGAATGGTTAGAAATTAAAGAATCAGGTACTACTTATATTGTCAATGTCGAAGAAAGAAAAAAAGATAAGTTAAAAAAAATAGGCGATGAACAAGATATTGTAGCCAAAAAAGATGCGATGATTTTAAGAATTGAAGCCTCTAGTGGAGAAATTCAAAAAAAGAAATATGACTATGTTAAAAAAGGAGATATTATAATTAGTGGCTTTATAAAAAATAAAGAGGATGTAGTAAGCAAAGTTAGAGCGCAAGGTAAAGTATATGGAGAAGTATGGTATGAAGTAGATGTCGAACTTCCCAAAAATTATACTGAAAAAGAATATACAAATAGAAATAAAAATGTATTACAACTAAATATTTTTTCTAAAACGTATAATTTGTTCTCATCTTTTAAAAACTATAAAAATGAAGATAAATTTACTATTAAAAATAATATTTTACCTCTTTCTTTAAAAATTACTAATTTAAAAGAAGTGAAATTAAGAAAAGAAAAATATAACATAAATAATGCTTCTTCGAAAGCTTTGACTCTCGCCACTGAAAAATTAGAAAAACAGTTACAAAAAGAAGATACTATTATTTCAAAAAAAGTTTTGAAAAAGACTGAAAAAAAGAGTAAAATATTAGTAGAAGTATTTTTCAAAGTATCGGAAGATATTACTGATTCTATAAGTATTAAGAATAAAGAAATTCCAAAAGACGATAAGGAAGTAAAGGAGGAATAATATGTATTTTTTCTCTAATGCCATACATGGAGTAGTAGATGTTACTTGGCCTATGGTTTTAATATCGACGATAATTATTGTTTCTTTACGTATTACTTATTTATTTCAAAAAAAAGAAAGATTTGTTTTATATAAAGAATTACTTTATTTAACATTTATAATTTATATTTTATGTTTATTCCAAGTAGTAACATATCGAGATGTAGTAAGTTTTGCAAGAAATAATTTTATCCCTTTTAAAGAGATTTTAAGATACAAAATAGGAAGTAGACTTTTTATTAGAAATATAGTTGGTAATATGCTTATATTTTTACCTTATGGTTTTTTTACTAGTTTAATAATCAAACCAAAAAATAAATATGTTATGTTATCATTAATAGTAATAGCGAGTATCTCTATAGAATGTGTTCAAAGATCTATTGGTAGAATATTTGATGTAGATGATATCTTGTTAAATATAATAGGAGGTATGATTGGTTATTTACTTTATGTAATAATGAACAAAATTGCAGATAAATTACCTGACTTTTTTAAATCAGAAATTTTTCTCAATATCATATCAATATTTTTACTAATGTGTTGTTTAACACTAATATAAAGGAGTAATTTATGAATCAAATAGAAGTAGTTAATGAAACTAAAGAAGAAATAAAAGAAATAGAAAGCATTAAAGAAGTTTTAAAAGTAGCGCTTTCCATAGAAAAGTTAGATCATATTGAAATGAATGTAATTTTAGTCGATGATGAAAAGATTCATTCTTTAAATAAGAAATATCGAAAAATAGATAGACCAACTGACGTTATTAGTTTTGCTTTGGAAGACGATCAAACATCTACTATCGATGTTTATGATTATCGAGTTCTAGGAGATATTTATATTTCTATTGAAACCGCAAGACGTCAAGCCAAAGAATATGGACATTCTTTTTTAAGAGAGATTACTTTTTTAACAGTTCATGGTTTTTATCACTTACTTGGTTATGATCATCAAAATCCTAAAGAGGAAGAAGAAATGATTCAAAAACAAAAAGCTGTTATGAATAAATTTGAACATAAAAAAAAATATCTAAAGACACTAGATCAAAAAAGATTAGTAGATAGTTTTCGTCATGCTTTTGATGGTTTAATGGATGCTTATGAAAGTGAACAAAATTTATGTGTTCATACAATCGTAGCTATTATAGTCATAATTGTAGGCTTAATAGTCGGTCTTACTAATTATGAATGGATTATTTGTCTAATGTTATTTGGACTTGTCATAACAGCCGAACTTTTAAATACGACATTTGAACACATGGTAGATCTTGCTTGTCCAGAAATTAATCCGCTTGCTAAAAAAGTAAAAGATACTGCTGCAGCCTCTGTTTTAGTTTTTGCTTTTGTCTCTGCAGTAATTGGACTCATGATATTTGTACCCAAAATAATACTGATACTAAAATAGGAGTAAGATAATATGAAAAAATGTGGATTTGTAAGCTTAGTTGGAAGACCAAATGTCGGCAAAAGTACTTTATTAAATAGTATTTTAAATACCAAACTTGCCATAACAAGTGATAAAGTAGGAACTACTAGAAATGTAATTCAAGGAATATATAATGATGATGAATCACAAATTATCTTTGTCGATACTCCAGGTATTGCTAAACCAATATATAAATTAAATAAAGTTTTAAATAAAAAAGCTTATAACAATACTGAAGGAGTAGAAATAATTTTGTTTTTAGTAGATATATCAAGTGGTTTTGGTAAAGGTGATGAATATATATTAAATCAAATCAAAAAAAATGATATACCTGTTTTTTTACTTCTTAACAAAATAGATAAAATCAAAAAAGAAGTATTAATTAAAAGAATTACTGAAATAAAAGAAAAACATGACTTTAAGGAAATCATTCCTCTTTCAGCTTTAAAAAAAGATAATATAACTACATTACTTAAATGTATTAAAAGTTATTTACCAGACTCTAATCCATATTATAGTGAAGAAGAGTTTACTAATGTATCTTTAAAATTTATGATGGCCGAATTTGTTCGTGAACAAGTTTTAAGACTTACAAAAGAAGAAATTCCTCATACGATTACTTGTTTTACTGAAGAATATCATGAAGAAAAAAACAAAGTAAACATTTCAGTTGTAATTGTAGTCGACCGAGAAAACATCAAAAAAATAATTATTGGTAAAAATGGAGGAATGATTAAAGAAATAGGAACTAAAGCCAGATATGAAATGGAAAAATTTTTAAATAAAAAAGTTTATTTATCTACTTATGTTAAAGTTTTAAAAAACTGGCGTGAAAAAGAAAAATATCTAGTTGAATTAGGACTTAAAGATATAGATGAATAAAAAATAATTATTTCCTCAATATATAAATAGAGGTGGAAATATGGAAGAACTATTATGGAATTTATTTAAACAAACAGGAGACATAAAATATTTTGTCTTAATGAATAAAATGAAAAATGAATCTAAAAATAATTAAACAAGAGGTAAGGTATGGAAATAATTAGTATAGAAGGAATTAGTTTAAGTGAAACAAATTATAGTGAATCAAGTAAAATATTAAATGTTTTAACTAAAGAACATGGTTTAATTGGAATTATTTCTAAAGGAAGTAGAAGAATTAAAAGTAAGTTACGTGGAATCAGTCGTAAACTAATGTATGGAACTTACCATATTTATTATAAAGAAAAAGGTTTATCTACTTTGATTGGTGTTGATGTCATCAATTCTTTTGATAAAACCATTATGGATTTAAAAAAGGTAAGTTATGCTTCCTATATTATAGATTTGATAAATCAAATTGCAAAACAAAATGAAGATGAACAACTATTTGATTTACTTAAAAATACATTACTAAAAATAGAAGAAGGATATAATCCTGAAATATTAACGATGATTTTAGAACTACAAGCTTTAAACTTTTTAGGTGTTGCTCCCGCTCTCGATGGATGTAGTATTTGTGGAAATCCAAAGAACATAATTACTCTAAACTCAACTGCTGGAGGATATATTTGTAAAGATTGTTATCATAACGAAGCTTTAGTAAGTGATAAGACTATCAAACTTATCAGGATGTTTTATTATGTCGATATAGAGAAAATAACTAAACTAGAAGTTAAAAATGATGTTTTAAAAGAAATAAAATACTTTTTAGATGATTACTACGAAAGATATACTGGACTTTTTCTAAAAAGTAAAAATTTCTTAAAAAATGTAAATAGATTTTAGGAGTAAGTAGATGAAAAAAATAATAGTATCTATAATATTAATAATTTTAGTTATAACAGGAGTGATAGCTGGATGTTTCTTTTTTAATCAAAAAGAAGAAAAAAAAGAAGTAAAAAAACCGAAAAAAGTAGAAAAAGTATATACTGGTATTTTTGGAAAATATGAAGCAAAAGCGAAAAAGCTTCGTAAAAGCATGACTCTAGATGAGAAAATAGGACAGATATTTTTAGTACGTTACGAAGATAAAGATGTTTATACTATTACGAGAGATTATAATCCTGGAGGATACATATTATTTGCTAAAGATTTTGCCCAAAACAGCAAAGAAGAGATGCAAGAAAAATTAAAAAATATTAATACATATAGTAAAATCCCCCTAGCGTACGCAGTTGATGAAGAAGGTGGAATTGTAAATAGAGTAAGTAAATATCCTCAATTTAGAAGTGAACCATTCAAGTCCCCACAAGATTACTATAACGAAGGTGATATCGAAAAAATAAAAGAAATAGAACAAGAAAAAGCAGATCTATTATTAAGTCTTGGTATCAATATGAATCTCGCACCTGTTGCTGATGTTTCACAAAATCCAGAAGACTTTATTTATAAAAGAAGTCTAGGACAAGATGCTAATACTACTGCTTCATATATCAAAGAAGTAGTAAAAGTTATGAAAGAAAAAAATATAACTGGAGCTCTAAAACATTTCCCTGGTTATGGAAATAATGTCGATACTCATACAGGTATTGCTATAGATGAAAGAGATTATGAAAGTTTTAAGACTAATGATTTTATTCCGTTTTCTTCAGGAATAACTGAAGGAGTACCTGCTATTTTAGTATCACATAATGTCATTAAAAAAGTAGATGAGACGCTACCTGCTTCATTATCTAAAAAGATTCATGATATTTTAAGACAAGAACTAAACTTTACAGGAATTATTCTAACTGACGATCTAGCAATGGATGCAATAGGAGAGTACACCAAAAATGGAAGTGCTCCTATACTCGCACTTTCATCAGGAAATGATTTGATTATTACTTCGAATTTTATAGAAGATACAAAAATTATAAAAGCCGAAGTAACAAAAGATCAAAACTTATTAAAAAGATTAAATGAAGCAGTAGATAAAATATTATCATGGAAATATGCTTATAAGATTCTTAAATAATTTTAAGAATTTTTTCTTTTTTCTACAAAATATTTAAATAATATGTTACGCTAGATATAGAGGTGAACGAAGTGAAAAAATATGTAGTAATAATTTTGGTGATTAGTTTAATATTATTAAGTGCTGGATGTAGTATCAAAAAAGAAAATAGTGATGAAATAAAATTTAAAGAAGAATATGAAAAATTAAATGGTAAAATTACTGATGATAAAGAATATAAAACCATCGAAATACCTACAAATAATGGTATAAAATATAAAAGTGCTAAAGAAATAATAAAAATATTAGAAACTGGTACAGGAGTTATTTATTTTGGTTTTCCAGAATGTCCTTGGTGTCGTAATGCTCTTCCAGTTTTATTAAAAGCTAAAGAAGAAGAAAATTTAGAAGAAATATATTACTTTAATGCTCTATCTATTAGAGATACAAAAAGAAAAGATGAAGCAGGAAACATCGTCGAAGACAAAAAAGGAACAGATGAATATTATAAAATACTAGAACTCTTAGGAGATAAAGCAGAAGTATATGATGGATTAGATGATGAAAATATCAAAAGATTATATTTTCCAACAGTAGTATTTGTCCGTGATGGAAAAATTTTATCTCTACATACTTCGACAGTCGAAAGTCAAAAAGACCCATATAAAAATCTTACTAAAAAACAAACTAAAGAATTAAAAGATATTTATAAAGAAGGGATAAAAGAAATTAGGAAAAGAGTTTGTGAAGGGGATGAGAAATGTTAGATTATACTATTAGAAAAGCAACTTTAAGTGATTGTCAAGATTTGAATAATCTATTAACTAAACTTATCGTAGATGAAAAAAAGTATGATAAAAACATTAATGAATTATGCGTTGTTAAAAGATGCTATGAAGACCAAATTTTAAGTGATCATGTCTGTACTTTAATATGTGAAAAAGATAATAAAATAATCGCATATATTTTCGGTTATATTGTAAATCGAGGAGATGCATATTTAAATGATATTGCGAAAATAGATGCTTTATATGTTGAAGAAAAATATCAAAATAATGGTCTTGCAACTTCCTTAATAAACGAATTTAAAAAATGGACTAAAGAAAAAAATATAAAATATATAGAATTAAGTGTATGTAATGAAAATATTAATGCAGTTAAGTTATATCAAAAAACAGGTTTTAAAAATATCAAAAATATTATGAATATAGAACTTTAAAGTATAAAAATACTCCTTTCGTATCATAACAGGTATGAAAGGAGATTTTTATGGCACGTCATAAAGTAGAAATAAGTGGCGTGAATACAGCAAATATTAAAGTTTTAACAAATGAGGAGATGACTAATTTATTTAAGAAAATGCAAGCAGGGGATCTTCATGCAAGAGAAGAATTAGTGAATGGTAATTTAAAATTAGTTTTATCGATATTAAAAAGATTCCACACAAGGTGTGAAAATATGGATGATTTATTCCAAGTAGGGTGTGTTGGTCTTTTAAAGGCAATTGATAATTTTGATTTGTCTCACGAAGTTAGATTTTCAACATATGCAGTACCTATGATTTTAGGAGAGGTTAGAAGATTCTTAAGAGATGATAACTCCATCAGAGTAAGTAGATCTTTAAAAGATATTGCTTATAAGACTTTAAAGATAAAAGAAGAAGCGATTCAAACAAACACAAAAGAGCCAACAATTGAAGATATCGCAAAAAAACTAGATGTCAGCATCTATGAAGTAGTAACAGCAATGGATTCCCTAAAAAATCCTGTCAGTATGTTTGAACCGATTTATAACGATGGTGGAGATACAATTTATTTATATGATCAAATCGCAGATGAAAAAAATGAAAGCAACAATTTAGATATCAAATTATCTTTACAAGATGCGATTGGAGATTTAAAAAAGCGTGAACAGACGATATTAGATGAAAGATTTGTCATTGGCAAAACTCAAATGGAAATAGCCGAGGAGTTAAATATAAGCCAAGCTCAAGTATCACGTCTTGAAAAGTCTGCTATAGATAAAATAAAAAAACTTTTAAAATAATTGTGCCATTCGGCACAATTTTAAATTTACTAAATTTATTCTCACTTGCATATTATTGTGATAGGTGATGCAAATGATGCTACTTTCGGATTTGCAAACTAAAACCATTGTCAATGTTACGGATGGAAAAAATATTGGAAGTATCATAGATGTAAAAGTAGACAATAAAGGAATCATAGAAGCTTTAGTAATAGATCCTAACAAAGGACTTTTCAAATCTTTTTCCAAAGAAGAAATTACAATAAGATGGAGTGAGATAGCTAAAATTGGTGAAGATGTAATTTTAGTCAAAAAAGATTTATAATATGAAAAAAATAAGATTAAAACCAAGAAAAAAGAGAAATAAATTAAAGATAGTAATTACATCTTTGCTCATCGCAGTTTTAATTTCTATAATATTAATATATTTAATAGATAGGAAAATAAGTCCAATTATTTTAGGGTATGCCGAAACGGAAGTAAAAAGATTTTCGACTATTCTAATAAATCAAGCTATAGACGATGAAGTTATAGAAAACATTGATGATAGTGTTTTTGAAATTAATAAAAATAGTAGTGATGAAATTCAAACAGTGGATTTTAATACTAAAAAAGTAAATCAAGTTTTAGAGCTTGTCAATAAAAAAATAAATACCAATTTAAAAAAATTAGAAGCTGGTAAAATAAAAGATTTAGATTTTGTAGATACTTTTAAAGGAGTAAATTTCACTGATTTAAAAAAAGGAGTAGTATGTGAAGTACCTGCTGGAATAGTTTTTTCTAAATCTTTACTTTCTAATATGGGCCCGATGATACCAGTTAAACTTTCATTTATTGGGCAGGTAATAACTAATTTAAAAACGAAAGTAAAAAATTATGGTATTAACAATGCTTATGTTGAAGTTAGCATCCATGTAGAAGTAACTGAAAAAATTACTATGCCTATCTCGACAAAAGAAGTACCTGTATCTTTAGATGTTCCTCTAACAGTTAAAATGATTCAAGGGAAAGTACCTACTTATTTTGCAGGAAGTTCTAATTCTAATTTATTTTCTTTACCAACTACCGAATAAGTATGTTATAATGAATTTAGATAGGAGTGTAATCATGAAAAAATATGAAATTAATGGTAAAGAATATGAACTTATCAAGAATGAAAATAATTGTTTTGATTTAGAAGAAACTAAGTCTTTTATGACTGAATATTTTGATGATTTTGATTATGTATTTGGAGACTATGCCTATGATAGACTTAGATTGAAAGGTTTTAAAGACAAAGGTAATAAAATAAATAATATTAAAAACTTAGATAGTTATATAGAAAACTATTGCGCATATGGAGCAAGATATTTTTTGCTTAAAAAAATAAAAAATGAAAAATAAGTATTGAAATTATTTCAATTTATGATAAAATGGTATATATCATAGTAATGGAGGATATGAGTATGGAGACTAAAGAGTTAGGTAAAAAAATCATGTCGATTGTAAAAGAAGATGGCTCTATCGAAGAAGTAGAAGTCATATTAGCCTTTGAATTTAAGGATAATCAAAAAGAATATGTTGTTTACACAAGAAATGAAAAAGATGAAAATGGCAATGTGACAGTATATGTATCAAATGTTGATCGTACAACAGGAGATGCTAAATTATTAGGAATAAATGATGAAAGTGAATGGAATCGCATTAAAGATGTGTTACGTAAACTTTCTAAATCAGAATAGGATGGAGATGATTTTAAATGAACGTGTTTAATATAGGAGAAGCTAAATTAGCTGGATTAAAGAAACTTAAACTTAGTGAAAAAACATATAATGAGATTGTTGGAAAAAGAAAAATCCATGAAGAAGTAACACCAACTGTAGAAGAAAATAATGATATAAATTATCCTACAAAAATGGAAAGTGAAACAATAGTTAATAATGTTATGCCAAACACTATGGTACACGATGTTCCAAATGACGTTAGTATACCAACAATAAATGCAAATGAGCCATTAAATAAAAAATATAAATCTAAAAGAGATATAACAAATAGATTAAAAGAACCAGAAGAAAAAATTAATCTAGAAAATGTTGTTTCTAATAATAATAGTATTGCCAATGATATAAATGAAAGTTTTGCTGCAGCAGAAGAAGCAAAAGAATCAGTAACAGAACCAAATATTGCTACAGAAGAAACACAAGAAAAAGTTTCTATTTATGGAAATACTGGAAATCCTATTTTCGGTAGTACTAATCCTACTATAAAAGAAAAAGTAGTAGAAAAAGAAACAACTCCAGAACAAAAGGCAAATGATTTAATTGATAAATTGAGTGTCACAACAAACCCACCAGTAGAAGCTCATACTTTTACTAGTTCAATAAATGACAATAAAAGTGCTAATGAATACTCATTTAGATATTCAGTAATAGATGATATTAGACGTGATAAAGAAGAAAATGATAGACTTCGTCAGGATATAGATCAAACAACAAGTGGTTATAAAGCCTTAGATGAACAAGCAAAACAAATAGAAAATGATATTGATACTATAGCTAAAGAAGCTCAAGAAAGAGTAAAAGCTGATCGAGCAAAATATGAAAAAGAATTACAACAAGCAAAACAAGAAGAAGAGAAAAAACAAAATCAAATTAAAGATCTTAAAGAATATAGAAAAAGTTTATTAGAAGCTATAAATGATACAGGAGTGGAAAGAAAAGTTACTCCAATAGTATCATCAGGTAGAACTATGTAAAACAAGCATCCCAACGGATGCTTTTTTCATATCTAAAAAGCTTTTATCATACATATAAACAAGAGGTGTATGATGAAAAACGAATTATATTACTATTATGGTTTAGAAGATATCCAAGTACATCATAAAAATAAAAAATATTATATTTATAAAAAGAAAAATAAATATATTTTAAAACCATGTTATCGAAAATATGAAGAACTTATGGAAATATTTACTTTAATAGAATATCAAAATAATTATAAATTTCATAAAATTATCTTAAATAGAAATAATAGTATTATTACTATTATTAATAATGTTCCATATATTTTATTAAAACTAGAAATAAAAGATGATAGATTTATAGATTTTAATGATATATTAAAAATTAATAATAGTAGAATAAACTTAAATAATTTAAAATTAAAAAACATTTACAGAACTAATTGGGTTGATTTATGGTCTAATAAAATAGATTATTTCGAATATCAATTACAACATATTAGAGACAAATATAAAAACATATCTTTAAGTATTAACTTTTATATTGGATTATCAGAAAACGCTATTAGTTATATCAATCAAGTATTGTCACTCAGTAGAAATATAAATATTTCTATTGGACATAGAAGACTACATTACGAAACTACTTTAATAGATTTTTATGATCCAACTACAATTATTATAGATTATAAAGCAAGAGATATCAGTGAATATTTAAAATCACTATTTTTAATGAAAGAATTAGATTATATTTATATAGAAAATTTCTTAAGAAAACTATCATGGCAAAAAGAAGATTATGAACTATTATTTGGAAGATTATTATTTCCTTCATTTTATTTTGATATTTATGAAGATATTATTAATAATAAAAAACAAGAAAAAGATATTTTAAAAATAATTTCTAGGTCAGAAGAATATATTAAATTTTTAAAAAAGATATTTTTAATTATCTATAGAATTCAACCCATAAAAAAAGTAGATTGGATTACATCTACTAAGATAGAGCAATAAAAAATTAGAATATAGTCTTAATCTATTTTTCTAACTTCTTTTACTTCTTCTATTTCATTAGTAATTAATTGTTCAATACCATCCTTTAAAGTAACGTCCATCATTCCACAGTTTTCACAAGCTCCTAAGAGTTTAACATAAACGATACCATCTTCAAATTTGACAAATTCTAAATTTCCTCCATCATTGATTAAAAAAGGTCTAATTTTATCGATTAATTCTCTAATTTTAAGTTCAATATTTTCTTTTTCCATATAATAAATCACCAAAAAAATTATACCTTAAAGTGAAGATTATGTAAAGAGTATGGTCTAAATCGATAATTTATGTTACAATATATATTGAAAAGAGGAAGTTTATGACAAAGTATAAAAAAAATCAGATAGTCTCTGGATGTGTTACAGGAATTGAAAAATATGGTGTATTTGTTAGTTTAGATGAATATTACAGTGGTTTAATTCATATTTCTGAAATATCAGATAATTTCGTTCGTAACATCGAAGACTATGTAAAAGAAGGAGAAACAATTAAAGCTAAAGTAATTGATGTAGACGATGAAGATTGTCATGTCAAATTAAGTATAAAAAACCTAGATTATAGTGTAAATCGAAAAAGAAAAAACAAAATAAAAGAAACTGAGTTAGGTTTTTCAACTTTAGAAAAAAAATTAGATAATTGGATTGAAGAAACTTATGAGAAGATTCCAAAAAATTAAAAAATAAAATTAAAATTTTGATAAAGTATTGACAAAAGTGCTGTTAACTGGTATATTAATTGTCGTCAGCACAAGTTTTTTTGGGCGATTAGCTCAGTTGGTTAGAGCACCTGCCTTACAAGCAGGGGGTCACAGGTTCGAGTCCTATATCGCCCACCATATTTAAGTGCCGAAATAGCTCAACTGGTAGAGCAACTGATTTGTAATCAGTAGGTTGTGGGTTCAAGTCCTACTTTCGGCACCATTTTTTTGGAGAGGTAGCGAAGTGGCTAAACGCGACAGACTGTAAATCTGTTCTCTTTGAGTTCGATGGTTCGAATCCATCTCTCTCCACCACTTAATTTTATTTATTGCCTCGTAGCCAAGTGGTAAGGCATCAGACTTTGACTCTGACATGCGTTAGTTCGAATCTAACCGAGGCAGCCATTTATTATGATCTGTTAGCTCAGTCGGTAGAGCATTTGACTTTTAATCAAAGGGTCATGAGTTCGAATCTCATACAGATCACCATGTGCCTGAGTGGCGGAATAGGTAGACGCACAGGACTTAAAATCCTGCGGGTGTTAAAGCCCGTGCCGGTTCAAGTCCGGCCTTAGGCACCAACTATGTTTATTAAACCCTTATAAAATAAAGGGTTTTATTTTTTTTACTCTCAAAATTACTCCCACTTACTCTTTAAAAGTACTTATCGGTAGTATTTGCTATCTCCTTTCTAATCGTTCTTTCTAAATGTCCGTATTTAGTTACAGTTGTATCATATCTTGTATGTCCAATTCTTGGACTTATTTGATATAAAGGCTTTCCTTCTGCCATTAAAGTAGCAACGTGAGTATGTCTTAAAGCGTACGGTGTTATTTTTGGTACTTTTGCTAGTTTACAAAATTTATAAAAATTATTTCGTAATAGGGTATCTGAAAAAGGTTTATTAGTAGAATAATTAAAAAATATTAGTGAGTCGTTTTTAACTGGATAGCCTAAATCTTGTATTAAAAAATTTTTATAGTCTTTTATATCTTGCAAAATCTTTTTACTTGTATCTACAATTCTTTCAGATCCGACAGTTTTAGTTGATGTTATAAATATTTTATTGTTAGGATTATAGTCTATAGAATGATTTATATTAGTTATTTCTTTAATATCATCGAAAGAATCAAAAAACAGTGCTCTAGTTTCTCCGATTCTATCTCCTAACGCAAATGTAATAGAAGAGTACATTTTAACTCTATATGCCACTTCTTTTTGTTTTATATCGATATCGGAATTAATATATTCATTAATGAATGTAAAAAATTGTGTAACTTCATCAATTGTCCAGTAATCTATTTTAGGTTTTTGTACTCTTATTTTTTTTATATGTATAACTGGATTGATTAAAATAATCTTTTCTTCAATCATACACCAATTAAAAAATGGTAACAATGCTTTTTGTAACACTTCATTTTTTTGCTTATCAGTAGTGCTTAATCCACTTATAAATCTTTTCATATAATCTTCAGTTATTTTAGAAACTATTTTGTTTTTCAAGATTCTTAAATGTTTGTTATATATTTTTTCTTTTTTATTATAGGTACTATATTTCTGATTTTGGTCGTTTTTACACCATTCGATATATTTGTCCCATGCAGTACCAAAAAGTACCTTAGAAGAAAGTTGTGACTGTTTTAAGAGCTTGCTTTCTTTGTTATCTCTAATTTTTATTGCATCATCTTTGTTCCAAATTTTATTACCATTCGGCATTCTTGATATGCTTGTTTTAGGATTACTAATTTGTATAACATAATTTCCATTTTTTTTATGTCTATAGATATTTTGATATCTTGTTTTTTCATATACTTTTAAATTCATTTTTTTTACCTCCAATTATTGTTAAATTGGCTAATTTTTGATATAATAAAATTGCACAAAAAAGAATTGTCTTGCTGGACTATTTGATTTTGTGTACTGCCTCGTATTAGCCGTACGAGGTTTTTTATTTTTACCATGTGTGTCCACAACTTTGACACACTTTTATTTTCTTTGTTGTATTTTTTACCTTTTTTCTTTTTCCTATAAATATGGCAGCGAGTAGGGCAGGTATAGTTAAAATTAACCATTTAACGAAAATCCACCACCAGCCTATGATAATCCACCAAAATATTCCATGATGCTTTGTAACTAATTGAGTTTCATTAACTACTTGAACATTAACATTAGTACTTCCACATTTAGGGCATATCATATTTGAATTTACTTGTGGTGTACTACTAGATGTATTATTAGATTGTTTTGTTCCACATTTTGTTCCGCATTTAGGGCAAAATTCAGCATTGATATCCAATTTGTTTCCACATTCTCTACAAAATTTACTATTCATTTTCTTATTCCTCCTTAATTTAATTTAACTCTTTTTTCTTTAGCAACACCAACTACTTTAATAGGTAAGTCCTCAATTTGTTGATTGCTATACATCATAACATCGTATACTCCCATATTGTAAGGTTGTAGTACAATTCCTTGATCATTTAATAAAACTTTTTTAAATGTTGATTCACTACCATTTATCATAATAGCACAATCTTTTCCATTTGCCGTTTCAAAATCTTGTATATATTCAAATATAACGATATCACCCTCATTATATTTAGGATACATACTATCACCACTAATTTTTATTCCATAAAACGATTTGCCACCCTTTGTCCAGTCTTTTGGTATCTCTACATATTCAGTTATATCCGTTTGACTTTCTATCGGTATACCAGCTTTTATAGTACCATAAACAGGTATTTTTATCATGTTAGTATCAATATCTATTATTTCGGCATTGTCAAAATTTAATTGTGAAATTAGTTTTTTATTATCTACCATTTCTTCTACTGAAAGTTTTAATTCTTTGCATATTTTAATGACGTTAGTCACATTAGAATTATCTATTCCACGTTTTAAAATAGTGTCAATTGTTGTGTATGGAACATCAATTTTTTTAGAAAATTGCATAACTGATCCATATTTTTCTATTATCATCTTTTTTAGTTCTTCTTCCAATATATTTACCTCCTTTCCATGCTTTCATTATATAACGAAATATACGAAAAATCAAATATTTTTTGAAAATTCGTAAATTTAGTATTGACAATATACGAAATACCGTATATAATTGAGTTATAAGTTAAGAAAAACCTTATTTTTTTAACTTATATATACGAAAAATCGTAGAAAGGAGTTAAGAATGGAAGATTTAAATAAAATTTTAAAAGATTTAGGAATTACTCAACAAGAAGTTGCAGATGAATTACAAATAAAATCTTTAGGGACTGCTAACTTAAAAATAAATAGAAAAGCAGATTTTACAACTAAGGAAGCTAATTTGCTTAAAAACTTAATTAATTCAAAATCAGAGAAAAAATATACGTTAGAAGATTTATTTGATTATTCAGTCAAAAATCAAAACGAAGGAGGTTAAATGAGTGAACTTGTTAGAAATGTTTAAAAGTTTATCAAAGGATGAAAAACAAGAAAAGGAGGGTAAATAAGTCGTGATTAAAGAAAGAAAGAAATTATCTAACGAATTTATTGCTTATAAATCCGAAAGAGAATGGATAGAAGAAGAAATTAACGAATTAAAGAAAAAATATCAAGAACAGCCTGATACTTTTGTAAAGGATTATGATGAGATGATTTGTAAGCTATTGTTTGGTGTTCTTGCAAATTTTAATGCAAATGGGATTATTAGAGATGATTTGGTTTCTAACATTAGAAACTTGATTAGTTTTAGAAAAATAATCATTGACTTTTACGGTGATTATAGCAGTAGCAATAATCAAAAATAGATTCCAAAGTATTTTTTTAATAAAAGTGTGATAATTTTTTAAAAATTCGTAGCCATTGTAAGTGATGAAAATGTTATCTCGAATAATAATGTGAATATGATTGCTAATACTATTGGAATAAGAAATTCCATCTATAAAACCAAAATCTATACATTGGCTAACAATAAAATTAAAATCATTATCATTATCGATTTTAAATTTTTGACAAATATATTGTTTGGTTTCATCTAAAGATTTGCAATTATTGAATTTTGTTAATAGTTTATACATTTGATATTTCAATTTATTAAAAAACATTATAACACCTCGCTTTCAAGGTTAATTATAAAGCGAGTTAAAAAATAAAACAAGTATAGGAGGGTAGTATGGCAAATAATAAAACGGCAATTCATGTATCGCTTACTGGAGCAGATGAGGTGATAGAAAAGTTAGAAAAAATAAAAAAACTTCTAAATGATATTAAAGGTATCAAGATAGAAGTTAAATAACTATTTAAATAAATTGTCAAATTGTTTTTGTAATTGATTTATGCTATCAGAGAAACCGTCATCAACTAGATTAATATCACTTTTGCAATTAGGACAATTTACTATAGTGCCTATAAGATTTGCTGTAATAGTAATTTCATTATCACAATTAGGACATTTTAAAGGAAGGAATTAAAAACAAAACAAGTCCAGCAAGACTAAAAAAAATAAGGAGGTAGTACACATGGATTACTATAATGCTGAAGATGTAATGAAAGTTACAGGGGCAGGGAAGTCTCTTTCTTATGAGATTATAAGAAAGTTAAGAAACTCTTTTGAAAAAGAATTTCCTGACGCGATTACAATTCAAGGAAAAATACCGAAGTGGTATTTTGAAGAAACAATGAAAAATAAAAAGGGAGATGAAAAGAATGATAGCAGAAATGAAGAAAATAACTAACGAATTACCTATAAAAGGTTTATTAATTACAGTAGGAATTGCTAATGTTATTCAAACTATTGCATTCTTAGTATTCTATTACAGTATTTAAAAAAAGGGGTGACACGATGTTAAAAGAGCTTGAGGAAACTATTAATGAATTACATGTGGGAAAAATTATAATAGTACTTTTACTTGCAGTATTGTTGTTGCTTTATGTATTGATAATTTTGTTAGTAGTTTTATAGGAGATGTTATGTTAGATCAAAAAATAATGGAAGCTATTCACAAGAATAGCAAAAAGGGGAAACGGTGTAAAAAGGGATATAAAAAAACAACTATGAGTGAAGCTGATAAACTATGCCTGATTATGTCGTTTTTAACTTTTATGATAGGTTTAGGTGGTTTGGTTTATGTATCAGGAATAGGAGGATAAATATGGAAAATAAAAAAAGACTTAAAAGCTTGGCGGCAATAAGTCCCTCATCAATAAAATTGATGTCTACATTTTATCATAAAAATGTAGAAAAATCAACTTATGAGGTGGTTTTATGCTAGAGCAAGAAGTATATGATTACTTAGTTGAGAATCACTTTGGAGAAGAAAATTTAATAAAGAATCAAGATTTACGAGCAAAATTTGGAATCAATAGTGATAAAAGCATGAGAAAAATTATTCAAAATATACGAGAAAATAAAAATTTTGAATTAATAGTTGGGAGTGTAAGTGGTAAGTCAGGTGGATTTTATATTTGTAAAACTGACGAAGAGATAGAAAAGACAATCAACAATATTAAGCATCGTGCTAATCAAATGTTAAGAATGACACATGTTTTAGAGTGGAAATCTACAAGGAGTTGATAAAATGAAAAGTTTTACGATTTATGAAGAATATTACGATTTAATAACTTTGTTAAATGAAGAAGAACAAAAGAACTTACTCTTATCAATTTTTAAGTATATGTTTGAAGACAAGATTCCTAATTTAACTGATAGAGAAAATAAAGTGTTTATAAATTTAAAAAGACCTTTAGATAAAAGTAAAAATCAATCAACAAAAAGTTTAAAAAGAAACCAAACGAGTAACCGAATGAGTAACCGAATGGATAACCAAACGGGTAACCAAACAGGTAACCAAAAGGGTAACCGAACGGGTAACACATCAAAGATGTATATGTCTATGTCTAATGTTAATGTATATGTAAAAAAAATAATAGAATATTTAAATAAAAAAGTAGGAACTAATTATAAGAACACTACTGTATCAACGATTAATAAAATCAAAGCACGATTGAACGAGGGTTACAAACTCGACGACTTCATAGTTGTTATTGATAAAAAAACTGCCGAATGGAAAGGTACTGATTTAGAAAAATATTTAAGACCTGAAACATTATTTGGCACTAAATTTGAAAGTTATTTGAATCAGAAAGAGACTAAACAAAAACTTCCTAAATGGTTTAACAAGGATTCACAAAACGAACAAACAACAAAAGAAGAAAGAGAAGAAATGAAAAATATTTTGGAAGAATTGGAGGGGGATGTATGTTTGCAGAAGAATTAATATTTGAATTGTACAAAGATAAAGTTATTAAAAATAGAAAATCTTTTATAAAAGAAATGCAAAGTAAATTTAGAGACGTAAATGTTAGTGAATTATATGTGAGAATTGTAAATTATCAAATTAATTCGTATGGGGAAATGCTTAAAAATTACGTTGAATGGATCAATAAAGAGGAGTTAAGAAGAATATCTTTAGATGCCTCAAATCGAAAAAGAAAGAAATTAGGCTAGGAGGAAAAAATATGGAAACAAGAGGACTTGGTGCAGGAAGTTATCCTGAACCACCTGAGGATGAAAATAAATGGTTTAAAGTAGTAGTTGAAGGTACTTTTGAAAGTGTAATAGAAGTGCAAGCAAAAGATATTACTGAAGCAGTTAATAGAGTTCAAAATATGGATTACGAAGATGAAATAATGACAAATTACGATATAGAAGATATAAAGGAATGTGAGGAAATTTAAAGTGAAATACTTTTATTTACTAAATAACAAAAATACAGGTTGTTATTTAAGATATCTTAAAGATTTAGAATATAGGCATTATGTATTAGATTCAAAAGATGCAACAAAATTTACTATTTTTGAAGCAAAAAAAATGTTAAAAAAATTCAAACACCCTGAAAATTGGGTGATTGTAAGAGCAAAGAAAATTGATAGTTTAAGAACGTCGAAACAAAAAAAACCAAAAGGAGTGAGAAAAAATGGAAGAAAACAAAAAGACAAAGAAGTTGCCTAGTTTTGATGAAATGCGAAAAGTAAATTTAGATAAACACGTTCAAAAAAGGGATGGAGCAGATTATGTCAATTGGGCAGTTATAAAACAATTATTGCACGACAAAGGAGCAAAGAAAGTTTATTTTGAGCCAGTGCCAATGAATAATGGATCAAGTTTAATAATGACCGATAAAGAATTTAAAGATAGTCGAGGGAATATTAATAGAGTTTACGAAACTAGAATTAAAGTGACAATAGATGATTTGGTTTTTGAAATGCAAGGACCTGTAATGAACGGAGCAAATCCTGTAAAAGATAATTCGATGTCACAACAAAGACTATGGAATGCTCAAACAAGATTGTTTGTTAAAGGAGTTGCAATTCACACTGGATTAGGCTTTGATTTATGGAACAGACTTGAAATCAACGAAGAAAATGTTGCAATGGATGATCTATCAAAACATAACATAATGAAAGTAGCTGAACGAGTTAAAGAAAAATTAACTTTAAAAATGCAAAGAGGAATGAGTTATGAAGATATTGCTGAAAAGTTAAATCTAACACAAGAAGTATTAAATTCTTATCTACAATACTATACGATCTTAAATAAGTTAGAACAAGCCATAGACAAAATAGATGATAAAAAATAAAGATAGAAAAGGTTATATAGGAGCATCTGATACTAAATATGTTATTGGCAATTGGGAAACAAAAACATTTGAAAAATGGTGGCTTGAAAAATTAGGCTTTCCTACAAAACATTTTGATAATAAATATACGTTAGCGGGGACTTATTACGAGCACAAAATCATTGATGCTTTGAATATTACTGATATTGAAAAAGATAAACAAATAATTGTAGATAGGTTAAGAGTTAATTTAGATGCAAACACTGATAACAAAATATATGAAATTAAAACCTATAATTTTGAAAAAGGTTTTGATTTAAAGAAACATAAAGATTATGTCAATCAAGTTCAAGTTCAAATGTATGCAAGTGATATTCATAATGCTGAAATAGTCGCTTATGGTTTGCTAGAAAATGATTATATAAATTATTTTAATGATATTGATAAAAATAGATTATCAAGACACGAAATAGAATACAACGAAAAATGGATAAACGAAATATATTTCCCTAGAATGAAATATTTAAGTTTATGTTTAGAAAAAGGTAAATTTCCAAACAAAGATGAATTTTTGGAGGTGCTAAAAAATGGATACTGAAGAAGAATTAAGAGATTATATACATTTGTTACAAGAAAAAATATGGGGTTTAGAAGATGAAAACAAAAGTTTAAAACACAAAGAAGAAATTTTAAAATCTGATATAGAAATATTAGAAGCTAAATTAAAAAAGGAGGATTTATGAAAATAGTTAGTGATGAAAGCAGAGCTGATATGATATTTAGACATGATAATAAAGATGGCAAGATTTCTTATAGTGTAGGTATCAGTAGAAAGTTAGAAGACGGCAGTTATTTAAAAGATTATATACCTGTCAAGTTTAAAAAAGGTGTAGTGTTAGAAAACAAAACCTTAATAAATATTAAAAACGGATGGTTAAGTATTTTTGAAAACAAGGACAAAGAAATGGTTAGATATATCTTTGTAAGCGATTTTAATATAGTTAGCAGTGGCGAAAACACTACAATGAACACAAATACAAGCGAAATAAAAAAAGTTGCTGAAAACGAGGTTAATTCGCGTTTTGAAGTAAGTGATGATGAATTGCCGTTTTAGGAGGAAAAATGGAAGATTTGACAAAAGAAGAAATAGAAAAAATTAAAATAAAAAAACAACATATAAAAGATGAAATAAATGGAATATGTGATTTGTTATTTGATCATAATTACTGTTATTGCGATTTTGATTTTCCATATACTGAACATAAAAATTTAGATGGCAGAAAGAAAAAAATATATGATATTGAAATAAAAGCCATCAAAAAACTTTAGAGGTGAAATATGATAGGAACAGTTGAGGAGATAATTCAGTGGCTATTCAAACAAGATAGAGAAAAGATTTTTGAAGTTAAAGAGAAAAAGAAAAAACGTAGTTTATCTCAAAATGCTTATGCTTGGTTGTTAATTGGAAAAATAGCAGATGCAGTAAGATTATCTAAAGAAGAAGTATATTTAAAAATGTTAAAAGATTATGGACAAAGTGAAATATTCAGCATTAGAAGTGATGCTAGTTTGGATGGATATTGTAAATATTATGAAAAAATTGGTAGTGGTGTTGTAGATAAAAAAGTGTTTACGCATTATAAAATTTTCAAAGGCAGTAGTGAATTTAACAGCGAAGAAATGGCTATTTTTATCGATGGGATTATACATGAATGTCAAAATTTAGACATAGAAACAATGTCTCCTGAAGAAATAGCTATGCTGAAATTATAGAGAAATAAAAAAAGAAAATTAATTAACAATTAATCAATTAAAAATAGTCATGCTTTCTACCATAAAGTTATCGCCTTTTATTGTATCAAAAATTATCTCTTACTATGATAATCAGTGAGTTTGCCGACTATGAGTTTGACTGATTAGTTTAATATGTAGTTGAATTACCAAAAGAACAAATAGAAGATCAAAAAGGAGTGAAAAAATGCAAGAAAGATTAAAAGAGTATATAGACGAAGATGAAATTTATAAATTATATAAGCAAGATAGATTACACTCGCCAAGTGATTTTGAAGAATATTGTATACAACACTGTAAAGATATAGAACAGGCTTTATACGATATAAAATCTTTACAACACCAATTAGAAGAAAAAGAAGAATATATAAACATTATGAGTGAAGCATTTGATGAATTAAAAATGCAAAAACAAGATTATACACAAATTAATATTTTAGAAATGAAATTAAAAGAAAAAGATAAAGTTATTGATGAGACTATAAAAAGTTTAAATAAATATATTATATTTAGTAGTGAAGATAGACAAGAATATAACGAAAAAATAGTAAGAAAAACATTAGAAATATTAGAAAGAGGTAAAAATGGAAAGAGATAAATTAAAAGAGTTTTTAAAAACTTTAACTAAAGAACAATTAGAAAAAATTATATTTAAAAATTATGAATATATTGTAGATGAATTTGAGAGATTTAAAAGAGAAGTTGAAGGTTTCAAAAAAGCTAAAATGGATAAATGTTTGAAAACATCCGAAGAAAGCAAACATGATTTTGAACTCATGTTAAAACATTTAGATAATTTAATTAGTAAAGAAGGTAAATCAAAATGAAGAAACTTAATATAATAGCACTTCTCATAGCATTAATAGGATTTATTTTAATAATAACTGGAATAGTTATTCAAAAAAATATAGATGATTATTGTAACAACACACCATTGAATGAAGTTGATATAGATAAATGCATTGGGAGGTAAAAATGAAAATAGAAATAGGAATGTATTGTTACAATAAAACAAATAGAAAATTAGGAATAGGGCAGATAATAAGTTATCAAGGAAATAATAATTTTAATATTAGATATAAAAACGATATAGAACTTGTTTCTGCAGGTAATATAATTGCAAGTTTTAATCCTATTGATTTAATTAAAATTGGAGATTATGTTAATGGCTTTCCAGTAGAAGATTATTTTCATAAATATAATGAAAAAAAGGATATTTTAGAAAATGTTGGTGTAATAACAACCGAGTGTTATTTAGAAGAGACTAATTTTAGTTGGATATTAGAAAAAAATATTAAAACAATTTTAACTAAAGAACAATTTGAAAATAATTGTTATAAGGTAGGTGATTAATAATGTTAAAAATCAAAGATGATGTTGATTTAAAAGAATTAGAGAAATATGGATATGAATTACAAGAAGACTGGTACAATAGACCAGTTGAATTTGGTGGAGACAGTGGAATAAAAGGAGAATATATTTATTGGAAACATGTTGCACCATATACCAGTATTGAAATAAGTGTGAAAGATAGAGAAATTTACCAAAGATGGGAAGATTTATTAGTATCAGTAAAAGAAGAATATATTGATGATTTAATAAAAGCTGATTTAGTAGAGAAAGTGAGTGATGAATAGATGAATTATACTGATGAAGATGTACACGCAATAGTAGATACACAAGTTGAATTAAAAACAAAGGAATTACAAGCAAGAATTGATAAAGCAATAAAATTAATACATTCAATATTGGAAAACCCAGAGGCTTACAATGGAAAAGATAATGTCAATAATATATTATCAATTTTAAATGGAGATGATGAATAATGAAAAATGAAATAACAATATATGAATTAATAGGACTTATTAAAGATGGTAAAGCACCTAAAAAAATAATTTGTTTTAACAAAGTTTATAGATTGCATAATAATAAAGAAGATTATATAAGCCAAGACAAAAGTACTTTTTTATCTACAGATTTAAAAAGAACAGTTGGAAATAACTTTTTAGCAATATTACTACAACTAAATGTTGAAATTTTACCAGAAGAAAAAGAGTGGGAAGATATAGAAGAAATAAATGTGATATGTGATAGTATAGAATTTTATGATGATGAAAAAGTAAGACATTTAATGAATACGAATGCTAAGGATAGAAATATTTATATAGTAAAAATTAATCAGCTTATTAAAAATCAAAAATATCTAAAAGAAAAATTGGAGAACACAGATGCAAAATGATTTTATACAATGGTTTAATGATAGTTATAAAGATTATTTACAATCTTTTGAAGGCAATAAATCTAAAGAAGATTATAAATTTATATTTTTAAGTAGTTATATTTTTGACGTTATTACTTACGATGAGGAACTAGATTTAGAATTTGGCAAAAAAATATATGAAGTAATGAAATCAATACAAGATAGAACTACATTTGATTATATAGAAGAACAAAATGATTATAAAAATTATATCTTAGTTTGTAATTTGTTAAATAAATATGAACTTATTGACTGGGGAACTAGCATAAGAGGTGCTTGGTTTAGCAAAAGCGAAATAGAAACAAGTGCAGGTTGTTGGGAAGCAGACGGTACAGTTATTTATGAAAATCCTGTCGTTTCTATAAGAGAACTTATTAAATGGCTAGAAATAGAAAAGTTGGAGGAAAAATGAAATTAGAAAAAGAAAACAAAGAATTAAAAGAAATAAACGAACAGCATAAAAAAATCAATGGATTATTAAGAGAAGAAAATAAAGAATTAAAAGAACTACGTGACGTTTTTACAAGTGGTGTTAATTTTGGCTATAAATATCAAAATATTTTTGATGAATTCGAATTATGGCTTGAAAAAAGGTTAAGCATAAAACCGATGCTTACCACGTATTTTTTTGAAATGGATGGAAGGAAAACATCAATAACTGAAATAGAAGAAAAAGAACTAAGTTTAGTTTTAGATAAATTACAAGAATTAAAAGGAAAAAGATAATGTTAGTAATTAGTGATAAATCAGAAATTATACATAAGCATAATAATTTTTACACAATAGAAGTTAGATCTAAAAATATAGACAATAGTTATTCTAAATATAATTTGCCAGTATTTTTTATGAAAGGTATTGAGTTAGAAGATTTAACAAGAATTAAAATAAAAAAAGGTTGGTTTAAAACAAATGGAAATGATATATCAATATTTATTAAAGATTTTGAGAAAATCAAATCAGAAATAGAAAAATAGGAGGAATTTAAAAATGAAAGAAAAAATAGAAGAAAGAATTAAGAAAGCAGAAGAAGAATTAAAAAAAGCAAGAAAAGAATTAAAAAAATATAAAGAAAGTGAATATCCAGTTGTAGAGTTTAGTAATTATGATTGGTATGTTATTGATGAGGATAATGATACAACAACTTTATTTATGAAAGATAAAATGTCAGTAGATGAAATTAATGACTTTTTTGATAGTGAATATTTAGATGGAGATAAAGACGTAATATTTAGTCTTCATGACAATAAATGGAGAGATAGCATTATAAGAGCAGTTTTAAATACTGAATTTTTAAGTGAATTTGATAGAAATAAGTTAAGGCCTATGACCACTAATTTAAATGGAATTGAAACAGTAGATTATGTAAGATTAATTACTAAAGAAGAAGTAGAAAAACTACCTGAGGAAATTCGTAAATGTAGTGGAGATTATGGTTACTGGACAATGTCTCCGTATTCCGACAGCTCGAACGGCGTGTTCGCTGTCCACTCCAGCGGCTATGTGGGCAATCCGAGCGCGTACAACACCTACCGTGGGGTCCGCCCCGTTATACGAGTTCTCAAATCTGCTATCGAGAGTGTATAAATAAAAGAGTATTATGTTTCCCTCCTCGGGCTTAACGTCCGAGGGGAAACTAACTTAAATTGGAGGTATAAATATGGATTTATGGATAAGAAGTCAAGATAAAAAAAGACTTATTAAAGTAGAACAATTAGAAATTAGAAAGTATATCAGTAATATAGAAGAATTAAGTTATGCGATATGTTCTATTAATTTTCAAAATACTTATGGATACAATTTTCTAAACCTAGGTATTTACAAATCAGAAGAAAGAGCATTAGAAGTATTAGCTGAAATACAAAATAAAATAAATACAAGCTATCAATTTTATACAGTTAATAAGCAAAATTATAATGATTATACTGGTGACCACATATATCAATTACCATTATCAAAAACAGTAATTTATGAAATGCCAAAGGAGTAGCTATGGATCGAGAAATCAAAATAGCAGAATTAGATCATAAATTAAATAATATAAATAAAAAACTAAAAAAGATTGAAGAATCAGATTTAAAACCATTTAAAAAATATCAAGAATATTTAAAAGTAATAAAACAAAAAAGAGAGGTGGAAAAAGAATGTATATCAGCCAAGGAATTGTTGGATTTATCTTAGGAGTTATAACAACAATAGTTGTATTAGTAATTATTGGATTGAAATTTGATGAAAAGTAGGAGGGAATATGAAAGTATTAAGCAATAAGGAATACGAAGAATTAAATGATAAAATAAAAATATTAAAATTAACAAATAACAAATTAGAAGATGATATTAAATATTATAAAAATAGTTATGAAAATATATATTATATGACAGTAGATAAAATTTTGATGAATAAATATGATTATGTTATTTTAGTTAAAAATAGAAAAATAATTCTTTATGTAAGAGGCAAAGAAGAAAAAAATTTAAAAAGTATTAACTTTAGTTATTCTTTGGTTGATATACCTAAATTAGAAATATTGAAATAGGAGGGGTAGAGGAGTTTATGCTTGCTATACGTGACTATACAAATACTGAATGTGAATTAAACATTGCAAAAACTAGATTAGATTTTTTAATTGATAAAAAGACTAAACTTTATCGTAAATATTTTCCACTTGTTTCTAATACAAAAGAGTTAATGGTTGACGGTGGTAAAAAGGATAGAGATAACATGGCACAGTATTTACATGATCTTAATGAAGTCGATTATGGTATAGGAATGTCTTTAAGTGAAGAAATAACTTTTCAACAAAAGAGAATAGAAGAGCTTACTTCATATCTTAATGTGATGAATGATCACTTGTCAAAAATGAATGGAATAGAGTATGAATTATATTATGAAATTGTTTTTAATGCTACACCTATTACTAAAGCAGTAGAAGAAATAGCTTATAGAAATGACAAAGATACGCAAACTATTTGGAAGAATTATTATAGAAAAATAAAAAAATATATAAAAAAATTAAAATATACAGTGAATATACAGTAATTAATATGTTATAGTGTAGTTGTAAAAATTTAAAATAAGGGTGCTCAAGAAAGAGTATCTTTTTTTGTTGGAGGTTATTATGGAAATTATAGAAATTACACCGGATAGTAACGGTAAAGCTTTTATTACTTTGTTCGGTACTAAATACGAAATAAGAATTAAAAAAGCACCTAAGCAAACAAAAGATAAACAAACAAAAGAAGAAAAATAGTTTTTTTTGGAGGTGGTAACTATGAGTGTAAAAGATGTAAGGGTCTATAAAAAAGGAGATAAGTTAACACCTAAACAACAAAAATGGATTGATGAATATATTAAATGTGATGATTATACTACTGCAACAATTAACGCAGGATATTCAAACAAAAATGCAAGAGCTATGGGTTACCAAAACAGTATTAAGTTTAAAGAATTATTGGATGAACGTAGAAAAGAAATATCTAAAAGGATAGATAATGAGGGTATTGCCGAATTAGAAGATATTTTTTTATTTTGGACTAAGATATTCAATAATACAGCTGAAGATACAAAAGATAGAATTAAAGCAAGTGAATTATTAGCAAAAGCAAAAGGTGGCTTCATACAAAAGGTAGAAGTAAAAGAAGTAGAAAGTGATTGGTTTAAATGAAAAGACAACTAAATCCTAGTGCGTTTAATAAGTGGATATATGACATAATAGATGATTATACACATCGTATTGAAGTATATAAGGGTGGTGCTGGATCAGGTAAATCTTATGGTGGTTGTCAAAAAATGATTTTAAAATCAATGAAGATGAAACGTAGAGTATTATTTGTTCGTAAGATTAGCAATACATTAAAAGCTTCTATTTGGCAACTTGTATTAGACTTGTTAAGTGAAGTTGGAATAAAAGAATTTTGCAGAATCAATAAGAGTGATTTAGAGATAGAACTTCCAAATGGGTCTATTTTTTTATTTAAAGGATTAGATGATCCGGAAAAAATAAAATCAATTACTGGTATAACTGATGTCATCATAGAAGAGGCAACCGAATTGAATCTAGATGATTTTACACAGTTAAATTTACGTTTAAGACCTAAAGAGTTATTTCCTCAAATATATCTATTCTTTAATCCAGTGTCAAAGAAGAATTGGGTATATGATTATTTCTTTATAGGAGATATACCATTAGATACATTAATAATTGAAACTACATATAAAGACAATAAATTCTTAACCGATGATTATGTCAAAACTTTAAATGATTTGCAATATAGAAATCCAGCCTATTATAAAATTTATACACTTGGTGAGTTTGCAACATTAGATAAATTAGTATTTCCTATTTATGAAAAAAGATTAATAAGTGATGATGAGATAACAGGACTTCCGAAATGGATAGGGTTAGACTTTGGTTATGTAAATGATCCTTCCGCAATCGTAAATGGATATATTGATGAAGATAACAAAAAAATATATGTCAAAGGTGAGTATGTCAGAAAAGGTATGCTTAACGATGAGATAGCAAACGTTATGATTAAACTAGGACTTGCTAAGGATAAATCTTATGGAGATAGTGCAGAGCCAAAGAGTATAGCAGAAATTCAAAGGAGTGGAGTAAATATAGAAGCAACCGAAAAGGGTAAAGACAGTGTTATACATGGTATTCAATGGTTGCAACAATATGAATTAATTGTTGATGAAAGATGCTTTAAAGTAATAGAAGAATTAGATAATTACAGTTGGAAAAAAGATAAAAAAACAGGTGAATATATAAACGAGCCAGTAGATACATTTAATCATACTATTGATGCAATCAGGTATGGACTAAACAAATATATTAAAGGTATTAGAAAAGCAAAAGTTTATAAGAAGCCAATTGGATTATAGGAGGTGTAGGCAGTGTACACATTACCAAAAGATACAAAAATAACATATCAAATATTAAATGACGTTATTGATTATAATGAGACATATTGTGATAGATTTAAAAAGTTAGAAAATTATTATTTAGGAAAACAAGCAATATGTAATCGTTCAAAAGAAGATAGATTAAAAAATAATAAAGTGATGATTAATCATGCTAAATATATTACTGATACTAATATAGCATATCTTCTTGGTAATCCTGTTGATTATCAAGTAAATGATGGATATGATATACAACCACTATTAGATGAATATAAGAAACAAACTATAAATGATTTAGATAGTGAGATAGCCAAAGATGTATCAATTTTTGGAATACAAAGAGAATATGTATATGCAAATGAAAACGCAGAGCCAAGAAGTTGTGAAATTGATAATAAAAATTCTATTATAGTATATGATGACACAGTAGAACATAATAAATTATTTGGACTTATTTATAGACCGATAAAAGCAGGAGATAAGTTTAAATATTGGGACATAATGTTTTTTGACAAAAAAAAGAAAGTAAGTTATAAATGCTATAGCAAAAGGCTTACCAAAAATGGAGAAGAGGAGCTTCATTCTTTTGGAGACGTTCCAATGATAGAATATAAAAACAACCCTGAATATTTAGGAGATTTCGAGTCAGTAATAAGCTTAATAGATGCGTATAACTTATTACAAAGTGATAGAGTTAATGATAAAGAACAATTAGTCGATGCTATTTTATGTATGTATGGATTTGATTTTAACGATGATCAAGCAGATCAATTAAGAGAAAATAGAATGATAGCAAGTATTCCAGCTGATGGTAAAGTTGAATATTTAGTTAAAACATTACAAGAAAATGATGTTGATGTTTTAAGACAAAACATAGAAAATGATATACACAAAATAAGTATGGTTCCTAATATGAGTGATCAGAACTTTGTTGGTAATTCAAGTGGAGTAGCTATTAGATATAAACTACTTGGTTTTGAGCAAAATATAAAAAATAAAGAGCGCTACATGGAAAAAGGATTAATGGAAAGATTTAAACTGTATAATCATTTTCTAGCTACAAAATCTATGATGGGTGAAATACCAGTCGAAGAAGTAGATGCAGTATTTACTCGTAATTTACCAAGTAATGATTATGAAATATCACAAATGATTAATAATTTAAGTGATGTAGTTGATAGTGAAACATTGATATCACAATTATCATTTATAAAAGATGCAAATGAGGTTATAGAAGCAAAAACAAAAGAAAAAGAAGAAAATATGGAACGTTTTGATTTAGGAATATCTCAAAATCATAATTCTGATGAAGAAGAGAAATCAGAAAATGAAAAAATAGAAAATGAAGAAACAAAATAGAAAATACTGGGAAGAACGTTCTATAAATCGTTTTCTAGAAAGTGAAAAGAGCAGTAAAAAGTATATAAATAAAATTGAAAAAATATATGATCAAGCAAACAAAAATATCCAAAGAGATATAGAAAACATATATGATAATTATGCAAAAGAAGTTGGTATTGATAAGCAGATGCTTAAAACAAAACTAACTGAAAGAGAAACTAATAAGGTATGGAAACTTTTATCTAAATTAGGATTAAACAAGTATGTGAAAGATAATTACAAATCACGTATATCAAGATTAGAAGAAATACAAGCTCAAGTTTATGCTAAAGCTAAAGGTATTTATAAAGATGAAAAGAAACTACAAGACTTGTCACATAAAAGAACAATAAAAGATAATTATTATAAAACAATATATGATACTCAAATGGGTACGGAGTTAGGGTTTAATTTTAATAGACTTGATGAGCAAACAATAGATAACATGCTAAATGAGAAATGGACTGGTAAAAATTATTCAGAACGTATTTGGAAAAATACTGATAAATTAGCTAATGAATTGTCCACAATAATAGGAGGAGCATTATTAAGTGGTCAGTCAATAGAAAAAACAACAAGGCAAATAAGAGAAAGATTCAACAGTAATCAATATAATGCTAGAAGACTAGCAAGAAATGAAATGATACATTTCCATCATGAAGCAGAATTTGAAGCATATAGAGAAATGGGTATTGATAAATATTTAGTAACAGCAACACTAGATATAAAGACTTGTAGAGAATGTCAAGCTTTGGATATGAAAGTATATGATACAAAAGATAGGAAGGTTGGAATAAATGCTCCGCAATTCCATGTTAATTGTAGGTGTACTGAAATACCTAATATAGATAATGATATATTGAAAAGTTTAGAACGTAGAGCACGTAATCCTATTACGGATGAAAACGAAGTAATAAAAAATATAAGTTATAATGAATGGATAAAACAATATGATGGAGTTGTACCTAAAACTGATATATTCCAATCAAATAAAAATATTTATTATAATACTAAAAAATTAAAATTATTAGATGAAAAATTAGTTAAAATTAATGTAAAGCAATTGAATAATTTATTAGATAAATATCCTAAAATTGCTAATTTTGTTAAAGAAAAAGGATTACATTTCAGTAGTAAAAATACAAATGCAATAGCTGTTACATCACATACTAATGATATGAGTTATTTAAGTATAAATTTATCTCAAGATTATTATAATGATTATAATAAATATCATAATACAGTATTACAAGGAATTAGAGAAAATAATTTTATGCCTTGTAAAAACAAAAATGTTGATACCTATGCTTTAACACATGAATTTGGTCATTTAGTTGAAAATTATTTAATAAACATTTATAATATAAATAATCCAAAAGAATATAATAGCTTTATAAAACAAATAAAAATAGAAAAAAAAGCAAACTTAAGAAAAAAAATATTTGCAGAATATGAGAAAAAAATATGTGATAAAATATCTCAAGATATATATGGAATTGCGTTAAAAAACAATAAAGATTTTAAAATAAAGGATAATCTATCAACTTATGGACATGAAAAAAGTCAAGAATTTTTTGCTGAATGTTTTGCTAATATGGAAAGTGGAAAACCTAATGAATTGGGAAAAGCTATGAAAGAATATTTGAAAGGAAAAATATAATATGTTGAAAGAAAAACCTTATTTTATGAAAAACAAAGAATGGTATGTTGAAAATAAAGAATGGTCTGTGAATGATGTACCACATTTTTTAATTAAAGATGCTAAAAAACCAAAAGGAAATCGATATATATTAACGGATAAAGCTCCAAAAAAAGCTATTGATAGTTATAATCAATATTATAATAACAATGAAAACTATATAATAAATAAAAATAATTAAATAATATTTAAAGCTCGATAGAAATATCGGGTTTTTATTTTGGAAATCTCACCACTGATTTTTTGTTCATCTCCTATTAATAGGGGTGAGACGTATAATCTAGACGCGGGTTAGGGATTATATTATATATTTTGGAATTAAGACACTATTTTGTGTCTTTTTTCATATAAAAATGTACTAAATTAGTGCAAAAATCTTAAAAAAAGATATAAAATGCACTGTTTTTTTAAAATTTAGTGCATTTTTTAATTTAGCCGATGGGCGTAAAACAGGAAGGATGGTTATTATGGAAAATACCAAAACTAATACTCCAGTTGTAGAGACACCAGCTACAACTAATAGTGAGGAAAAAGGTGGAAAAACATTTTCTCAAGAAGACGTTAACAAGATTGTTGCTACACGTTTGGATGAAGAAAAAACTAAAAACAAACAAGCTATTTCTAAGGCAGTGCAAGACGCAATTGCAGAAGAAAGACGACAAGCTAAGTTAACGGAAGAAGAAAGAGAAAAAGAAGCTAAGAGCAAGCGAGAAAAAGAGCTTAGGGAACGTGAAGATAATATTACATTACGTGAAAGAAGACTTGAAGCTCAAGAAATGCTACAAGAAAAAAATATTCCTATTAATTTAGTGGATTTTGTAGTTGATTTAGATGAAACTAAAACCAAGGAAAATGTAGAGAAACTAGCAGAAACTTATAACAAATCAGTAGAAAACGGGGTTACTGATAAATTAAAAGGTAATCCTCCAAAAGACTTTTCTAATTCTAATAAGAAAGAAGAAACCGACAAGAAAAAAACAATCGTGTCGGCTTTTTAATGCCAAAAAAAATAAAAGGAGAGTGATAATATGGCAAGACAAGATGCATTAAGCATTTATACTGATACTTCTGAAACAAAGGATCAATTAGCAGAAACTTATGGAGAAGTTCTTGAATTAATACAAAAAGGTGCAATATCAGAGCAAATTAAAAACAAAAATTATAGTGGTGATCCAACTACTGGTTCAGTAGAGATCGATAGATTTAAAAATGCTACAGTTAATGACTTAGGAACAGCTCGTACAAATGCAAAAGGAGATAAATTAAGAAATACTGGTAAGGTTACAATCAATGTAGATACTGATAAAGAAATAGTAGAAGAGATTGCTAAAAAGGATATTAAATTATATGGTTTAGCTGGTATGGCTGAAAAAAGAAAAGGAGATCATGCTAAAAAGGTCATAGCATATCTAGATAAAGAGTTCTTTACTAAGGCTGAAAGTGAAGGTACTTCATATTCTATCCCTGAAACAAAAACTCTTATTCAAGATAAAATAGAAGCACTTATTCAATCAGTTGAAACAACAACTAATGATTGGGTTGATGGTGTAGATCGTGATATGTTAGTTCTTACAGTTAAGCCTGAAATTTATGGAGAAATAGAAAACTATATTGATAGTGTTCCTAACAGTTTAAATGGATTAACTAATGAAATGTTCCATAGAGTTAGAATTTATAGTAATCATAGACAAACTAAAGATGCTATTTGTATGATTGATGGAGCAGTAGCTCAATTAGTTACAACTGATGAATATGGAGCAGAAAAAATCCCACTATCAAATGATATAGCTTTAGAGTTCTTTTTCTCAAAAGGAACAAAAGCAGTTATGCCTGATTTAATAAAATTTGCTGATATTACAGCAACACCCTAGCGAGCCCTCTAAAAAGGTAACAGTAACTTTACCCGAGGGCGAAGTTCTTGGGATAAATGTAACTGAACTACAAGACAATATTCAAATTCAAGAGAATAAATTAATTGGTACATCTAAATATGTTGAGAGTTTTCCTAAGTTTTCAAGAAATGCTAAAGGAAACTTCTTAGCTATTAAATGCGATGAAGCAACTAAAGGTGATACTGTTAGTTGGGAATTATCCGAAGCTAAAACAAAAGGAAAAGGTACTTTTGATGAAGATGGAATATTAGTAGTTCAATTACATTCCAACACTCAAAAAATCACTTTGAAAAATGGTGAAACAAATAAAGTGTTGGATTTAACAGGACTAACATTAAGTCCTAGTGAATAGAAAAGTTGAGGTGGTATTTATATGGAAGAAGCAATAGAAAAAATAAAAGAATACTTAAAAATTATAAATACTAATATTGATGAAATAGAAAACAATAATACAGGTTTAATTGATTTTGTTATAGAAGAAATGCTAGATAGAGTAATGTTATATTTGAGAAGAGATGATATTCCTAAAGAATTATACCGTGTACTAGCAAAGGTAATTAACACTGGACTTAAAAAGTGTCTTAAAGAGGTAGAAATAAGTAAGGAAGATAATACAGGAATAGAAGAGAACATTGTATCAATAAGTGACAATGGTCAGTCTATATCTTATAGTAATGAAGTAAAAAAATATTTTACAACAGCCAGTGATGAAGAATTGTTCACTGGTTTTTCTTCTTTATTAGCACGTTATAGGAGGGTCAACGTTGTACATTCCAAAGACAATGAAGAACAAAATAGCTAGTGTATTTTACGATAAAGAAATATCAATATTAGAACAAAAAAGTACTATTGATAAAGAAGGAGGAGTAACTACAAAGGGCTATGATGTAAAAGATACTTTTAAAGGTAATGTAAGTTTTTCTAGTTGTAAAAGAATTCAAGAAGACTATGGTTTAGATTATGAGATAGATATATCTATTACTACTGATTTTGAGAATGTTAAAGTAAATGACATAATTCAATATCAAGAAATAATTTATAAAGTAGTAGATAGAATACCTAGTGATAGTCACTTGTTGGTTGTAGGTACAAAATGGCAGTAACTATAAAAAATACTGATCGTTTAATAAAAAAATTAGATAAGCTTGGTAATTTAAATGTTGAAGAAACAATGAAAAAAGCAGTTTCATTGGTTGAAGCACAAGCTAAACTTTTAGCGCCGAGTGAAACAGGTGCTTTAAAAAACTCTATTCACATGAGTGTTGAAAAAAATAATAAAAGCACTAAAGGAAGAGTCTATACAAGTTTAGAATATGCACCATACGTTGAGTTTGGTACTGGAATAAAAGGTAGTGGTAGTTATCCATATAAAGTAAAAGGTTTAAATCTATCATATCGTAATACCCCATGGGTATATACACCCGATGGAGGAGAAACTTTTTATGTTACACGTGGACAAAAAGCCCAACCATTTATGTATCCAGCACTTAAAAACAATGAAAGACGTATAAAGCAAATGTTTAAAGATAGCTTAAAAGAAAATGTACGATCAAGTATTAAAGGAGGATAAAAAATGTATTTACCAAAAGAAGATATATATAACATACTGAAAAGTTTAGATTATTATGTATCACAAATACAACCGGATACTTTTAACGAATTACCAGCCATCATTTTTTATGTTAGTGATAATAGTGTTGATCTTGATTTAAGTAATGAAATTATTAATCAATCAATTGAAGTTATCATTGATATATGGGCTGAGGACAGTGTTACAGCTAGCAAAGTATTAAATGAAGTAGAAAGCATTATGAGAGAAAATCTCTATAAATTAAGTTTTAGTGCAGACATTCCTAATATAGGGAATGTTTTTCATATTAATACAAGATTTATTAAATAAGGATAAGAGAGGAGAATACTAATGGAAAATAAAAGTTTAGATACCGATATAAAAGCTATTGGTACAAAATTAACCAAAACTAAAAGTGGTCAAGAGGGTGAAGACTGGGAAGTTGGAAGTTTAACATCAATTGGTGAAATTGGTGTTGAAGCTGATGAACAAGATGTTACTACTTTAGATAGTCCCGATAGAGCTAAAGAATTCATGCAAGGTGATATTGATGCAGGAGAAGTTAGTCTTGGTGGTTATATCAAAAAGACTAACGATGAACAAACTGTTGCAAAAATGATGGCTTTAATTAAATCAGGATCTACTGAAGCTTGGACAGTTACTTTCCCAAGTGGTGCTAAATGGGAATTAAAGGCTTTTGTTAAATCATTTAAAACAGCAGAAGCAACACCTGATGGATTAGTAGGGTTTAGTGCAAGCTTACGTGTAAGTGGTATACCAGTATATACACCATCAGCAAGTGAATAAGACTAATTACTGGGAGGTTGAGATACCTCCCTTTATTTTTTTATAAAGAAAAGGAGAAAGATTATGGAATTAAATTTAAAATATAATGCTACAAAAGTAGATGAAATAGAACAAATGAGAAAAGTACCAATTGAAAATTGTGTATCTGATTCGAGCATTAGTATGCTATCTTTATTTATTCAAAAAGGACTTATTGATGAAAATGGAGTCCATGGAGTAAGTAAGAATGTTGCAATGAATGTAATAGACGATTATTTAAAAGATGGAGAAAAAGATGACTTGCTTTTAGATATTACTGAAGCTCTGATAAAAGATGGTTTTTTATCAAGGAGGTTAGATGTGGAGAAAATACGTGCGATGAAGAACAAACGTCTAACCGAAGCACAAGAAAAAATGGAAAATCTATAATTTATTTTGGCGATAAATGGAGAGATTTAGAAGAAGAGGCAATATTTATTGGGTTAGATATTGGTTATTTTTGGACTTTAACTCCAAAATTATATGCAAAACACCAAAAAGTCTTTCTAAAAAGAGAAAAAGAAAGAATAAGAGAAAAGGACAATTTTAATTATATGCTAGGTAAATATATAGCTTATGCTTTTAACGATCCAAAAAAATATCCCAAAATTCCATTTTTAGAAGAACAAGAAAGAAAATCTATTTCTCATACAAGTGAAGATTTAGAGAGTATAGCAATGAGAAATACGATTTTGTTAGGAGGTGTTATTAAAAAATGACAATAGATGAATTACAAGTCTTAATAACAGCCAATACGGATAGTATACGTAGTGAAATGAAGAAAGTGCAAGGCGACATCCAAGGACTACAAACCAAAGCTAATAAATCAGGTAGTAGCATGTTTAGTTCATTTTTAAAAGCTAACGTTGTAACAGGATTATTAAGCAAAGGAATACAAATGATTTCGGGAAGTCTAGATGGAGCAGTATCTAGAGTAGATATACTTAATAATTTTACTAATGTAATGTCTAATTTAGGAGTAGGAAGTGAAGATGCAGAAGCTTCTATAAATAGACTTAGTGATAAATTAACAGGATTACCTACAACTCTTGATAGTGCAGCAGCATCAGTACAACAATTCACAAGTGCGAATGGTAATGTAAAAGCAAGTACGGAAATGTTTCTTGCTTTAAATAATGCAGTTTTAGCTGGTGGTATGTCAGCACAAGTACAACAATCAGCGCTTGAGCAATTATCTCAAGCTTATGCAAAAGGAAAACCGGATATGATGGAATGGAGAAGCTTACAACAAGCAATGCCAGGTCAATTAAAACAAGTAGCTCAAGCTATGGGATATGTTAGTGCTGATCAATTAGGAGAACAACTTCGTAATGGAAAAGTATCTATGAATGACTTTATGAAAACTATAGTAGAACTTAATCATGAGGGAGTAAATGGTTTTCAATCTTTTGAAGAACAAGCTTTTAATTCTACCGGTGGTATAGGGACATCAATTACTAACATGAAGACAGCATTTACTAGAGGAATAGCTGAAATTATAAATGCAATAGGTCGTTCTAATATCGCAAGTTTTTTTCAAGGAATTGCAAGAGTTATAAATGCAGTGATTCCATACATTGCTGGATTTGTTAAAGCATGTGTATGGGCAGTAAATTCAGTTGCAAGTTTATTTGGTATGAAAACGAAGAAGAACGTAGATAGTGTAAAAAAATCAGTTGCTAATTTAGGAAGTACAGCAGGAGGAACAACAGCCGGAGGATTAGACAAAGCTACTGGTTCAGCTAAAAAACTAAAAAAAGAATTAAATGGACTTGCTTCTTTTGATGAAATGAATGTTTTAAACGAAGCTAATAATGATGATAGTGGATCAGGCGGTGGTTCTGGTGGCGGTAGCACTGGTATTGGAGACATGGATTTAAGTGGTTTTGATACTGGACTAGACAATACCAAGTCCAAAGCAGATGAAATAGCAGAATATTTAAAAGGTGTCTTTAAAGGTGTTGGTAACGTTTTAAAAGACATCTGGAATAGTGAACCTGTTCAAGCTTATGTTAAGTTATTGGAAGCTCAATTTAATTTTGTAAAAGATTTAGCAATAAGATTAGGAACGGATTTATTCAACAACATGAGTATGACGTGGACAAACATACAAGATAATGTTTTTACTATTCTTACTAATATATCTACATTATTTACGAATATATGGACTGATGTGGCAGAAGGAATAAATACTTGGGGTCCACAAATTATAGATGGAATAAGTGGAGTATTTAATTCTATATGGCAGGATGCAATTGATCCATATTTACAAATAATCACACATATATGGGCAGATTTCACTGGAATGTTAGTTGAAAAGTGGAACGAATATGGTAAACCACTTGTTGACAATATAGGAGAATTCTGCGTTAAAACAATAGAATTATTTCAAAAAATTTGGGATGATGTGTTAGAACCAATTGTTACTCCATTTTTAGAGACTTTATCTTGGCTTTGGGATGAACATTTAAAAAGTATGATAGATAATGTCATAGATTTTGTAGGTAAATTAGTTAATGGTGCTTTAGAAATATACAATAAATTCATACAACCAATTGTATCTTATTTATTAGACACACTATCACCAGCATGGTCAATGTTAAGCAATTTAGTTATTGGAGTTTTAGGAAGTATATTGGCAGTTATCTACGATACTGTAGGAGGTATTTTCCAAACTCTTGGTGGTTTGGTTGACTATATTACTGGAGTATTTACTGGTAATTGGAGTAAAGCATGGAATGGAATTAAAGATATATTCGGAGGTGTGTTTAATGCTTTAATTGGATTAGCTAAATTCCCTATTAATGTAATAATAGATGCTATAAATTCTTTTATTGCAGGATTAAATCATATTAAGGTACCGGATTGGGTACCTGGTGTTGGAGGAAAAGGTATTAATATACCAAAAATTCCTAAATTAGCAGAAGGTGGAGTTGTAGATAAACCGACGTCTGCAATTATTGGTGAGGCTGGTAAAGAAGCAGTAATTCCGCTTGAAAGAAATACAAGTTGGATGGATGATTTAGCTGAAAAAATAAATACTGGAAATAATGATTCACCTCAACATATTACTATCAATGTTGGCGATGATACTCTTATTGATAAGGTAATAGACGGTACAAATAAAAAATTATTTGAAACCAATGGGGAGGTGACATTTAATCTATGATATATAGCGGAGACTTACTAAAAATTAATGGTGTTAAAATACCAAAATTAGTTACATACAAAGTTGGACGTAATAAATTATGGAAAGATGCTGATAGAAATATGAATGGAGATGTAAGAGCTACCCTCATCGGTATCTTTCCTAAAATTAGTTTAGAAATAGGCATTACTACTGAAGATGAAATGTCACTTATTTCACAATTACTCGACCAAGCATATTTTACAGTCGAGTTTTTTGATGTAAGAGTACATGGAACAACAATAGCTCAATATTATGCTAGTGATTATGAGCCCGATATATTAGATAAACATAGAGGACTTTATAAAAAAATGTCAGTTAGTTTAGTACCTGTTTCAAAAAGGAGCTATTAGATATGATTAATATAAGTGATAAATTTAAAGAAGCAATGACAAAACCAGTTAAAGAATTGGATGCATATTTATTACTTGATGATGGTACAAAAATATCTTCTAGCAATTATCTAATAGATTTAAAATTAAGTGCAGAAACAACTATTTGTAAAACAGCAATGAGAAAACTAGAAGTATCATATTTAAATAGTGAAATTTTACTTGATAAGTGGGTTAAAGTTTTTGTAGGAGTAAGAACAGTAGATAATGAGTTTGAGTATATTGATTATGGTTCATTTTTAATAACCGAAACATCTACTTCAGAAGATAAAGAAACGACTAAAATAATTGGATATGATAAGATGATTAACTCAATGATTAATTATGAAGTTATAGAAATGGAATATCCAATTGATATATTTTCTTATACTAAAAAAATATGCGAAGCATGTAACTTAGAACTTGGAAACGAAACTTTGTTAAATGGAGATATAACCGTAGATAGAGAACTATGGGAAAATATAACTGATACAACGTATCGTGATATATTAACTCAAATAGCAGAAGTCACATGTTCTATGTGTATAATCGGTCAAGATGATAAAGTTTATTTTAATCCAATAAAAAAAGAAAGTTTAGAGGTTTTAACTTATAATAATCTAAAAACATTTAAAATAGAAGAATTATATGGTGAAATTAACTATGTGATTTTAGGTCGTGATCCAGTAGTTGGAGAAGATATCTTTGAGAAAGATGAAGAAAGTATTAAAGAAAACGGTCTTACTGAATTTAGAATTGATAATAACCAATTTTTAGATGCAAAAAGAGAAGACGTAATTAAACAAATATATGATGGATTACATGGCTTTAAATTTCATCCTAGTGATTTAAGTGTAGAAGGTCATGGTTGGTATGAAATTGGTGATATTGTAACTATAAGGAATAATGAAGAACAGGAATTCGATACTATTGTATTGAATTATTCTTTACAAGTTGATGGTGGAATAAAAGAAACTGTTAAATCTAGTGCTGAAACAAAAACACAGTCACGATATCAATATAAGAGTCCACTTGCTAAAGAAGTAAGAAATACTGAAATAAGAGTTAACAAACAAGATCAAGTTATAGAAGGAGTAGTAACTGATGTAAGTGCTACTCGAGAAAATCTAAGTAATGTAACTCAGACAGTAGATGATATAACTACGCAAGTAGAAGATAATAAGTATTATATAGATGAGGATGGAAATAGGCAATTAATATCAGAAGAAGTATTTAATTTAAGACAAAATATAACTGGTTCAGAATTTACTATTAAATCTACTTCCGGTAACAATATATTTATGAATTCTATTGGACTTTTTGGACTTGACTATTGGGACGATACAACAGCAGAACCTTATACAAACACTAATATTCAAATGGTAACAGGAGAAATGAGTTGTTGGTTACTCAACAATGGTAAACATACTCAAGTTGTGACAAACTTAAAAAATGGTATATATACAATTGGTTTTCTTTATAAAAAATTAAAATTTTTATCCAATACCTCAGTAACAATCAATGGTGTTAAATACGATCTATTTTTAGATAATGATAAATATAGAATTGATTATGAAGATGAGCCAGTTATTTGGGAAGAAGATAATATTTACTATTTTGATGAAGAGTATGAGGAAGCTTTTGGTGATTACTATGATTTTTCAAGGACAATAGAAGTAAAAGATAATACTCTTACAATTACTTTTGACAGTGATAGTGATGCAAGTTGTTATATATGTAATTTAATGGGTAATCCTGGTTATGTATTACAACCATATTGTCATAGCATAAATGAAACAACTACCGATACTGTTCAAATAGGTAAAGGTATTCAAATAGAATCAAGTTCAATGAATACATATTTTAGAGCAGACGCTGATGGAACTAGAATACTTAATAAAAATACAAATAAAGTTATAAGTGAATTTACGGATAAAGGAATAATTACAAATGATTTGCAAGTTAAAGGTATAGCTCAGATATCAGGATTATTGGTAATGAAAGTTGGCAATCAAACTTGGATAACTGGAATAGAGGAGGAAATCTAATATGGCAACAAGATTAGGAATAGTACAATTAGCAAGTACAGCAAGTTATGAACTTGCTTATGATTTATTAGGGCAAAATACGATAGGTAATTATTCAACTGTTAGATTTTATGGAATACTTCATGTTACAGGTTATTACATAAATTGGTCAAGTGGTTCAGCATCTGTTCACACAAGCGGACTTCAAGGAATAGGCACAAGATATAATCGTGGAGATCATGTTATTATTCAAAGAGATTTTACTCTTGGACATGATGGAAATGGTAATTTTAATGCTTATATTGGTGCTAGTATTAGGACTACTTATGTCAATGGAGATTGTGGAGGTACACTTACACTACCACGAATTTTAAGACAAGCTAATATGACTAGCGCTAATAATGTTACTGACGAGGAGAATCCAAGTTTTAATTTTTCTAATCCAGGAAATTTTGATTTAATAGCAGAGTTAGAAATAAATCCGACTAATACACATTTATTCAGTAGAAGGATAGCAAATACAGGATCTTATACATTTAATTTGACTTCTGACGAAAGAGATACAATAAGAGAATATTTAAAAAATACTAATACTGCAACATTAAGATATTTGTTATATTCAAACAATAGACAATTTGTATCATATCTTGATAGATCAATAAGTATGGTTAATGCTAATCCAATTTTAGGTGAGTGGGATTTTCATGATAGTAATAAAAAAACAGTTGCACTTACTGGAGATAATAAAAAATTTATAAATGGTTATTCAAATGCTACTGCTAATATAACTTCATCAGCAACTGCTATAAAGAAAGCTACTATATCTAAATATAGATTTACTAATGCTAATCAATTTATAGAAACTACAAATTATGAAGAAACTTTAACAATAAATGCAATTACAACTCCAACTATGACACTTACTGTATATGATAGCAGAGGTAATACTGAAATATCTACTAAAAATGTAGAACAAACAAATTTTATAAACTATATTAAACCTTATTTTACAAGTATAACTGCTGAAAGAAAAAATGGTACATCGCAAGATGTTGTTTTGAAATTTTCAGGTAAATTTTGGAATGGTAATTTTGGTGTAAAAGCTAATACCATTTCTTTTTCTTATAGATATAAAAGAGAAGGATCAAGTGAGTGGATAAATGGCAACACAACACTTAATGTAAAAACAAATAATAATGATTTTACTTGTGAGCAACAAATACAAGGTGATTTAGGAGCTAGTGGTTTTACTTTAGAGAGTAATTTTACTATTGAAGTAATTTTAAATGATGAGTTAAGTGAGAATATAAGTGGCAATACTTTGCTCGGTGCTGGTAGTCCAGCTATTGCAATATACAAAAATTGTGTATCAATTGGTGGAGCTTATGACGAAAGAAAAGGTGGCAGAGTACAAATTAATGGAGTACCAATTGATGAATACATTAAAAATGTTAAATAGAAAGGATAAGTTGATATGGCAAGGAATTTAAAAAAATCAGAAGATATTAATGTAAAGGCGACTGATACGGAGATTAGTTTAGAGTTTGCAAGGAAAATGTATGATGCAACTGAAGTGGAAGAAAAGGTAACTGAGTTGAATAAAACTATAACCGAAAAAGCAGATGCATTATCTAAAAAGGATGATGAAATAAAAAAATCAGAAGAAGCTTTAAAGACTAAAGTAACTACGTTAGAAGAAAAAGTAGAAGACATTGCAAATTTTAATTTTGATGATGTAGTTGTTTATAGTACATGTACTGATGAAGAATTACAAGCAGCAATTGCTGCTTCAGATTAAAAAAGAAAGGAAAGTGATAAATTATGAAAAGTTTACTAAAAATTAACGGGGGGGGGTCGTATTATCGACTAACTCCTCAAGAAAGGAGGGAAAGGCTTAAAAATAGTTTTTCTCTTCTTTTAAAAGTGAGGTATGTTTATGAGTAACGTACTAAAAGACAAGTTAGGAAATATTTTAAACCCACATATCCCAAGGTATGAAAAGCCGATTGAATATATAACGTCTACTAATGAAAGTATCACTTTCACACCAAAATTCAATTGTTATGCAGAAATAATGTGTGATTGCGCTACTTGGGGAAACAATGGAGGAGATAATAGAATTAATATAGTAAATACTGTAGGAGATGCTGAGGAAATATTCTCTTTCACCAATATACAAGCGGGTGGTAATACAGCAAGTAGACCTCTTATTGCAAGAGGTGTTTGGAAATGTAAAAAAAATATAAGTTATACATTTGCTAGGACTTTATCAAATTCAGGTGGAGAACATGCAAGATGCATTATAGTTAAATTAGTACCTATACCATAAGCATATAGCCGATAATGAATAATTATGGCATTAAATGTATTGAAAGACAAGTTAGGAAATATATTAAATCCAAGAATTCCTAGATATGAAAAACATGGAATATATGAATTATGGAGTGGCAATCAAACAACTACTGGAAAAATTAATTTAAAAGATAGTATAAGAAATTATGACATAATTGCTATAGAAATAAGTGCGTCAAACACTCCTACAATAGTTGAAAAAGGGGAGCTTCATTTCATAAGACAAACTATGATTGTATCAACTCAAATGATAGATTTATGTTATATGGAACAAGCAAGTGCTTATATTACTATTGAGCTATATTTTGATACTGACACTTCAATAAATATAAGTAATATATTCAAGGCAGCCTTTGGAACTGGACACCTAACAGGCGTTTACGGTATAAAATTAAAAAATCATATTTCTTAAAAAAAGAGAAAAATATAAGCCGATAATATGGCATTAAATGTATTGAAAAATAAAGCAGGAGAAATATTAAATCCAAGAATTCCTAGATATGAGAATTCGGGTAAATTTTCTATAAGCGAAGAAATAAAAACAGGACAAAAGTGGGTTGACGATAAAGATATTTATAGAAAAGTTTTTACTTTTAAGAATCCGCAATTCAGTAATAATAAATATTATATTAATCATAACATATCTGATTTTGATGTTCCTATTAAGTTGTATGGATTTTGCAAACCTGCGCCAACCACTTTTTGGTTTCCGCTTCCTTATCCAACAACAAGTGACGTAGATATAATGTTATACATATCTTCTACGCAAATAGGAATAGAACAAAAGGCGTATGCTAATAATATTTTAGAAACATTTTATATTGTTGCAGAATATACAAAAAAATAATATATAAAACAAAAAGGAGGATAGCACTGTAAATGGATAAATTTATGTCTAATTTAGAAAAAAATTGGAAATATTTTATATTACTCACAACTATTTTGACAGTGATTTTAGGTGGCTTTTGGAAGATAGGGACATGGTTTAATGATCAAAATGAGATTTTAGAATCAACTACTAAATTAGCACAAAAGTCCATTATTTGGAATAGAGAAATACCTAAAGTTGAAAGAGCAGAAGTGTGCGATAGTTATTTAGCTAAAGGCTATGATAGTTATACAAAAAAGTTGTGTGAAAAATATATATTAAATGATGTAAAAGAAGGAGATGATAATAATGAAGAATGAAACTTATGATAAATTGAAATATATAGCACAAATAGTTTTACCAGCGCTTGGAACTTTATATTTTGCATTAGCAAGTATTTGGCACTTACCTTATGGTGAAGAGATAGTTGGAACTATTACAGCAATAGATACATTCTTAGGAGTATTACTTGGCATTTCTACTAAAAAATATAATGATGAAAAGGAGGAATGGTAATCATGGCTACTTTTGAAAAACACGCAGAGCTTTCAAATGAGGAAGCTTTTTTAGATGGAATAAAAAATGGAATAATTGAAGACGGCAAGGGAGATGATGAATAAAATGGAAATAATCGAAATGCTAGCGCCTTTAGGATATAATTGTCGTTCAGGACTTTCAAGAACTGGATTTCGAGGAATAACAGTTCACAACACATCAAATTGGAATAAAGGAGCTAACGCAATAGCTCATGCTAATCTATTAAGGGGTAGCTGGAAGAGTAATTATACCTCTTGGCATTATGTAATTGATGATACAAGAGCAGTTAGATGTATACCTGAAAACGAAGTAGCGTGGTGTGCAGGCGATGGTCGTGGTGATGGTAACATGAAAACTATAAATATTGAAATATGTGATAATTCTGATGGTAATATTCTGCAGGCTACTGAAAATGCTGCAGAGCTTTGTGCACAAATACTGCAAAGATATGGTGTAAGTAATGCGAGTGCTTATCTTTATCAGCATAATCATTGGACTGGTAAAGATTGCCCTTATGATATTAGAAGAGGCAATCCTTGTGATTGGAATACTTTTGTAAACAAAGTGCAGCAAAAATTAAATGGTGGTACTTCTAGCAGTGGAGCAGATCAAATAATAAGAGTAGGATCCAAGGTTAAATTCAATGGAGTATTTAAAATTAATGAAGTAATAAAACCTAATGATAAATATCCAAATGGCGCAGTAGGGAGTTATGCTACTTGTTATGGTGCTCCATGTGATGCTAATGATTATATTCCATGTGGGCCTTTAGCAACGTGTAATGCTGATGGATCTAATCCAAATTATAATGGGGTATTAAGAGTAGGAGGTTATTGGACCTGTGATAAAATATTTAATGTAGTAGCAACTGATTTACCTACTAAATATCTAAAAAATGGTGTAGCAACACTTGAAGCTGATGGAGTGAGATTTAGGTGCGATTGTGGACCTCTTTATGAAGTATCTAACAATTAAAAGGACTTAAGAGATTTAATTATTTCTTAAGTCTTTTTTTATGTTATAAAAGTTCATATTTTTTAATAATTGACTATAATTTTCAATATTTTTCATTAAAAGTATTTACTTTTTCATAAATTGTGTTATATTTAATATATGAGATAGTAGCTGTGTGGTTAGTAATTATACTATTTTTTCTCATTCTATATTGACTTTTTTAGGAAATGTTGTATAATAATAAACATTTCTTGAAAAAATGTATTTATTTTATGTTCTTTCATAAAATAAAAAAGAGATACAACCTAATTTTCGTCGTTAGGTGTGTCTCCGCTTTTTTGGATAGCACCTTAAACTTCATTTTTTGAAGTTAGGTGCTTTTGTCTTTTTACCCCCTATTATTTCTTAACGGCTATTATCATAAGCAGTATAACTACTAAGATAATAACCGCAACTATTAAATATTCCATTTAGAAATACCTTAAAGTTAAAAATATATAGTGCGGCATAGGCATCACCTCCTTAACTACATATTTAAAATATATAGCGGAGATGTGCACCTAACTATTAAGATCATATCTCTTGTTTAAAAATATCATACATACGAAAATAAATCAATCGTTTTTGTGAACTTTTTGTATATAAATATAATCTTGTTTAAAAATATTTATGAACTCATCTCTGGTATGATTTTTTAAAAATTCTTGTTGAAAACGTACTTTGTATCTAAGGTTCATTTCATAATCATTATGAAACCTATTATGGCAATCATGACAAAATGGCGCAATCATGCCATACTTAATAGATCGTCCTCTATAAGCCCCCTCAAAAACTTCGTTCCTTTCTATATTATATATAGAGCCACATTCAGCACATTTATTTAGATTAGTATAAATTATACTATATCGTGTTTTTTCTTTCTTAGATTGCTTATATGTTCTTTTCTTAATAGGTTTATAAATCTTGTATTCTTTATACTTACAATTATTACAATTACTATGATAGATTATCTTTTTTTGTTTAACACAATAATAGTAGTATTGTTTCTTTTTTACTCTTTTTCTAAAATATTTACATTGCATAATTTTATTAACAAAATTACTCCAAAATTACTCCGAAGTGGGTGAAATGGACGGAAAAATAGAGTAAAAAATGGAAAAAAATCGTTGACAAACTATATAATATAATGATATAGTAGTTTTGCCAAGGGGATTTACGTCCGGCCTTAGGCACCATAACGGAGGAATACCCAAGTCTGGCTGAAGGGACTGGTCTTGAAAACCAGGAGGTCGAGCAATCGGCGCAGGGGTTCGAATCCCTTTTCCTCCGCCATTTAAATTTACATCGCGGGATAGAGCAGTCCGGTAGCTCGTTGGGCTCATAACCCAGAGGTCAGAGGTTCAAATCCTCTTCCCGCAACCAATTTGGTTCCTTGGTGCAGCTGGTTAACACGTCTGCCTGTCACGCAGAAGATCGCGGGTTCGAGTCCCGTAGGAACCGCCATTATATTTTGGCTTCATAGCTCAGTCGGTAGAGCAAGGGACTGAAAATCCCTGTGTCGCTGGTTCGATTCCCGCTGGAGCCACCAGTT